>JANQFP010000122.1 GCA_028277795.1 Rhodospirillales bacterium
GCCCTACGCCACGCGCATCGACCGAAACGACGACAAAACCAAGCCGCAGGCGCAGAAAAACTGCAATCACAGGCCGACTTGGTGAGAAATGCGGGCTAACCCCCCGTCCGGCGGCCGGCCAGGCGCAGGAAGTCGCGGCGGTGGCGGCGGCGCCAGGACTCCAGCGTCCACTCGTCGTCGGTGACGGCGACGCCGGGCCGGGTGACGAACATGCGGGCAGCCACGTCGCGCCCCGCCGCCCGGACGGTGACGTCCACGATCTCGTACTCGCCGCCCTCGAAGCGGATGAGCCGCGCCTCCTCGGCTGCGGTGACGCCGGTCAGCAGCAGGCCGTCGACCCGGCGCCCCGACTCGGGAACCAGGCCCGGATAGGACGCGCCGGCGACGGTCACCCGGCGCCAACCCTCGATGACGGCAGGCCGCACCCGGCCGCGCCGGATGGGGTGGCCGAGGACCCGAGTCCGGACGTCCGCGTCCACCAGGGTGCCGTAGACGAAGTAGTCGGCGGCGGGCCCGCCCGGGCGGCGCACCGGCTACTCCAGGGACGAGGCCAGCAGCGCGCCCCGCGAGGCCATGAAGTAGAGGCCCAGGTGGTGGGTGACGTCCTGCGGATGCGACGCCGTCTCCGGCAGGCCCAGGCCCACCGCCGCCTCCTTGGGCAGGTCGTAGGTGGCGCAGGCCGGCTCGTAGACCACGATGTCCTTGAGGCCCGGCATCAGGCCGTGGTTGCGGGCCGACAGCATGGTCAGCACGAAGTCCATGACGCAGATGTCGGTGCAGATGCCGACCACCACCACCGCCTGGAGGCCGTGGTCGTTGACCCAGCGGACAATGTGGTTGTGGCCGGTCTCGCGCTCCACCGCGCCGACGAAGCCGTTGATGCAGTCCTTGCGGATCAGGGTGGCTTGCGGGCAGTCCTCCAGCCACTTGAGCGCCGGCACCAGCTCGTCCTCGCCGGTGCCCCGCTCGCAGTGGGGCGGGTACGGCGGCTCCGGCTTGCCCGGCTCGTGGCTGTCCAGGAAGGCGGCGATGGGCCGATTGCCGTTGGCGAACTCGCGGGCCAAGCGGTCGGTCTCGGCCACCATGCGGTCCACCTGGGCGTTGGGGGCCGCCGGCGCCAGGTTGCCGGCACCGGTGGTGGCGAAGCCGTTGACCTCGTCGACCACCACCAAGCCGGTGGCCGCGGCGCCGGTGTCGAAGGCGGCGAGGGCCACGGGCAGCCGCCCGCGCACCAAGTCGAGGGCTTGCGCGTCGGTCATGGCGGTTCTCCCTGGCGGTCCGGCCGCCGCGGCCCGGTCACCCGAAGTCCGGCGGCTCCACGCCGCTGAGGCGGAGCTGGCGCACCAGCTCGGCCTTCAGACGCTCGAGGGCGGCGCCGTCGGCGGCCTCGCAGCGGCCCACCAGCACCGGCGAGGTGTTCGACGCCCGGAGCAGCCACCAGCCGTCGGCGTTCTGCGCCCGCACCCCGTCGATGTCGGTGACCGTCACCCCGTCGGCGCCGGCCACCCGGTCGCGCACCTCGGCGATGACCCCGAACTTGCGCTCCTCGGGGCAGTCGAAGCGCAGCTCCGGCGTGTTGACCAGGGACGGCAGGCCGTCGCGGATCTCGGCCAGGCTCTCGTCCGTGTCGGCGAGCAGCGACAGCAGCCGCACCGCCGCGTACAGCCCGTCGTCGAAGCCGTAGTACCGGTGCCTGTAGAAGATATGGGCGCTCATCTCGCCGGCCAAAGGGGCGCCGGTCTCCTGCATCTTGGCCTTGATGGGGGAATGGCCGGTGCGCCACATGACCGGTTGGCCGCCCATGCGGGCGATCTCGTCGAAGAACACCTGGCTCGACTTGACGTCGGCGATGATGGGGGCGCCGGGCTCGTCGGCCAGCACCTCGCGGGCGAGGATGACCAGGAGCTGGTCGCCCCAGATGACCCGGCCCTTCGAATCGATGACCCCGAGCCGGTCGCCGTCGCCGTCGAAGGCGATGCCGACATCGCAGCCGCCCGCCGCCACCGCCTCCTTGAGCTGGTCCAGGTTGCTCTCCACCGTCGGGTCCGGATGGTGGGCGGGGAAATTGCCGTCGATGGCGGCGTTGATCAGCACGTGCTCGCCGGGCAGGCGGGCGGTCAACCGCTGCACCGCCTCGCCGGCGGCGCCGTTGCCCGGGTCCCAGGCCACCTTGAGCGGGCGGGTGCCGCGGTAGTCCTGGAGGATGCGGTCGATGTAGGTGTCCATGACCGGGCTGTCGACGACCTCGCCGTCGCCGGCAGCCAGGTCCCCGGCGGCGATGCGCCGGCCCAGGTCGCGGATGTCGTCGCCGTAGAAGGAGCGGCCCCGGCGCTGCATCTTGATGCCGTTGTATTCGGGCGGGTTGTGGGAGCCGGTGATCATCATCCCGGCGTCGGCCTCCAGGATGTGCACCGAGAAGTACAGCATCGGCGTCGGGCCCCGCCCGATTCGGTGGACCGTGCATCCGGACGCGGCCAGCCCCCGCACCAGCCCCGCCTCCATGTCCGGCGAGCTGAGGCGGCCGTCGTAACCCACCGCGACCCGGCGGCCGCCGTCACCGGCGATGACGGTGCCGAAGGCGCGGCCGAGGGCCTCGGCGTCATCCACGGTGAAGGTGTCGCCGACGATGCCGCGGACGTCGTACTCCCTGAGGATGGTCGGGTTCAGCTCGCGTGGGACCGTAATGGCGGGCTCTCCTCTTCCTCGGCGGCCATGGGCGGGTAGGCGGGCCGCCCGACGCAGGCGTACTCGAAGCCCGCCGCCGCCATCTCGTCCGGATTGTAGATGTTGCGCAGGTCGACCATCACCGGGCGGCGCAGCAGCCCCTTGACCCGCTTGAGGTCGAGGGCGCGGAACTCGTTCCATTCGGTGAGGATGGCCAGGGCGTCGGCGCCGTCCATGGCGTCGTAGGCGCCCTCGCACCACTCGACGCCGTCGAGCAGGGCGCGCGCCTCTTCCATGCCCTCCGGGTCGAACACCCGCAACCGGGCGCCGGCCCCCCGCAGGGCCGGCACGATGGCCAGGCTGGGAGCGTCGCGCATGTCGTCGGTGTTGGGCTTGAAGGTGAGCCCGAGCACGGCGATGGTCTTGCCGTCGACGGACCCGCCGCAGGCGGCGATGATCTTCTCGGCCATGCGCATCTTGCGGGTGTCGTTGATCTGCACCACGGTCTCGACGATGCGCAGCGGGCTGCCCTCCTCCTGGGCGGTGCGCACCAGGGCCAGGGTATCCTTGGGGAAGCACGAGCCCCCGTAGCCAGGCCCGGCGTGCAGGAACTTGCGCCCGATCCGCCCGTCCAGGCCGATGCCCTTGGCCACGTCCTGGACGTCGGCGCCCACCTTCTCGCACAGGTCGGCGATCTCGTTGATGAAGGTGATCTTGGTGGCGAGGAAGGTGTTGGCGGCGTACTTGATGAGCTCGGCGGTGGCCCGGTCGGTGAACACGATGGGGGTCTCGATCAGGTACAGCACCCGGTAGAGCTGGCGCATGACCTCCTTTGCGCGCTCGCTGCCGGTGCCGATGACCACCCGGTCCGGCCGCATGAAGTCGTTGATGGCCGAGCCCTCGCGCAGGAACTCGGGGTTGGAGACCACGTCGAAGTCGGCGTCGGGTCGGACCTCCCGGATGATCCGCTCCACCTCGGCGCCGGTGCCCACGGGGACCGTGGACTTGGTGACCACCACCGTGTAGCCGTCCAGGGCGGCGGCGATCTCGCGGGCGGCGGCATACACATAGGTGAGGTCGGCGTGGCCGTCGCCGCGCCGGCTGGGGGTGCCGACGGCGATGAACACGGCGTCGGCGCGGGCCACCGCGTCGGCCAGGTCGGTGGTGAAGGACAGCCGCTCGCCCTTGACGTTGCCGGCCACCAGGTCTTCGAGACCGGGCTCGTAGATGGGGATCTGCCCCTGCTGCAGGCGGGCGATCTTGCCTTCGTCCTTGTCCACGCAGATCACGTTGACGCCGAACTCCGAGAAGCAGGCGCCCGACACCAGGCCCACGTATCCGGTCCCGATCATGGCAATGCGCATGGATCTATTTCCTGCCCTGGACCACCTTCACCGCCGGCGCCGGCTCCGGCAGCAACTCCTCCATGACCCGCCGCACCCCGTCGGCGAGCTCGGGCTGGGTCAGCGCAAAGGCGAGATTGGCCTCGATGAACCCCACCTTGGTGCCGCAGTCGAAGCGTCGTCCTGAGAACCGGAGCCCATGCAGGGACACTTCGCCTATGGTGCGGGCGATGGCGTCGGTGAGCTGGACCTCGCCCCCCGCCCCGAACCCCTGGCTGGCCAGCAGCACCAGGATGTTGGGCTGCAGGATGTAGCGGCCGATGGCCCCCAGGTTGGATGGCGCATCGGCCGGCGCCGGCTTCTCGACGAAGCCCTTGGCGCGGGCCAGGCGGCCGTCGTCCTCGATGGGGTCGATGACCCCATAGCGGTCCAATTGGTCGGGGGCAACCTCCTCGATGGCCACGACGTTGCCGCCGACCCGGTGGTAGGCGTCCATCATCTGGCTCAGGCACCCTCGTTGGCCCATGACCAAGTCGTCGGCGAGCAGCACGGCAAACGGCTCGTCGGAGACGAAATTGCGGGCGCACCACACCGCGTGCCCCAGACCCAGCGGTTTCTGTTGGCGGGTGTACGAGATGTGGCCGGGCGGTGGCATCCAGTCGCGCACCGAGCTGAGGGCCTCAGTCTTCCCCCGCTCCCGTAGCGCCTGCTCCAACTCGACGCTGTGGTCGAAGTGATCCTCGATGGCGCTCTTGGCGCGCCCGGTAACGAAAATGAACTCCTCGATGCCCGCTTCCCGCGCCTCTTCCACCGCATACTGGATCAGCGGCTTGTCGACGATGGGCAGCATCTCTTTGGGCATAGCCTTGGTGGCTGGCAGGAACCGAGTGCCCAGCCCGGCTACGGGAAACACCGCCTTGCGGACGGGCCTTGCGCCCATTCTCATGATGCCTTTCGCCAACCAAACGCCGCATTCCCTACCTGGCGGCGCCGAACGCGGTCGACGTCTTTGTGCCATACCACCCCGCCCAGATGCAACACGACACGTCCCTGCTTACATCTTGCCAATACCCCAATCAGGAGAACCGCATAGCCGTGATATCTTCTTCCGCGTCCTGAGTACGGAAATTCGCGGTTTTCCAGAATCTTTACCGAATTACCACCACCATGATAAAATTCCCTCGGTACGAAATCGTGAACACTCAGCCGAGTCCCACATTTCGCACATAATGCGATTCTTTACCGATCTCACTTTAACTCCTGTTTCTTTGAACTACTTGGTCGCCCTACAAAACATTTAAGAGCGCAGGCACAAATGAATGCCCCTGCTAAAACCAGCATTACCACCGCGCCACTGGTCCGCCTCGGACAGATCATAAGAGAATTGTCTACACACGGCCAACATATGGCAGCCCCCACCTTTGCCCACGCCCTCCACTCTTATTTAACAGAACAAATTTGCTCCGAGACAAACCTCCACCCAACCGACCCACTCATCACTTCCACAATATTCGAAATTCTGAAAAACATTGCAGAGCTCTGCGACGAATGCCACGAACTTGCTTCCGTACTGGAGACACCCGACAGATATCGCCTCCTCGATAATATTACGGCATTCAAGTCTCTCATTGCGCTTCCTAACCTTGCTAAGGACTGGCGCTCTTTTGAGCATTCTATTGATATTGAGTATGTTAAGCATTTTCCCGCATACAACCAGATGATTTACAGCCAAAACAGGATATATGAACAACATATAACAGATATAAATGAAATGATTCGCGATGCCTTACACGAACTTTCTAAAATATCCTACAATGAAGAAGCTGGGCAGCAGTTACAAGATCTTTTGCGAGAACTTTCTGTATCATTGTCGCTTTACAATTTCATTCGACCAGAAAATATGGGAAATATTATAGCTGACAAAATAAGTAAAATTTCTACTATTTCTAATAACAACAAAAACACACACGCATATAATATTTCTGCCCTATTTATTAAAAATTCTGCAGAAAAATTAAAATACATATTTGATTTCGTATCCAGCGGAAATGCTTTTTTTAAAATAATAGGAAACGCGTTCAATTCCTTATACCCACATTCTTGATTAAGGAGCTTATAATTCATGACATTAAATTCTAAAGCCGTGTTGTTCACGCACTTTAGCTCAATAAAATACGAACAGGGCATCCAACCTTCTGCGTTTTTTGATCGGAAAACGCGACAAAAATTTTATCAAATTATTGAGAGACTATTTATTTATAACACCAATCACGATGACGTACTGGGTTTAATATATTGCTATGTGGATTGGGGAGTTAGACGTTATATAGATTTGAAGCCGGACCCGGAAAAACCCGACAACCTTACAAATACGGATGTGTTCTTAAGTTTTACCAATTTATTGTCCGAAGATCAAAGTATAATAAATTTTCTCACTGCCATTTTGAACGATGTATCAAACGACCACCCAGAATGCACAAAAGCGGCCCCACCAATAACGTTCATTGGCTTGCGCGATATTGTGCAGCTTTTTCAAAATATAATGGTTGTTAACAAAAAACTACTAGATTTTCTTTATGGTAGTTTCACATATGATACACCGAAATTTGTGGAGGCAGTTATCCGCATCGCACGTGGCGGGTCTCCTTATTTATCACATCACCCCGTAATTCGTTTAGATGAGGACGTCGAAATATCAGAGAAAGCCATACGTATTCTCATAGACGAATTTGAAAAATCCTCCAAAAAGAACGTTTTTTTCTATTCTGGCCAATACGGGTATCCAGAAAAGCGAGCCCGACTTGGTGTTCGTATGGTCGATGAACCAGAACGGATGGAGCGTTTCCCAGAGCCCCACGATTGGCTGAATGACTTCCCGGTTCGCACGCATTCTTTTTTTATTCCTGGAACTGAGCCCACAAAGGTTCGCAACCTTATGAGTAAAGTTGCAGCTTCTTCAAATACCGGCCAACCTTCGGATAACGGCAAGTGGCATTTGGAGGAGTCTGAGGAGATTGCTCAAGTTCTGTCTAAAGATGAATCTCAAATAGTTTTTTGGAAGCGCATCGCAAATGTAGAAATGTTTTTGAAAGGAATGTCGGTATTAGGCGCGTCTCAGTTCAAAATTGACCGAATCAGCAGAGAGTCTTTGATAGAGGACGTTTTTGGTTTAGATGTGAAGTGCCATTTCGATCGCTTAGGTCCTCAAGTTGTTTCTGGTGCAGGTTGCACGATGTCCTATTCTGCGGTACGTCAACTTCCACCTTTTTTCAATTTCAAAAATTTGGTTTTATGGGTCGATGATGACATTAAAAGAAGACTTCACGAATGTTTAGGACATATTCATAAAGAAGACGTCGAATGTTTGGAAAAGGCGGTATTTTTGCAGGATAGATATGGAGGAAAAACTTCTTCTATTCACGTTGACAAAAAAGAACAAAAGAAATATTTTGAAACACTGCTCAAAGGCTGCATGTTCCATTCAATAATTGAAGAACGACAGAGAGTTGTTTATCCTGAACAAAGAAAACCGGCGGATAACAGCGAATCATGTTTGTCGGGAGACGAAACGGAGATTTCGAACGTGAGCGTATTTTGTCAGTATGTAGACACTATAGTTCGAACGCACAGAGGGAGTATCTCTGAAGACGAAAATTTGGATTTAACGCAGCACTTTGAAAAAGTTTGCGGAATACGTTATGACGAAGTGATGCGATTTTGTTGTACCCCAGAGTTTTCTGGATTTAAAATTTATGAGTGGGCAAAGGAATGCCAGGAACCTCAAAACATAAACGAACACAAGAAGAACGCAATTTCTGATCTTGTGCAGGATGTCATAGAATACCTCAATCTGCTTACTGAGTGGCCGATCTTTGTCACAGCAATTGAGAAGATGGATACGGAGGGAGCCTTGTGGGTGTACCAAGAGGTGCCTGAGCGGCGTTCCAGACGTTCGAGAAAATCCGAGCGAGCAGCAAGGACGCCCAAAATCGGGAGTGAAGAGTAATATGTATTAGGAAGGGTGGTTTCGGCCTTCTTCTGAATCACTCCCCCAACAACACGTCCTTGGCCTCGTTGATCTTGGCCGCCAGGTAGTCGGAGCCGCCGCGGTCGGGATGGGTGCCGGCCATCAGGCGGCGGTGGGCTTTCTTGATATCTTCGGGGCTGGCCCCCGGTTCGACGCCGAGGATTCGCCGCGCCTCCTCGGGGCTCATGCGGCCGGCCGCGAAGCCGCCACCCTCGTCGGACTGCTCGGCCTGCGCCCGCCAGTCGCCGCCGTGCACCCGGTCCAGATAGGCCTCCAGCACTTGCGCCGATTCGGCGTCCTCGATCCAGCAGGTCCTGAGCAGCTCGGCAAGCTCGGCCAGGGACATGTCGTCCAGGCGGCGGCCGGCGTAGGGCCCCTCGCGCACGGTGCCGGTCATGGCGCCGCTGTCGTGGTCCAGGATCATGTCCAGGAACCGGGTCTCCACCGCCGAGGTCTGCCCGGTGCCCTGCCCGGCGGCGCCGGCCGCCATGCGCGAGAAGGCCTTGGCGGTGCGGGCCATGGAGCGGGCGCGCAGGAACCACGGTAGCAGCGCCGGCAGGGCCATCAGCGCCCAGCCCAGCCGGCCGCTCACCGCCAGGAACAGGATCAGCGCGGCGACCAGCGCGAATCCCACCCACTTGAGGGTCTTGGCCAGGGTCTTGGGGTCGGCGGTGGCGAACCACCGGACGGCCAGCAGCAGCGCCGCCAGCAGCGCCAGACCGAGAATGAAATAGGACAGCACGGCGCGACGTCCTACACGGGTCCCGTCAGCCCTTCATCTGGTGGGCGATCTGCAACACGTCGCCGCCGCGCTTGCGCGCCATGTCCTCGAGGGCCGGCCGGCCGCCGGCGGCGAAGACGGCGACCGCCGCCAGCAGGTCGCGCAGGGTCCGCGCACTGGAGGCGTCGAAACGGCAGTAGGCGCCGCCGGTGAGCTTGGCCACCTGCTGGAAGGCGAAGGCCGCCACCGGGTTGTCGCCCTCGTGGAACATGAAGGCCGGCACGCCGAGCAGGCCCAGCTCCCCGGCCACCGCGCCCAGGCGGTCCACGTCCTCCTCCATGGAGTCGCCGACGAACACCAGGGCGTCGACCTTGCTCTTCTTGGTCTCGTTGACGGCGTGGGCCAGCATCTTGCGGATCTGGGTCTCGCCGGCCAGGCAGAAGACCGACGTCATGAGACGCAGCAGCTCCTTGGATTCGGTCAGCCAGGGACTGACCTTGAACTCGCCGAAGCCGCGGTAGAAGGCGAGCTGCAGCTCAAGGCCGCCCAGGGCCGCGGTCTCCAGGAACATCTCGCCCTGGATCTGGGCCGCCCGGTCCCAGGCCGGCTGGCGGCTGGCCGTGGCGTCGAGGGCGAAGATCAGCCGGCCCCGCCGGCCCGCGGTCTTGCGGGCGGGGGTCGCCGCCACCTTGCGCAGGAAGGCGTCCACGTCGGTGGTCGCCGACGGTCCCGCCGGAACGTTCGAGTCGCCTTTCGCCATCACGGTCCTCGGTTTCCCATCAAAATAGTCGCTCCGCGGCGCCAATTCCACCGCACCGGCGACGGCCGGCGGCCGTCCGGTGACAACGGAATCTCAAGGGCGTAAAGGGCGGGTCGTCGGGACGCGGCCGGTCAGCGGCCGCCCATCATGCTCTGCATCATGCCGAACGGCGAGCTGAAGGCGTTGGTGTTGCGGTGGATGACGTTGGTCATCTGCCCGGCGGTCGAGTTCATGCGGGCCATGTTGCCCGTCATCACCGCCATCTGCGCATTCATATAGGCCACGTGGCGGGCCATGCGCCGGGTGTTGTGGTCGAGCCGGCCCATGGAGCCGCGGATGCGGTACAGGTGGCCGTCCATGCTGCCCATGGTCTTGTTCATCTCGTCGACGCCGCCGTCCATGCTGTCGACCGACGCCTTCATGACCTCCATGCTGCCGTCCATGTTGTCCATGGAGACCCGCATGGCGTCCATGTCGGAGGCCATCTGGTTCTGCACCACGGCCATGGAGTGGATGTCCTTGCGCACGTCCTGCATGACCTCGGTCATGACGTCGATGTTGCGCGCGATGCCGACCATCACCCAGGTGAAGATGCTCATCACGAGGACGATGCCGCTGGTGGCACCGACCAGGAATAACCCTTTCGTGACAACGCGATGTGGCATCCCCCCGCCTCTCGGTTCGATTTGTTGTGACGGCCCTCGGGGCCGCTGTCGACGAGTCCGCTATTGTACTCTCGATCGGGCGCGGCGGCGATACCTTATTTCACGCAGTTCTAATTAGCGTCCCGGGGCCGGCCGCCGCTTCGACCAGGGTGCGGACCTCCTGGCGGGCCGCCACGTGGGACAGGGTGAGGGCGCCGTTGCCGGCGTCGTGCAGGTCCATCATGGTGAGGCCGGACAGGAACAGCTCGCGGTAGACCACCCGCTCGCCGAAGCCGCCCACCACCCGGAAGCCGAAGCGGCGCCCCAGGTCGGCGAGCAGCTCGGCCATGGCCCGCTTGTTGTGGGCGTCCAGGTTGGTCAGGCGGTTGCGCATGACGATCCAGTCGATGGAGCCGCCGTCGCGCATGGCGCGCCGCTTGCGCTGCTCCCACACCATCTCGGCGTAGTGGCTGGGTCCGGTGGCGGTCAGCGTGGCGCCGTCCACGCGGGCCAGCACGTCCAGGTCGACGAAGCTGTCGTTGAGGGGCGTGACCACCGCGTCGGCGTAGGCGTGGGCGTGGCGGGTGAGCACATCGTCGCTGCCCGGGGTGTCGATGACCATCACCTCGTGGCGCGGCATCAGGTTCTCCATCAGGGCGTCGAGGCCGGCCTCGTCCTCGGCCGCCGCCATCCCGGGCATGGGCAGGGCGCCGCCCTCGGCATCGGTCCGGGCCCGCCGGTTCTCCAGGTACCGGCGCAGGGTGCCCTGGCGCAGGTCCAGGTCGACGGCGGCCACCGAATGGCCGAGCCGCAGCAGGGCGACGATCAGATGCATGGCGGCGGTGGACTTGCCGCTGCCCCCCTTGGCGTTGCCGACGACGACGACCCGGGCCGTCATGGGGCGACCGGCTGCATCCACACGGCGCAGTCGTGGAAGGCGGCCCCGCCGGCGGGCGGGATGGGATCGGCGCCGACCAGGGCGTTGATGCCCACCCCCTCGGGGAAGGCCGCGCCCGGCCAGATGCTCTCCACCACCACCACGCCGCGCTGCAGTCCGGGGAAGGCCCGGGCGTGGACGGTCACGGCGCCGCGCCGGTTGCCGAGGCGTACCGGCGCCCCGTCGGCCAGGCCCAGGTCGGCGCAGTCGTCCGGGTGCACGAGGACCGTCGGGCGCCCCTGCTTGCGCCGCGACGTCTCGGTCTCGGTGAAGCTGGTGTTGAGGAAGTCGTGGGCCGGCGCGGTGACCAGGCGGAACGGGTGGTCGTCGTCGCCGTCCTCGGTGACCTCCCATTGGTCGGGCAGGGCCGGCAGGTCCGCGTCGTAGATGCCGAGAGCCGCCCAGTCGGGGGCGAAGCGGAACCGCCGGCTGGGCGTGGCGAACCCGGTCAGGAAGTGGGCTTCGCCGAAATCGACCGCGCAGTCCAGCCAGCCCGTCTCGGCGATGGTGGCGGCGTCGGGCAGGCCCGAGGCCCTCAGGGTCTCGTCGATGAGCTCCCAGGCGGTCATCTCGAACCCGGGATGCTCGGCGCCCAGGCGGCGGGCCAGGTCGCGCATCATCACGTCGTTGGCGCGGCTCTCGGCGTAGGGCTCGATGACGGCGCGCACCACCAGGAGGAAGGTGTGGCCGCCGCCCAGGTAGATGTCGTCGTGCTCCAGGAAGGTGGTGGCCGGCAGCACCACGTCGGCCAGGGCCGCGGTCTCGGTCATGAACTGCTCATGGACGCAGACGAACAGGTCGTCGCGCAGGAGGCCGGCGCGCACCCGCGCCGATTCGGGCGCCACCGCCGCCGGGTTGGTGTTCTGCACCAGCATGGCGGTGACCGGCGGCCCGTCGCCGATGTCGCGGGCGTCGGCGGCCAGCACCGGGCCCAGGCGCGACATGTCGAGGACGCGCACCGACGGGTCGGCCACGTCGGTGCCTTCGATGAGGGTGCGGTCGAGGCGGAACAGGCCCCCGTTGGCGAACAGGGCGCCGCCGCCCAGGTGGCGCCAGGCGCCGGTGACCGCCGGCAGGCAGCTCGCCGCATGCATGGCCACGGCGCCGTTGCGCGTCCGGGTGAAGCCGTAGCCCAGGCGCAGGAAGCTGCGCGGCGTCATCCCGTAGAGCCGGGCGAAGTCGACGATCATGTCCTCGGGCAGCCCGGTGATGGCCGCCGCCCAGGCCGGGGTGCGGCCGGCCAGGTGGGCCTCCAGGCGGCCGGAGTCCTCGGTGTACTCGGCGAGATAGGCGCGGTCGGCATAGCCTTCGCGGAACAGGACGTGCATGACACCGCAGGCCAGGGCCGCGTCGGTGCCCGGGCGCAGGGGCAGGTGCATGTCGGCCGCCTCGGCGGTGGCCGTGCGGTAGGGATCGACGCAGACGATGCGGGCGCCGCGGGCCTTGCGGGCCTTGGTGGCGTGGGTCATGACCTGGATCTGGGTGGCCGCCGGGTTGACCCCCCACATCACGATCAGGTCGGACTCCGCCATCTCGCGGGGATCGACGCCGCGCGCGGCGCCGGCGCCGGCCAGCCAGCCCGCCTTGGCGGTGGACGAGCAGATGGTGCGGCCCAGGCCCGAGTAGCCCATCACATGGCGCAGGCGCTCGATGCTCTCGCGCTGCACCAGGCCCATGGTGCCGCCGTAGTTGTAGGGCCACACGGTCTCAGGCCCGTGGCGCTCGGCGGCGGCGATGAAGGCCTCCGCCACCTGATCGAGCGCCTCGTCCCAGGAGACGGGCTCGAACCGGCCTTCGCCCTTGGCCCCGACCCGGCGCAACGGCGTGGTCAGGCGGTCCGGGTGGTGCACCCGCTCGGCGTAGCGGGCCACCTTGGCGCAGACGATGCCGTCGGTGTAGGGGTTGGCGGCGGCCCCGTGGATGCGGCCGACGGTGCGCGCGTCGATGCGCTCCACCTCCAGCGCGCAGGTGCTGGGGCAGTCGTGGGGACAGGCGGAGAGGACCCGGTCGCTGGCCATGGGCCGCACTCTATCCGGCGCCCCGGTGCGGGGCAACCGGGCCGGCCCGCGTCATCGTCGGATCGGAGCCGCCCTTTCCGGGACGCCCTGGAGACGCCGGAAAGCGGGCCTGGACGGGCGGGCTTCGAGGCCGCCAACGGGGCGCGCTGTTCTCGGGCGCCGCGCCCATCGTTCCGCTACTGGCCATCTTGGTGGGATTCCGGCCCGGATGTGGCCCACAGATCGCCTTCACTGGCCGTCTCAACGGCCTCACCACCGATCAGGCCATCGCCCGCTCATTGGCCGGTCAGTCGATGTTTGCTGCCTGACCAACCCGGTGAGCAACTACTAAGAAGACATTGAAAAAATCGTCCGACATCACGATGCCTTCTGTCATGAGCACCGCATAGCTTACCCATTGCATTCCAGGGATATTCGTTGCGGCAGCGGGAAGTTCGGCTGGCTTAAAACGCCCAGGAAACAAGGGCTTTTCTTACTGCTTTTGGACGACTATCTCCATTCACCGGCTAAAACCCAGCTACGACTTAACCGGTCACCGGCGAAAATTCGGAAAGAGCCCAATCGGCTGCCCACGACAACAGCAACAAGATGAGGCCGAAAAACGCATTAAACGAGGCACTCGCCCTCGTGGTATTCCCTATTTTCTTACCAGCTTTCTCCATTTGATTGGCAACGAGCAGAATAAATCCAGATATTAGAAGAACCCCTGACAACTGCAAACCATGGAACTGCGGATTCGTCAACGCGTGTTTAAGATTTCCGAACGAATAGTGCAGGAAAAGTGGGCAATTTTGCCATTGAAAACACCCACCCATGCACGCCTCAACCCGTCTCATTTCTGCGCATTCGAGCATTCCGTTAAATGCAGGGACGGATATCGCGATCAATAAAGCAAATCCCGCCAATAGCGTGGGGGAGGCGTTAGCACAGAAAAGACTAAACAAGCGCTGAGAAGCTGAAGATTTTTTAATTTCTATATTTTTTGGTTTTGAAACCATATCTGATGTTGATTCTGGAGGGCTCGTAGGCGATGTTGAGGAGACAATGTCTCTAAACGCTCGCTTGAAAGCAACTGCGACCTTGCCCAAAAACGCATCTAAATCCTTCTTCCATTTGTAGTTGTCGATGACATGCTTGACGAAGGAGACGATCTCCACTATCGGAAGCAAAATCGTCACGCCGATTGCAGTCGCGAACAGAACCAGAGCGTCGAGGGAAGTGATCTTGTTGGTAGTTGGATGGAGATATCCCGACGCCCAAATCAACGCTATTAGAAACAAAGCTACGACAAGACCAAAAATGACTACCAAAGAAGCTTTAAGTAATACCACACTAATATTCAAAACTATTCCAAATTTGGGCGTCAGTTCCCTCCCGGCGTCGCCGGGCGCGTCTTCTCTTTTCACAGGAGTGCCGTCATTCTTCGTAGACGCGGCGTCATTTTCCCAACAAGATTCAACGATTTTGCGATACCCGTGCTTATAGCGCAGCGCCAAGACCATCAGGGCAGAACCGAATAGCAGACCGATCGAATGATCAAATTCCCCGTAAACGAGGTAGGTAAGAAGACCCATAACAAAATAAAATATGAAAAACGGCTCTAAAAATCTCAAGCCAATCTTCAGGAAATACATCTCTAATTCATGAATAGAAATTTGTTCAGCAATATCTTGCTTCTCTGCATTTAGTAGTTTGAATTTTTTGCCACCATATAATGCGGAGAAGTAGGCAAACAAAGCCACCAGGACGAAAACCATACCAATAATCACCCATGGGTCACCAACTGGTTTTTCTGGAGGAATATCTGGGCTTCTCACAATTAAACCCAGTGACTTCAAGATGATCGCAAGCGCCAACATATCCACCGCCACCAATGCGGCTTGGAAATTCCGATGTAAGAAGCGGCTAATACCGTCGGCAGTAAATTTTCGTGTGTGACTGAAAAGGTGACAAATCAACTCAATCACACTGAACACTAGCGTAGCGAGCATCGGGAGTTCCTCGTCTGCTTCGCTAGACGCCGGTTGGGACACAATCTTCCGCGAATAAATGTCCCAAACGATCAGGATTGCCAGGACGCCGATGATCACGTTCAGGTGCACATAAACAATCTCAAAGAATTCCTTAATGGCGTCATCCAATTTCAATCTTGGAAGCAGCTTGGCAATATCCAAGAGGATCGTCTTTAATTGGTCGAGGAGTCCTTGGAAAAACAAGAGATCAATCGTGATATGAATCACGCCGATATAAGCCGCAAGCAAGACTGCGTGCCATGCTCCGTTGTAGATGCCCCACGCGATTAGGCCACCTGTGGTCTCACTAGAGAATTTATCAGCTTTCGACAGCGTAAGTCCGACAACGTCGATCGACACGACCACACTTACGACTATAAAGACCACGGCCAATGTCAGGGTGTTGATATCGGTGAGGAGCATGTCAGATATCCATCAAAACTTCCCGAAATTCTGGGACGTCTAAACCGAAATTCCCAAGATGCTTACCGAACTCAGCGCCTATGGTAGCGGAACAGGCTGCATTCGTGAACTATGAGCCGCATATTCGCCTGACGCGCGAGGCTTTCAGCCACCGATCCGCGCTTGGCAACCCAATCTGGCTCCATTGCGGCCCCGCCGGACACACGTCTCCCTTCGTCATCTCACCTAATTCCTCCGTTCAGCCCGCTGCCGGGAATGGTCGTCGCAGTTCATCGATCAGCCGGAATATGCTGCGGACCAAGTTAAGGGGTACAGCGACCTCCGCTATCGTTTACGTCCCCTGGAGTGGTGTAGTAGCTGTGGGTAAACTGCCCTCCGGAGCGACCGCCACGAGTCCGGCGTAGGCGGGCGGGTTGTCCACAGCGGTGGCCACCGTGTCTGTTCCGGTTAGGTTGAGCGTGCCGACTTGACCTGACTGAGGAGACGGAGATGACCACCACCGACAGGATCGCGCTGATCGAGCTGCTTGAGAAGAGCGGGAATACGGACTTCCTGCGCGAGATATTGGGCTTCGTGGCCGAGCGGCTGATGGCGCTGGAGACCGAGGGGTTGTGCGGTGCCGGTCCCTGCGAGCGCAGCCCCGCTCGCATCAACCACCGCAACGGCTACCGAGACCGGCGCTGGGACACCCGCGCCAGCACGGTGGACTTGCGGGTCCCGAAGTTGAGGAAAGGGAGCTACTTCCCGGCCTTCCTTGAGCCGCGCCGGAGCGCCGAGAAGGCCTTGTTCGCGGTGATCCAGGAGGCCTACGTCCGGGGCGTCTCGACCTGCTCGGTCGACGAGCTGGTCAAGGCCATGGGCCGAAAACGGCCTCGACAAAACTCCCTTAGAGGAAGCGTCCCGATCCAAATTATCCAGCAAGTCGCGGACTTGACCTCGAGCTCCCGAAAGGGAAGAAAACCGGCATCCGACGTTACCTTCGAGCCATGGACCTCGATCTTCAGCCGACGGTCGAAATCGAGCCGCTGAACCCCGATCCAGTTTCACCCTTCGGGTGAGCCATTCCAACTCCTCCAAACCAGCTATAACGTACTGATTCTCAAATCAGAATCACGCTGGTATGTCACTAAATCCGCGGCTCATCTGGAGAATGGGGGGTTAATAAATTAAATGCAACCCCAGTGACACCGATCACAGACCGCACCGAAGAAAAACATAAAATTTGACGAAATCTGACGGTTTCTTGACTTGTCGAGTTGAGGACTTGCGATGTTGAACGCAATCGAACTCCACAGCCCCGGCCACCCGTCCGCCGGGCACGTCGACGGCACCGAGGGTCCGGCGGTGACGCTGCCGGAGGGCATCTCCATCGAGGGCGCCGAGTACGCGCGCCAGGGCCCCGACCTGTTGCTCACCACCGCCGAGGGCGAGACCGTGCTGGTCCGCGACTTCTTCGCCGGCGCCGAGCCGCCCGCCCTGGTCACCGCCGACGGCGCCCGCATCGCGCCGGAGACGGCCGTCCGGCTGGCCGGACCGGCGGCGCCGGGCCAGGTGGCCCAGGCCGCCCCGGCGGCGACGGCGGCCGAGGCCATCGGCCAGGTGGACACCGTCGACGGCACGGTGACCATCACCCGGGCCGACGGCACCCAGATAACCGCGAGCCAGGGCATGTCGGTGTTCCAGGGCGACATCATCGCCACCGGCGAGGGCGCCGCCATCGGCGTGGTGCTGGCCGACGACACCACCTTCTCCATGGGCGAAGAGGGCCGCATGACCCTCGACGAGCTGGTCTACGATCCCGACACCCAGGAGGGCTCGGCGCTGCTGTCCCTGCTGGAGGGCTCGGCGGTCGTGGTCAGCGGCCAGATCGCCAAGACCAATCCCGACGCCATGGCCCTGTCGACCCCGGTCGGCACCATCGGCATCCGCGGCACGTCCTTCACCGTCAAGTGGGACGGCACCGACTTCACCCTGATCAACATGCCCGAGATCGCGGCCGACGGCTCGGTCGTGGTGGGCGAGATCACCTTCGTCGACAACGACGGCAACGTC
Source organism: Rhodospirillales bacterium (assembly GCA_028277795.1). Classification (GTDB taxonomy): domain Bacteria; phylum Pseudomonadota; class Alphaproteobacteria; order Rhodospirillales; family JANQFP01; genus JANQFP01. The sequence goes on from JANQFP010000122.1 coordinate 17,602, forward strand.
CTCGGCGTGCTGAACCAGAGCAACCAGGGCTGGCGCTGGAAGCCGGCCGATGCCGAGACGCCCAAGGTTACCGCCTTCACCGACGAGGAGGTGGAGGCGTTCACCGGCGACCTGATCGAGGCCCTGCCGACGGTTCCCGGCGGCGCCACGCCCGAGGTCAAGGCGCGGGCCGACGAGGCCGCCGCCCTCGAGGACGAGCTGACCACCGCCGCCGGCGACGACGAGGTCGTGGGCGACGGCGGCGACCTGCCGGAGTTCGTCGAGAGCGAACTTACGGCGCCGGACGCGGGCCCGACCGGCCCCGTCATCGGTCCGGTCGCCCTCACGCCGGCCGGCACGCCGGGCGGCGCGGGCGGCAGCGAGCCGACCGGGGGCACCCCGCAGGAGGTCACCGTCATCGGCACCCAGACCGTCGAGACGGTGGCCGCCCAGTTCGGCCATGCCGAGGGCAGCGTGTTCCTCCAGGGGACCTACCTGGAGGTGGGCCTCAACAACCAGGGCGCCACCATCAGGCCGTCGGCGCCGGAAGGCTTCCATCCCACGGACTCGGGCGGCACCCTCGGCTTCGTCGCCGACCTCAACGGTTTCGTCAGCCAGGTCACCGAGACCACGCTCTTCTCCGACGGCAGCCAGACCTCCACCACCACCACCAACGACACCCCGGACTCGCCGGTCGGCGACTTCACGGAACCGGGCTCGTCGGTGGACAACGTGTCGGTGGGCTGGTGGTACTACGGCGAGGGCAAGCACACGGACAGTTCGCTGACCGAGATCAGCAATTCCGACGACAGCGATGCGGTGTCGGTCGCGGAGAGCACCTCCACGTCGCTGCTCAAGGCGACCACGGTGACCCGGAGCACCGACTACGCCGGCGGCGAGCTGACCGTCACCCAGGTGACCAGCTTCATGCGCGACGCCACCTACATGCAGGTGGAGGTGACCCTGACCAACACCGGCACGTCGCTCCTCGAAGGGGTGCGCTACATGCGCAACATCGACCCCGATCAGGACGTGGACGGCACCGCCGACGGCTCGTTCTCCACCGTCAACGACGTGCTGGCCAACCCGTCGGGCGGCGACCACGCGGCGGTGGTCCAGGCGACCGGTGAGGACAGCGGCATCAGCATCAACTTCGTCGCCTTCGACCAGATCGCCCGCGCCTCGGCCTTCGGGTTCAGCAACACGGACCCGTTCAACCTGAGCGCCTACGATACGCCGGCCGATCCCAACGGCGACATCGACGACATCGGCATCAACCTGGCCTTCGACGTGGGCGACCTGGGCTCCGGCGAGTCGGCGACCTTCACCTACTACTGGGCGGTCGACGGCAGCAGCGACATCGGCCCCGGGCACGACCTGCGGGTCGGCAGCGCCGGCGGCGACAGCATCAGCGGCGAGGCCGGCAACGACATCCTGGCCGGGCTCGGCGGCAACGACACCCTGCTCGGCGGCGCCGACGACGACGTGCTCAACGGCGGCACCGGCAACGACGTCCTCGCCGGCGGCGACGGCGTCGACACGGCCGACTACCGGGGCGCGGCCTCGGGCGTCACCGTCGACCTGTCCACGGATGCGGCCCAGGACACGGGCGGCGCGGGAATCGACACGCTGCTCGGCATCGAGAACCTGACCGGCAGCGCCAACGCCGATACCCTGTCCGGCGACGATGGCGCCAACGCCATCAGCGGCGGCGCCGGCAACGACAGCCTCTACGGCGGCGGCGGCGGCGACGTGCTGGCCGGCGGCGCCGGGGCCGACACCTTCCGCTTCACCGCCGCCAGCGACGGCGCCGCGGCCGGAGCGAACAGCGGCTACGACCGCATCACGGACTTCCTCGGCGGCACCGACACCTTCGGCCTCGACGGCGCCTTCGCCACCGCCATCGACGACCTGGGCGGACCGGGCACGCTGAGCTGGGCCGTGGACACGGCGGCCGATTTCTCGTCCACCCACGAGGCGCTGCTGCTCACCACGGCGGCGGGCATCGGCAATGCCGACCTGGTGGCGGGCGGCTTCGCCGACGTGCTGGCCGCCATCAACGCCAGCCTGTCGGCCGCCGGGTCCGGGTCCGACGCCCTCATCGCCATCCAGGCGACGGGGGGCGACACCGGCATCTACTATTACCAGGAGAACGGCGCCACCCCCGACGCCGTGGACGAGAGCGAGCTGTCCCTGGTCGCTGTGGTCGAGGACCAGGCCCTGGGGACCGCGGACTTCGCCTTGCCCGTCGGCGGCGACCACGGGCCCATGTGAGGCCGATGGGGCGTCCCCCTACTCGGTATGGATCACACCGTCCGGGTGGAAGGCGTGGAAGACCAAGGCGAAGGTGACGTCGTGGACGGCGTCGGCGCCGGCCCTGCGGATGGGGCCGGGTCCGGGGCCGTCAGTCCACAACCTCCAGCCAGTGCAGGCGGCCGAGCCGATCGCCGGCGACCAGGCGCCATCCGTTGCTTTCGCTGGCAGGGAGAACAGCGAGGCAGAGGACGGCGTCGTCGGCCTCCAGGCGGCAGAGCTCGACCTCCGTCGCCGGGTCCCACAGACGCACCGTCTTGTCCTTCGAGCCCGAGGCGAGGCGGCCGTCGGGCAGCACCGCCAGTGCAGTGACCCATCCGCCGTGGAGTTCAACGCGGACACCGGGCAACACCATATGTGTCTCGATCCAGTCGCCGTGGCCCTCCAGGCACGCGGCCTCGGCGCCGGTCGCCGGGTCCCACAGACGCACCGTCTCGTCCTCCGAGCCCGAGGCGAGGCGGCCGTCGGGCAACACCGCCAGTGCCAAGACCGCGTCGCCATGGCCCTCCAGGCACGCGGCCTCGGCACAAGTCGTGGGATCCCACAACCTCACCGTGTGGTCAATTGAGCCCGAGGCGAGGCGGCCGTCGGGCAGCACTACCAGTGCCTTGACCGCGCCGCCGTGGCCCTCCAGGCACGCCGTCTCGGCGCCGGTCGATGGGTCCCACACCCGCACCGTGTTGTCACGCGAGCCCGAGGCGAGGCGGCCGTCGGGCAGCACCGCCAATGCCCCGATCCAATCTTCGTGGCCCTCCAGGCGGGCGGTCTCGGCGCCGGTCGATGGGTCCCACACCCGCACCGTCCTGTCAGACGAGCCCGAGGCGAGGCGGCCGTCGGGCAGCACCGCCAATGCCGTGATCCAACCTTCGTGGCCGTCCAGGCGGGCGGTCTCGGCGTCGGTCGATGGGTCCCACACCCGCACCGTGTTGTCACTCGAGCCCGAGGCGAGGCGGCCGTCGGGCAGCACCGCCAATGCCCTGATCTCGTCTTCGTGGCCCTCCAGGCGGGCGGTCTCGGCGCCCGTCGCTGGGTCCCACAGACGCACCGTCTTGTCCTTCGAGCCCGAGGCGAGGCGGCCGTCGGGCAGCACCGCCAATGCCCCGATCCGACCTTCGTGGCCCTCCAGGCGGGCGGTCTCGGCTTCGGTCGACGGGTCCCACACCAGCACCGTCCAGTCAGACGAGCCCGAGGCGAGGCGGCCGTCGGGCAGCACCGCCAACGCCGTGACCCGACCGTAGTGCCCCACCAGGCAGGCGGTCTCAGCGCCGGTCGATGGGTCCCACACCAGTACCGTCCAGTCATCCGAGCCCGAGGCGAGGCGGCCGTCGGGTAGCACCGCCAATGCCCCAATCTCGTCTTCGTGGCCCTTCAGGCGGGCGGTCTCGGCGCCGGTCGCCGGGTCCCACACCCGCACCGTCCCGTCATCCGAGCCCGAGGCGAGGCGGCCGTCGAGCAGCACCGCCAATGCCCCAATCTCGTCTTCGTGGCCCTCCAGGCGGGCGGTCTCGGCGCCCGCAGGCGTCAGGCTGGGCCGTGCAGTCAACAGAGAAGGC
>JANQFP010000059.1 GCA_028277795.1 Rhodospirillales bacterium
AAGGGTGCGCTCACCGAGCACCTCGTAGATCAGATAGCGCGGGCCATCGTGGCGGGCGAGCTGGCGCACGAGCGCCACGCCCGCGTCGAAGCGGTCGCCGGCAAACCCGGCCCCGCAACCGATGTGCACCTCGGGCAAGGGGACGCCCCGTCCGGGCTACGCGACCGGCTTGGCGCGGCCGAACGCGATCGCCGACATCTCCTCGCCGTCGAGGCCGAGGGCGATAGCGCCGTCGCGGATGTTGACCCAGGTCTCGGCCGGCAGCGGGATGCCGTCCGCGAGCCGCGCGCGGCGCATGTTGCGCTCCGGGTCGCCCGGGATCATCACCGGCGCGTCCGGGTCGGCGGGCGGGCAGGCGCGCACGTAATCGATGTAGTCGGCGACCGCTTGGGCATGGCCGTGGCCGTCGTCGATCGCCTGCGGGTCGAGATAGAGCGACAGCATGCCGTTCCAGGCCTGCTGGCCGGGGCAGGACGTCCCCGAGCCGGTGAGGGCGCCGGCCAGCAGCTCGCACGCGAGCGCCAGGCCGGAGCCCTTGTGGTCACCCATGGCCACCAGTGCCCCCGGGCCGTTGCGCGGGTTGGGCACCGCGCCTTGCCCGACCTCGCCATAGAGCGCCGACGGGTCAGTGGTCAGCTGTCCGGCGGCGTCGATCAGGCAGCCTTCCGGTGGCGGCTTGCCGCCCTTGAGCGCGTTCAGAACCTTGCCCTCGGCCGCCTTGGCGGTGGAGAAGTCGAGAATGAAGTCGTCACCGTCGCCGTTTGGCACGCCGACCGCCACGGGCGCCGTCGACATGCGCCGGCCGGCGCCACTGAAGGGGGCGACCAGCATGCTGTTCTTGACGTTGACGAAATGCACCGAGACGAAGCCGGCGTCGGCCGCCTGCTCCGCCCAGGCGCCGATGCGGCCGAGATGGCCGGCCTTGCGGAGTGCGATCAGCGAGACGCCGTGCGCGCGCGCCTTCTCCAGCCCGACCTCGACGGCCTGGCGGCCAAGCACCTGGCCGAAGCCGTTGTTGCCGTCGAGCAAGGCCAGCACGCCGGTGTCGAGCACGGCTTCGACGGTCTGGCCGAAGCGCAGGAAGTCGCGCTCGAGCCAGTCGAGATAGCGCGGCACCCGCACCACGCCGTGGCTGTCATGGCCGGTGAGGTTGGAGTCCACCAGGTTCCAGGCGATGGCCTCGGCCTCGGCGCGCGCACCGCCCGCGGCCGCGAACACGCGCGCCACCACCTCGGCGAGCCCGTCGGCGGGCATCGGCTTCGGCGCCGGGACAATGGTCATGCCGT
>JANQFP010000062.1 GCA_028277795.1 Rhodospirillales bacterium
TCGCCCCTTTCGATCAACAGCACCTTGAGCCCGGCCCGCGCGGTGATAAGCGCAGCGGCGCTGCCGGCCGGCCCGGCCCCGACGACAATGACGTCGAAACGTTCGCAGTCCTTGCTGACGGTCATGTTTCAGGCCTCTCCCGTCATCCGGTCTTCAGGAAACCCGCCGCCTGAAGCGCGGGGGCGGCAGGCTCCGGGTCGTCGGCCGGCTGGATGGGCTGCGCCAGCGCGAGCGCCTCCAGCTTGCGCAAGAGGATCGGCACGATCTGGTGGAGATCGCCGACCACCCCGAGATCGGCCATTTTCAGTAGCGGCGCGGTGCGGTCAGTATTGACGGCGATGATGATCTCGCTTCCGCCGATTCCGGCAACGTGCTGGCCCGCGCCCGAGATGCCGAAAGCCAGGTACAGTTTCGGCGCGACGATCTTGCCGGTGGATCCGATGAAACGATCCTCGGCCAGCCAGCTGCGGTCGGCGGCCACCCGCGTCCCGCCCAGCGTCGCCCCCAGCCGTTCGGCCAGATGCTCCAGCGCCGCCATGCCCTCTGGCCCGCCGACGCCGAGTCCGCCCGCCACGATCCGCTCGGCATCCGCCAGGTCGACGGTGCGCGGATCGGGCGGCAGCGTACGGACAGTGCGGTCGCGGAAGCTCGCCGCATCCAGCACCGGTGTCACGACCTCAACCTCGGCGCGGCACCCGGGGCGGGCGGCGCCGACACCGCGGACGCCCGGCCTGAGCATAAAGCCGACCATAGTGCCGCGCGCCCAGATCAGGCGCTCGTGGATCTTGCCGTCATGGCCGAACCGATAGGCCTCCGGGTAGCCGTCCTCGATCACCTTCACGCGCGAGCAATTGGTCACCAGTGGCATGCGCCAGCGGACCGACAGGCGCGGCAGCCAGGCCCGCGTGTAGCCGCTGTCCGGCGCGATCAGCATCATCGGCCGGGCATCGTGCAGCACCGGCTCCAGGGCCGCCAGCCAGCCATCGGCGCTGAACTGTGCGAGCGCCTCGTGCTCCACCACGGTGACGCGATCGGCACCATAGGCGGCCAGGATTTCGGCCATGGACGCCACCCCGGCGCCGGGCAGGATCACATGGACCCGACCACCGCGGCCGAGGACGATATCGCGCGCCTCCTCGACGC
>JANQFP010000214.1 GCA_028277795.1 Rhodospirillales bacterium
GGTCGCGATCGGTCTCCCGCCCGCCACCGGCCCTCAACGTCGAGGGCCGGCATCCTTCCTTCGCACGGAAATCCCTTCACACCCACCAAGACATACAAGTACGCAGAGGAGCGCGGAGGACAAGAATCGCACCGCAATACGGCGCAAAAATATATGCATAATTAATAAACACAGAATATATTAAGAATGATTATTAAAATTACAATATTTTGCATGCAACGTTGTTTATTATCACCCGCCCTCCTTCTTAATTACTCCGCGTTCCTCTGCGTCCTCCGCGTTTAATATTATCTCCGTCCATCTGTGTCATTGATGTCCAACCCGCCGGGCGCTTCGCCGGTGTCACCGCGGGTTGGCGATGGCGTCCTTGCGGAGCCGCGCCACGCCGACGCCGGTGGTCCACCGATAGGGGATCTTGTCGGTGTCGTAGGGCAGCCGGTAGTGGTCGGGGTCCTCGTAGCGGTAGGCCGCGGACGGGACGTTGACCAGCAGCGCGTCGGTGTCGCCCAAGTTCTGCACGCCGTGCCACACGCCGGGGGGAACGATGAGCAATGTCGGGCGGGGGTCGCCCACATGGAAGACGTTGATGCGCTTCCACGTCGGGCTGTCCTCGCGCCCGTCGTAAAGGACGATCTTCAACAGGCCCTGGTTGACGAACAGGCGGTCGGTCTGGGTGGCGTGGCAGCTCCACGCCCCGATGGCGCCGGCGAACAGGCGGGATTGATAGACCTGGACCACGGGCAGGCCGGTGGGGTCCCACTCCGGCCGGTACATCTCGGTGATCACTCCGTGGTCCCGCGGGACGTGCCGAACTTCGTGGGCGCTGACGCCGTCGATGGGCTCGCGGAGGATGCGCCACGTCTCGTCGACGAGCTGGCCGTCCTTTGTCGCCCCCTCGAGCACTTGTTTCTCCCCGTCAAGCCGCCCTGGCGGACACGAAAAGATAGCCCCCGCAAGGGAGGGAAGTCGAGAGCGAGCGGACAACCCCAGGCCCGGACTCGCCGGAGCACGGTTCGATCAGATCGATCCGATCGGATCGAACGGTCGCGCTCTAACTCGTTGATTTCTAAAGCAAGCGCGTCCGATCAAACGATACCGTTTGATCGGGACTTGCTCTAGGACTCGCGTCGGTGGGCGTCGGGCCAGCGGGCCGGCTTCTTGATCTTGGCGGCGGATCTCTCGGCGGCGGCTTTCGCCGCGACGTCCTTGTCGGCCGCCTCTTTGGCCAGGCGCAGGGCGCGCAGCCGGGCCACGTGGTCTGCCCTCTCCTGCCGCGCCTTCTCCTCGGCCTTCACGGCCTGCTTGTCCTTCTTCTGGGCAGCGGCGAACTCCGCCTCGGCCCGCGATCTGACGGACTTCAACATCCAGATCATCCTTCGCGTCGGTCAACGCCAAACGATGACCGCCCCCGACGGGGATCGGGGGCGGCGTCTTGGGTCGTCAATCGACGATGGACAGGTTCTCGGCAGACGATTTGCCGTCCCGTCCGGGCTGAAGGTCATAGGAGACCTTCTGCCCTTCGTTGAGCGAGTGCAGGCCCGCCCTCTCGACGGCCGAGATGTGGACGAAGGCATCCTTCGAGCCATCTTCCGGCTGGATGAAACCGTACCCTTTGACCGTGTTGAACCATTTAACAGTACCAGTAGCCATAGTGATATCCTCTGACAGGAGTCTCAAGTCCGCGCCTCACACCACGTGAGAGCGCGTCGCTAAAACGCTCACATTGTCAGGGGTTTACTAAGCTAATCGGCGTGCCGGAGTGCCGAGCCCGCCAGTTATCTAGGTCACACATAACAAATGCGACACGTATGAGGCATATGTAGCGGGTCTCTCCGAGAAGTCAATGATTCGCGAGCCTGCCAGAACGATCAGGCATCATTTCGGCGCGTTTTTCTTTGCCAGCCAAAAAAAACCGAAATCAATACCATCATCATTTCAACGGAGTACGCGGTCTCTGGGAGAAAAAAACGGACGGTGACCAGCAGATCATCAAAATACTAATAGCCAATTGCAATTCCCACACTTATGACCGCCCGCAACGATACGAACAAAGCTCAAAAGGCAGGAAGGCAGTCGCGGCTGGCGTTACGCCGCCGGTGGTTGGGGAAACTCCCGCGTTGTGGGGTGCTCGGTTGGGCCCCTCGGTGCCGGTCTCCGCGAGACCCATCAGCGCCGTTCTCGGCTTGCAAATAGCAGTTTGGTTCCGCTGGGCGGCATAGGCCCACGAAGCCGGCGTTCGACTCGAGCGACCGAACGGCGCCGGCTCCGACTGGAACCCCATTGGTTGCGGACGGCCCTGGTCGGGGTATCCGTGCCGACACGCATTGGGGGCCTTGGGCGCACCATGGCCCAATGGATGGTCACTGGGGTCAGGGCGGCCCGATGGGCGATCCCTTGACCGGCCCTTGGGCCCAGCAGGGCCCGACGGGCGGCATGCCCGGCAGAGGTGCCTATTGACGGTCACGCCCGATAGACGACGCCGCACCGGCCCGGTGCGGCGTCGTAATCCCCGGCCCGGCCCCGCTCTAACTCATTGATTTCTTGAGACAAGTGCATCCGTTTGACCGGATATGGCCTTAGGCGACGAAACCGACCAGGGTGAGCGCGAAGGTGAGGGCCTTGCCGGCCAGCGGGTGATTGGCATCCAGGGTCACTTCGCTGTCGTTGACCTCGACCACCTGCACCCGCATCTGATTGCCGCCGCCGTCCGTGGCCTGAAGCAGCGTTCCCACCTGCAGGTCGATTTCGGGCGGGATGCGGTCGCGGGCGACCACCTGGATGAACTGGGGATCGTGCGGCCCATAGGCGTCGTCCGGCTGCAGGGTCACGCTTTTCGCCTCGCCCTCGGCCATGCCCACCAGGGCGTCCTCGAGGCCCGGAATGATCTGCTTGCTGCCGATCTGGATCTCCAGGGGATCGCGCCCGGCCGAGCTGTCGAATTCCGTCCCGTCGTCCAGCGTTCCCGTGTAGTGGACGCGGACGGTATCGCCGATTGCCGCTTGTCTCATGTCTTGCTCCGTGTTCCGTGTCTGGTCCGATCCAAGAGTGGCCCCCGGCCCGAAAGGCCGGAGCGTCGTGGCCCGATCCGACGGTGCCAGGGGAGGTGATTTCCTATCGTGCTGCCGCTGCGAGGCAGGTGTCGGCCCGGCGCTTCGAACTGGCGACGGGGGAAAGACGGAGCCGGCACCCGGATTCGGGGAGTGGCGGGCCGGCCGGTGCAATTCGCTCGACCATAGACGAACATTCAGCGGCCGATAGCAAGCGAATTCGGTCCCGGGCCGCGGTGTCGATGTCCTCGTCAATACGGGGGCTCCGTGGCGCCGTTCCTATCGCGGCCGCACGCGTTTGCTGAAATGCAGCCGTGTCGGGGACGCGAACTGGTATAAGGACGCCGATGACCGCCCCTGCCCCCGAAGACCCGGACGCCGCCGACGTCGCGCGGGTGATCGACCAGGCCCTGGCCGAGGACATCGGCGAGGGCGACATCACGTCGGCAGCCGTGATCCCCGAGGACAGCCGGTTCGCCGGCGTCATGTCGGCGCGCCAGCCGATGGTGGTGGCCGGCCTGGACGTGGCCCGTGATGTCTTCCGGCGCCTGTCCGGCGCCGTCGTCTGGGAGGCGTTGGCCGAGGACGGAGACGCCGTGGACGCCGGCGCCGTGCTGGCCCGCATGGAAGGGCCCGCCCGCGCCCTGCTCACCGCCGAGCGCACGGCCCTGAACCTGGTCCAGCACCTGTCCGGCATCGCGACGCTGACCCACGCTTACGTGGACGCGGTGGCCGGCACCGGCGCGGTGGTGCTGGACACCCGCAAGACCCTGCCCGGCCTGCGCCGGCTGGCCAAGTACGCCACCCGCATGGGCGGCGCCGCCAACCACCGCCTGCGCCTCGACGACGGGGTGCTGATCAAGGACAACCACATCGCGGTCGCCGGCGGCATCGGCGACGCCGTGGCCCGCGCCCGCGCCGCCGGCTTGCGGGACATCGAGGTGGAATGCGACACCCTGGACCAGGTGGCGGCGGCGGTGGACGCCGGGGCCGACGCGGTGCTGCTCGACAACATGGACCCGCCGACCCTGCGCCGGGCGGTGGCCCTGGTGGCCGGGCGAGCCCGCACCGAGGCCTCGGGCGGCGTATCGCTGGAGACGATCCGCGCCATCGCCGAGTCCGGAGTGGACAGCGTGTCCGTCGGCCGCATCACCCAGTCGGCCACGGCTATGGACATCGGCCTCGACTGGCAGCCGGCCGACCCGGACCGATCATGAGGGTTGAAATCCTCCCGGGGTTCCGCCATTTGACAGCAAAATAGCGGCGTCCGTATGATCCGCGCCGGCGGGTCCCGGCACCGGCGGCCCGCGCCCCTCGACCCCTTATGACAACGGAGCGAACATGGACCTCAACCTGGCCGGCCGCGACGCGCTGATCACCGGCGGTTCGCGCGGCATCGGGCTGGCGGTGGCCCGCGCCCTGGCCGCCGAAGGCTGCGCCGTGCACCTGGCCGGCCGCGGCGAGCAGGACCTGGAGGAGGCGGCCACGGCCATCCGCCGCGAGTTCGGCGTCGCCGCCGAGATCCACCCCACCGACCTGTCGCAGATGATGAACGTGGAGGCCCTGGCCCTCGAATGCGAGGACGTGGACGTCCTGGTCAACAACGCCGGCGCCATCCCCGTCGGCACCCTGGAGGCGGTGGACGACGACCTGTGGCGCCAGGCCTGGGAGCTCAAGGTGTTCGGCACCATCACCCTGACCCGCGAGCTGTACGGCTCCATGCGCCAGCGCGGCGGCGGCGTCATCGTCAACGTCATCGGCACCGCCGGCGAGAGCCCCGACGCCCACAACGTGGCCGGCAGCACGGCGGCGGCCTTCCTGATGATGCTGACCCGGGCGGTGGGCGGCGTCGCCCTCGACGACGGCGTGCGGGTGGTCGGGGTCAATCCGGGCCTGGTCGCCACCGACCGCATGGTCGCGCTGTTCGAGACCCACGCCGAGGCCCAGTTCGGCGACCGCGACCGCTGGCCCGAGCTCCTGGCCCACCTGCCCCGCGGCCGCGCCGCCGCGCCCGAGGAGGTGGCCGACGTGGTGGCCTTCCTGGCCTCGGACCGGGCCTCTTACGTGAACGGCACCGTGGTCACCGTGGACGGCGGCTTCGCCAACCGCGGCCGCAGTTTCTAAGCCCGTGCACGGCGTCAACCTGCCCCCGGGCGCCGTCATCGACGGCGACGGCACCTGGATGCAGACCCTGCCCCGCCCGGCCGGCGCGCCGCCGTGGACCGGGCCGGCCCCGACCCTGTTCCTCGACCGCGACGGCGTGGTGCTGGTGGAGGTGGGCTACCTGCAGCGTCCCGAGGACGCGCGGCTCGTGCCCGGCGCCGCCGACGTGATCGGGCGCGCCAACCGCCGCGGCACCCCGGTGGTGGTGGTGACCAACCAGGCCGGCATCGGGCGCGGCTACTTCGGCTGGCCCGACTTCATGGCCGTGCAGGACGCGCTGCTGACCGAGCTGGCGGCGGCCGGCGCCTGGCTGGACGCCGTGTTCGCCTGCCCCCATCACGTCAACGGCCAACCGCCCTACGACAACCCGGATGCGCCGGCGCGCAAGCCCAACCCGGGCATGGTGCTGGCGGCGGCCCGCCTGTGCCCGGTGGACCTGGGGCGCTCGTGGATCGTCGGCGACCGCCACACGGACCTGGCGGCCGGCAAGCGCGCCGGCCTGGCCGGCGGCCTCCACGTGTTCACCGGCTACGGCGACGACCTCGACCAGCAGGCCGCGTCGGCCGCCCTGTCCGACGACGGCTTCCGGGTGCTGACGGCCCGGTCCCTGGCCGACGCCCCGGCGCTGCTGCCCCTGTTCGACGGCGCCGGCGCCGGCTGAATACGGCCATCCGGCCGGACCCCGCGTACGCATGCCCGATCTCGGCGGACAGCGGATGCAGTAATAGACGCGCTCCCCTTCATAGGGTGCGCAATCGAATTGCTCGTCGGTCAAATGCTGCGAGGATGCGCCTCCTCGCAAGGCGTCCGCAGCCCCGCTCACCCGTCCAGCGCCGCCAAGACCTCGCGCACCAGCGGAACGGTGACGTCGCGGCGCTGGGCCAGGGCGGCGGCGTCCACGGCCGCCACCAGGCGGCGGGCGGCGGCGAACGAGCGCTCCATGCGGGACACCGCATAAGCCACCACGCCGTCGTCCACCTGCAACTGGCGGTCGGCGAACTGCTTGACCAGGACGGCGGCGATGAGGGCGTCGTCGGGAGGGCCGATGGCGGCCACCGCCGCCGCGTTGAGGCGCGAGCGCAGGTCGGGCAGGCGGACCGGCCAGCGGGCCGGCGGCGCCCGGCCGGTCAGGAGCACCCGCCGGCCGGTCTCGGCGGCGGTGTTGTAGAGGTGCAGCAGCGGTTCCTCCGCGTCGCCACCGGCCAGGGCTTCGGCGTCGTCCAGGGCGCACGCGGGCGCATCGCCCAGCAGCCGCGCGGGCTCGCCGTCGCGGACGGCAGCGGCGGTGAGGGCGGCGGCCGCGGTGCGGGCCAGGAAGACCTGGACCAGATGGGTCTTGCCGCAGCCGGCCGGGCCGTGGATGACCAGCGCCGGGGCCGGCCACTCGGGCCAGCGGTCGAGCCACGCCACCGCCTCGCGGTTGCCCGCCGCGATCAGGAAGTCCTCGCCGGACAGGGCCGGCCGGTGCTCGAACTGGAGGGCCAGTTGGGCGGGTTCGGTCACGGGGCCTCGCCGCCGGTGCCGTCGTAGAGCCGGCTCACCCGGTAGCGGGCGACGGCGAAGCGCACCAGGACGCCGATGACGGCCGCCACCGGCACCGCCAGCAGCACGCCGGTGAAACCGAACAGGGCGCCGCCGGCGAGCAGGGCGAAGATGATCCACACCGGGTGCAGGCCCACCCGGTCGCCGACCAGCTTCGGCGTCAGGACGTAGCTTTCCGCCACCTGGCCGATGACGAACACGCCGCCCACCAGGGCCACCTGCAGCCATTCGGAGAACTGGGCGGCGGCCAGGCCGACCCCGACCAGGAACCCGACGGTGGCGCCGATGTAGGGGATGAACGAGATCAGGCCGGCGCCGAGCCCGACCAGCAGGCCGGCGTCCAGGCCGAGCACCGTCAACCCGGCCCCGTACCAAACGGCCAGCACCAGGCAGACGGTCGCTTGGCCACGCACGAACCCGGCCACGGTGCGGTCGATCTCCAGGACCTGCTCGCGGATGGTGGGCGCCGCGTCACGGGGCAGCAGGCCGTCCACGTAGGCGACGATGAGGTCCCAGTCGCGCAGCAGGTAGAAGGCCACCACCGGGGTGATGATCATCAGCGACAGGGTGTTGAACAGGGCCAGCCCGCCGCTCCACAGGCCGGCGAGGAACCCGGTGACCCACTGCATGGCGTCGCCGGCATAGGTGCCGGCCGCCTGGCGCAGCTTGTCCAGGGCCTCCGGCGGCAGGTCGGCGCGCAGCTCCGCGAGGATGGGCTGCACCTGGGCGCGCAGGGCGTCGATGACGTCGGGGATGAGGGCGAACAGGGCCACCACCTGGCCCTGCAGCAACGGGAACAGCAGCACCAGCCCGCCGCCCGCGACGACGAAGAAGCCGATCACGATGACGGTGGTGGCCAGGGTCCGCGACGCGCCGGCGCGCTCCAGCCGGTCGGCCAGCGGGTCGATGAAATAGGCCACCGCCATGCCGGCGACGAAGGGCATCATGATGTCGCTGAGCAGCCACAGCACCGCCAGGAAGGCGGCCAGGCCGCCGAGCCAGATGCCGATGCGCCTCTCGCGGGTCATGGCCGGTCCTCCATGGCCACGGTGCGGCGGGTCCAGGTGACCACGTAGGCGGCCCCCGACAGGAGGGTGGTGGCGGCGACCACGTAGATCATGATCACGGCGGCGTCCCCCGCCGCCCCGTCCAGGCCGAAGCCGCCGACACCGAGCACCAGGGCGGCGAGGACGATCTGGGCGACGGTGTTGACCTTGCTGATCATCAGGGGCTGCATCTCCAACGCCCGGGTGAGGAGCTGGAACAGGATGGCGCCGCCGATGATGAGGGCGTCGCGGAACACCACCAGGATGACCAGCCACAAGGGCAGGTACCCCTGGACGCCCAGCGAGACGTAGACGCTGACCAGCAGCGCCTTGTCGGCCAGCGGGTCCAGATAGCCGCCGATCACCGTCTCGGCGTCGAAGTGCTTGGCGACCAGCCCGTCGGCGGCGTCGCTGATGCCGGCGGCGACGAAGATCCAGAACGCGGCCAGGAGCTGGTCGCGCAGGATCAGCCACACGGCCAGCGGCACCACCAGGAGCCGGGCCAGGGAGATGCCGTTGGCGACGAAGGTCACGGGGCGCGGCACGGTGTCGGTCCTCGCCTCATCCCCCGCCATCCGGGTCCGCGTCGGCGAGGCCGAGCACCCACTCCTCGCCCTCCTGGGCCAGGGTCAGGTCGGCCTGGCGCAGGGCCACCGACAACTGCTCGGGCGCGCCCACGTAATGGACGTTCACCCGCACCTCGTCCAGGGACAGCAGCACCACCTCGGTACGGCGGACGATGGCCACGTCGCCCAGGCGCCGGCGCACGGTCAGCCAGTCGCGCAAGCCGCGCACCGG
>JANQFP010000219.1 GCA_028277795.1 Rhodospirillales bacterium
CCGCCGGAGACCACGACCCGGCGGCGCTTGGTCACCCGCGCCGCCATCAGCATGGCCTCGGCCGCCCCGGTGGCCCCGTCGTACATGGAGGCGTTGGCCACCTCCATGCCGGTGATCAGCGCCACCTGGGTCTGGAACTCGAACAGGGCATGCAGGGTGCCCTGGGACACCTCCGGCTGATAGGGCGTATACGAGGTCATGAACTCGCCGCGCTGGATGAGGTGGTCCACCGCGGCCGGGACGTGGTGGCGGTACGCCCCGGCGCCCAGGAAGCAGGGCGCCGCCGCCGGGCTCAGGTTGCGCGCCGCCATGGCGCCGATGGCCGCCTCCACCTCCATCTCGCTTTGGTGGTGCGGCAGGTCGACGGGCCCGTCCAGCCGCGCCGCCTCGGGCACGTCGCGGAACAGCGCGTCCACCGACTCGACGCCGATCGCGGCCAGCATTTGCCGGCGGTGGTCGTCGGTCAGCGGCAGATAGCGCATGGGCTGCGGGTTCCCTGGGGTAGGCTAGGCTAGGCTCTCGACCAACTCTTGATAGGCGACGCTGTCCATGAGGTCGTCCAGCTCGCCCGGATCGGAGAGCTTTATGCGAAAGAACCAGCCCTCGCCCAGGGGATCGGCGTTGACCTTGGCCGGATCCTCGACCAGGGCCGCATTGACCTCGGACACCTCGCCGGAGACCGGCGCGTAGACCTCGCTCGCCGCCTTGACCGAATCGACGACGGCCGCTTCGCCGCCCTTCTCCACCACCTTGCCGACCTCCGGCAACTCGACGAACACCACGTCGCCCAGTTGCTCCTGTGCATACTCGGTGATGCCGACGGTCCCGACGCCGTCTTCGACCCGAATCCACTCGTGCTCGCTGGTGTATTTGACCGTTGTCATCGTGCCTCCCCGGACCCCTCGGCGGTCTGCGTCAATGGACGTACTTGTGCTCGACGAACGGCAGGGCCGTCACCCGCCCCGGCAACCGCTGGTCACGGACCACCACGTTGACCGGGGTCTTCGGCTCCCCGTACTCGGTCTTCACATAGGCCAAGGCCACCGGGCTGTCGACGCTGGGGCCGTAGGCGCCACTGGTGACCTCGCCGACCACGGCCCCGTCCTGGTCTTCCACGGCCGCATGGGCGCGGGCCGGGATGCGGCCGTCGAGGATGATGCCCACGCGCCGGCGCTGGACCCCCTCGGCGAGCTGGCGCTGGATGATCTCGGCGCCGGGAAAGCCGCCTTCGGTGCGCCGCCGCTTGCCGATGGTCCAGGCGAGTCCGGCTTCCACCGGCGTCGTGGTCTCGTCGATATCGTTGCCGTAGAGGCAGAAACCGGCTTCCAGGCGCAAGGTATCGCGCGCCCCGAGACCACCCGGCCGCACCTCCGGTTCGCTGAGCAGCAGGCGCGCCAGGGCCTCGGCGTCCGTGGCCTCGACCGAGATCTCGAACCCGTCCTCGCCGGTATAGCCGGAGCGCGACACCACGCTGGGGATGTTGCCGATGGACAGGGGCTGGGAGTGCATGAACATGAGGTAGCGCGCCGCCGGCGCCAGACGTGCCAGGGCATTGACCGCCGTCGGCCCCTGCAGGGCGAGGAGCGCGCGGTCCGGCTGCGGCTCCAGGGTGCACTGACCCTCGAGCCGGGTGCGGATGTACTCGAAATCGGCCTCCCGGCAGGCCGCGTTGACCACCATGAACAGGCGATCGCCGCGCCGGGTCACCATCAGGTCGTCGAGGATGCCACCTTCGGCGTTGGTCAGCACCGTATAGCGCTGATGGTCGTTGGCCAGCTTCTGGATCTCCCCCGGCACCAGGGTCTCCAGCGACTCCGCCGGATTGTCCCCATAGAGGACCGCCTGGCCCATGTGGGAGACGTCGAACAGCACCGCCTGGCTGCGGGCGTGCAGGTGTTCGGCGATGATCCCCTCGAACTGCAGCGGCATCTCCCAGCCGGCGAAGGGAACCATCTTGGCGCCCCGCTCGACGTGCAGGGCATGAAGCGGCGTCTTGTTCAGATCGTTCTTGAGCGTCTCGTTCACGCGGCACTCCACCCATGTTGACGGCGCGTCCTCCCGCGCCTACGCGGCCGGCGGACGCCCCCTCTGTCTCGGTACCTGAAAGATTCCCCGTCCCGTGTCCGGCTCGGGTTACCTCTTCGGTGAGGCGCCGCGCCAAATCTGCGGCCACCTGCTTTCCAGAGCCTCATCCCCCTGCGGTCCGGTTTGCCTGAGAGTTTCCGGGGCCCGTTGCTCCTTCGGCGCCGACGCGGCTCGTCGTTCCGCATCGATCTCTCCCGCAGGGATCGTCTGAGGAAAATTCGCGGCGATGTCCCGTGATTGTTCGGCAGTCTCCCCTGGGCGAGCCCGCCCCCTGGCGAGCTAGTTTAAACGCTCACCGGGGAAGGTCAACGATTGGTCTGACGCCGCCTTCGGTTGTAGTCCAATTCCTCACGTGAGAGCTGCAGGCCGAAGAAGACCTCGAAATCGGTGCCCGTCTGGCCGGCCGCCAGGGGCACCACGATGGTCACCGGCGTCTCTTCCAGGTATTGCACCGTGGTCTGGTTGCCGGGGAACTCGACGGTCACGTCGAACCGGGGCCGGCTGTGAATCACGGGGCCGTCCGGCTTGTGTTCGACGAGGCCGACAAAGTACTCGAACGCGGCGACCCGGTCGTGGTTGGCGGGACCGCGGGTCACCTCGAAGACGGGATTGATCTCCACGGTGAGGGTCCCGGTTTCCGTCTCGTCGTCGATCTCGTATTCGCAGCCGGCGAAGGCGTCGGCCACCTGTCCCTGGAAGTTCACGTCGATCAGGTCGCGACCGGGGCCGGCGGCGAATCGTACCAGCTCGGCACCGTCGGCCAGCACCGAGATGGGCGGGCACGGCGGCGGCTCGTCCCTGCCGAACAACCCGCAACCGGCGGCCCCGGCCACCGCCAGGGCGGCAAGGACGGCGCCGCTGGTGCGCGCCGGTCTCACAGCGACGAATGGGTGCCGTCGCAGAAGGGTTGCCCCTTGGTCTGCTTGCAGCCGCAGAAGTACTTGGTCTCGGACTTGTCCGCCGTCCAGGCAAGGGGCTTCATGCCGTACGGCTTGTGGGAGCCGTCGCAGAACGGCTGGTTGGCGCTGTGCCCGCAGCTGCACCAGTAGTAGTCCTTGCCCGCCTCGACCTCCACTTCGTAGGGCCCCTTTTGCGCGACGACAGGATCGGCCATGGTCTTCTCCCCTCTCCCCGGTACCGGCAATGCCAGCGGCCCCCCGGGCCCGCCTGGACCCTCCGCCGCCGGACCATAGCAGGGTCCCGCGGGCGGGGCCAAGGTCGCGAACGCGGGCCCGCGTCAGCGCGCGGGCAGGACGGTGAGCGTGGCCGCCATCTTGGTCAGCGCCCGCGCCCGCCCCCAGGCGTTCTCGATGTGGCTGGCCTCTTCCAGGCCGCGGGCGAACGCGGCCCAGGCGAAATCGGCCTCTTGGGCAGCGGCATGGCTGGCGGCGATCTCGCCGAACATCCACACCCGGCTGAGGGCGCTCTTGACCTCGGCCGTCGCCTTGCGGGCCTTGCTCTCGGTGCGCCCCGCCCCGGCCATGTCGCCGGCCCGCCGCCGCTCGGCGGCGATGGACCACAGCACATGGGCGCGCAGGCGGTTGTCCTCGATGTCGCCGGCGGTGGTCACGGCGCGGTCGAACTCGCCGTTGGGCCCCTTCGCCCCGAGGGCCCCGATCTCGGCCAGGGCCAGGGCGATGCGGCTGATGGCGTAGGAGCGGGCGTAGGGGAACTTGATGGACCTGGCGGCGCGCCGGGCGGTATCGACGGTGGCCAGGGCCGCGGCCCGGTCCCCCGCCTCGGCCTGGGCGACGGCGATGCGGGCCAGAACCACCGAGCGGTAGCGCACCGCCTCGATGCCCTCGGCCGTGGCCAGGGCCTGGCGGGCATCGCCGGCGCGGGCCTGCGCCGTCGCCGCCGAGACCAGTACCGGAATGCGGTCGGAATCGTCCTCCACGTCCTTGAGAACGGCGAGGGCCTGGGCCGGGCGCTCCATCTCGGCCAGTGCCGCGGCGACGTGGCGCAGGGCCGTCTCGCGGCTCGGCCGCAGCGCCTCGCTGCGGGCCACGGTCTCGGCCTTGGCGACATTGCGTTCCGCCCCCTCGGCGTCGCCGGAGCGGCTGAGGATCACGGCGGCCCGGGCCAGGAAGGCGACCCTCTTCACCGGGTCGTCCAGATCGCCGGCGATGGCCAGCAGCCGGTCCACCGCCTCGGACGCGTTGGAGCCGCGGCCGGCCTGGATGTCGGCGATGGCGGCATAGGCCTCCAGCTGCTTGAACCCGTCGGGAATGATCTCGGCGGCGGCCAGGGCCTGGCTGCCGCGGCCGGCGGACGCCTCGGCCCGGGCGATGTCGCGCAGCGCCACCATGATCAGGCGCGGATCCTGGATGCGCCGGACCGTCTCGATGGCCTTCTCGCCGAAACCCGCGTTGGCCTGGGCGACCAGGATCTCGCCCAGGGCCCAGTCCCGCATCTCCGGCTTGAAGATGGCCTTGGCGCTCTCCAGGGCCTCGCCGAGCAGGCACTGGGGCGACGGCTCCTGGAAGCACGGCGTGGGATCGCGCGTGGGATCGGCGATCTCGTCCTTGTCCGCGGTCACCAGGCCGCGGGTCTGCGGGTTGTTGAGCAGGGCCTGGCGGGCCGCCTCGACGGTGTCCTCGCGGGCCCGCTCCAGGCGCCGCAGCAGGTCCTGAACCTTGGGTCCGGTTTCCAGCTGGGCGGCCAGAGCCTCGGTGGCCATGCCGTCCATGGGGATGCCGGCCCGCCGCTGATAGGTGCGGATGGCCTTCTCGGTCTCGGGGCTCATGCGCCCGTCGACCGGCCCGTCGTAGAGGTTGGCGGCGGCCAGGGCGCGCTGGATGC
This sequence comes from Rhodospirillales bacterium, assembly GCA_028277795.1. GTDB lineage: Bacteria > Pseudomonadota > Alphaproteobacteria > Rhodospirillales > JANQFP01 > JANQFP01. The sequence continues at coordinate 4,888 of JANQFP010000219.1, forward strand.
GCAGCACCACCTCGTCCACGCGGGCGCCCGGATCGCCGGGAAGCTCGGACCCCCGCCGGGCCGCCACCTGCCATCCCTGGTCGGCGGCCGGGGCGGCGACAGCCGCGGTCTCCGTAGCCACGAGCGCGGCGATGGCCAGGGCCGCGCCGAGGACGCCCCTGGGTGCGCCTGCGAGTCGTTTGCGGACGAGGGTCATCTCACACGCACTATCGCGCGCGCCCCCGCCGGTGACAAGGGGCGCGTCGGGCCCTCCGCCCGGACCTTGCCAGGCGGCGCATCCGTCCGCTACCACTGGCGACCGCGGAACGCCCCGGACACAGGGTCCCATGGCCGTCCATACGGAAGTCACCGACGACGATCTGGTCGCCTTCGTCGCCCGCTACGACATCGGGGCGGTGGTGGCGTGCAAGGGCATCGCCGAGGGAATCGAGAACACCAACTTCCTGCTGTCCACCGACGGCGGGACCTTCGTGCTCACCCTCTACGAGAAGCGGGTGCGGGAGGACGACCTGCCGTTCTTCCTCGGGCTGATGGAGCACCTGGCGGCCCGCGGCATCCCCTGCCCCACGCCGGTCCACGACCGCGACGGCGAGATGCTGTCGCGGCTGTCCGGCCGGCCGGCGGCGATCGTCACCTTCCTCGCCGGCATGTGGCCGCGGCGGGCGACGCCAGACCATTGCGCCGAGGTGGGCGCGGCTTTGGCGCGCCTGCACGTGGCGGGCGCCGACTTCCCGATGACGCGGGCCAACGACCTGTCGGTGGCGGCGTGGCGGCCCCTGCTGGACTCGTGCGCCGGCGGCGCCGACTCCGTGGCACCGGGGCTGGGCGGCGAGCTGGCGGCCGAGATGGACCACCTGGAGGCCGCCTGGCCGTCCGACCTAGCCGGCGGTGTCATCCATGCCGACCTGTTTCCCGACAACGTGTTCTTCCGCTCCGGCGCGCTGTCCGGCCTCATCGATTTCTATTTCGCCTGCACCGACGCCTTCGCCTACGACGTGGCCATCTGCCTCAACGCCTGGTGCTTCGAGGACGACCGCACCTTCAATGCCACCAAGGCGCGGCGCCTGCTGGCGGCCTACCGCCGGGTGCGGCCCTTCTCCGCGGCCGAGCTCACGGCCCTGCCCCTGCTCGCCCGCGGCGCCGCCCTGCGCTTCCTCCTGACCCGTTTGTACGACCGGCTCCACCCCTCGGACAGCGTCCTGGTGACGCCCAAGGATCCGCTGGAATACCTGGCCAAGCTGCGCTTCCACCGCGACGTCCGCGGCCCCGGGGCCTATGGGCTGGAGTAGGACCATGACAGGCAGCGATACGGTCGAGCTGTTCACCGACGGGGCCTGCCTGGGCAATCCGGGCCCCGGCGGCTGGGGGGTCGTCCTGCGCTGGAAGGGCCACGAGAAGGCGCTGTCCGGCAGCGAGCCCGAGACCACCAACAACCGCATGGAGCTGATGGCCGCCATCGCCGGCCTGGAGGCGCTGACCCGCGGCGCCGCGGTGCGCGTCACCACCGACAGCACCTACGTGCGTGACGGCATCACCCAGTGGATCCACACCTGGAAACGGAACGGCTGGCGGACCGCCAACAAGAAGCCGGTGAAGAACGCCGACCTGTGGCAGCGCCTGGACGCGGCCCTGGCCCGCCACCAGGTGGACTGGCAGTGGGTCCGGGGCCATGCCGGCCACCCGGAGAACGAGCGCGCCGACAAGCTGGCCCGCCAGGCGGCCAAGCGGGCGGTGCCGGACGACGATCCGCAGCCATGAAGAACGGGGCCTCCGAAAGGCCCCGCTTCTTGGTTTATCGGACGAACCTGCTAGAGCTGATCGAGCATGGATTCGGCGCTGCTGATGCTGTACTCGCCCGGCGCCTCAACGTTGAGGGCCGTCACCACGCCGTCGTCCACCACCATGGAGAACCGCTGACAGCGCTCGCCCATGCCGAAGCCGGCAGCGTCCATCTCCAGGCCCAAGGCGCGGGTCAGCTCGCCGTTGCCGTCGCCGACCATCATCACCGCGTCGCCCACGTTCTGGCTCTTGCCCCAGGCATCCATGACGAAGGCGTCGTTGACCGCCATGCAGACGATGGAGTCGACGCCCTTGGCCGCCAGCGCGCCGGCGTTGTTCACGTAGCTGGGCAGGTGCTTGGCCGAGCAGGTGGGCGTGAAAGCGCCCGGGATGCCGAAAATCGCCACCTTCTTGCCCTTGAACAGGTCGTCGGTGCTGATGTCCCCGAACCCCTGTTCGTTGATGATCTTCATGGTGGCTGGCGGAATGCGGTCGCCGATGCTGATGGTCATGAGTTCCCCTCCGGCTTTGGGTGTGGCGGCGGTCGTTGCCGGCCCCGTCGCCGGGGCGTCTCAAACATAGGAGTTTAGAATCGCAATTCCAGGTTCGAATGGAATGCCGCCGGTCAGCGCGCCGCCACGGGGCCGGCGGCGGCGCGGTCGAGGGCCTCGAGCACCGTCTCGCCGGTCAGCAGCTCGGGCAGGGCCAGACCGTCGGGCAGACCGGGGCCGTAGACGGCGTCGAATGGGATGCCGTAGCGGCCGAATCCGGCCAGATAGCGGGCGATGGCATCGTCGGGCCGGGTCCAGTCGGCCTGCATGGCCACCACCCCGTCGGCGGACAGGCGCTCGGCCACCCGGCCTTTCTCAAGGACGAAGGTCTTGTTGACCTGGCAGGTGATGCACCACTCGGCCGTCACGTCCACCAGCACCACCTGGCCGTCGGCCACCAGGGCCGGGATGGCGGCCGGGTCGAAGGGCTGCCAGAAGGCCCCGCCGTGGCTGTCCGGGAACGCCGTCCGCGATCCGCCCACGGCCGTCGGAACCGCGAAGGCCAGCACGGCGCAGGCGGTGGTGGCCGCCACCGCGGCCCGCGCCCGGGCGCCGTCCCAGCGGTGGCGCAGATAGAGGGCCGCGCCGGCGACCACGACCAGGGCGGCGACGGCCCCTGCCGCCACGGTCCCCACCTCGGCGGCGAGCACGGTGACCAGCCACACGGCGGTGGCCGCAAGGGCGAAGCCGAGGATCTGGCGCAGCCTGACCATCCAGGGTCCGGGCCGCGGCAGTCGGGTGGCCAGGGCCGGCACCGCCGCCACCGCCAGGTAGGGCAACGCCAGCCCGACACCGAGGGCGGTGAACACGGCCAGCACCTCGAAGGCGCCGCGCGACAGGGCGAACCCCACGGCGGTGCCGAGGAACGGCGCCGAGCATGGCGTCGCCAGCAGCGTCGCCAGGGCGCCCGACAACACATGGCCCCCGAGGCCGTGGACGTGGCTGGCGTGCTCGCCCAGATCGGCCAGCCACAGGGGCAGGCGGACCTCGAAGAAGCCCCACAGGTTGCAGGCGAACAGCCCCACCACCAGGGTCATGGCGACGAGGAACCAGGGTTGCTGGAACTGGATGCCCCACCCCACCGTGGCCCCGGCGCTCTTGACCGCCAGCAGAGCGCCGGCGAGGACCAGGAACGACGCCAGGATGCCGGCGGCAGAGGCGAGGAAGCTCAAGCGCACCACCCGGCGGTCGCCGCCGCCGTGGCCGATCACCCCCAACAGCTTGATGGACAGCACCGGCAGGACGCACGGCATCAGGTTGAGGATCAGGCCGCCAAGCAGGGCCAGGAGGAGGATGGTCAGCAGCGGGGTCGCCGCCGGCGGGGCCGGCGGGGCGGCGCCGGGGCTGCCGGCCGCCACCACCAGCCGGCGCTCCGCCGCGTGCTCGCCGTCCACCACCGTGACCGTCAGGGGGGTGCCGGCCAGGCCGCCCTCCAGGTCCTCCGCGCCGTGCACGGCCACCCGCAACACGGCCCGGCGCCCGCCGTCGGCCAGGTCCACGGCCGGCGGGCCGAAGGCCACCGTCTCCGGTCCCTCCAGGTAGACGTCGGGGCCCATCATCGGGGTCGCCGACGCCACCGCGACCTCCAGGGCCGTGCCGGAGGCGACGGCCCGTTCCACCTGCAGGCCATGGGCCGCGCCGACCCGCGGCACCTTGGCTTGGTAGCGGCCGATCAGGTGGAAGTCGTCCGTGGGCGCCGCCGGTCCCGCCGGCAGGTCCAGGGCCAAGTCCGCTTCATAGGGCACGCAGATGTCGGCGCAGGCCAGGTAGTTGACGGCGGCGCGCACCGTGAGCGGCCGGCCGGGCTCGGCCAGGCGCACCGCCACCGGCAGCACCACCTCATCCGTGTAGCCCAGGGTCTCGAAGCCGAGGATGGAGAAGCGCCGGGGCACCGGCCACTGGATCGCCGCTTCCGCCAGGTTGTCCGAGCCGGCCCAGTCCAGGTGCGGCGGGTAGCCGGCGTCGCCCGGCGAGCGCCAGTAGATCTTCCAGTCCTTGGCCAGCCGGAAATGGAGGCCGAGGGCCACCTGCTCGGCGTCGCCCACGGCGCCCACCGACGACACCAGACGCACGGCCGTGTGGTCGGTCTCGGCCCACGGCGACGCGGCGGCGGCGGCCGGCGGCGCCAAGCCCGCCCAGGCGCACGCCGCCGCCAGAATCACCAGCGCCGCCGTCCTCCGGCCCGTCTTCATCGCAGGTCCGCAGTCCTTCATGTCCACCGGATCATATCGATTTCACGCGGCCGAACCGCAAAAACCTGACGGCCTCACGGACTGTTGACCCGCCGCGGCCCGATCCGCGCCCCAATTCAAGCAACAGGGCGGTTTTCACCGGGCCGGCCCCGTGCGACAATAGGTCGTCCGACGGCCACCCCTTGGCGCCTCGTCCCCGGCCTGTCCGGGACGGCGGATGCGGCACCGTTAGGAACGACGGGACATGATGCCCAAGATGCCGCAAAGTGGGACCTCGTTGGCCGGACAGCTTCTGGTGGCCATGCCCGGCATGCAGGACCCGCGGTTCGCCAAGACGGTCATCTACATGTGCGCGCACAGCCCGGACGGGGCCATGGGCCTGGTGGTCAACCGGGTCATCGACGACCTCAGCTTCCCCGATCTCCTCGAGCAACTGAGCATCGAGCCCGGCGATCTGGGGGAGCGCATCAACGTCCATTTCGGCGGCCCCGTCGAGTCGGGCCGCGGCTTCGTGCTCCATACGCCCGACTACATGCACGACGCCACCCTGGTGGTGGACGAGGCGGTGGCGCTGACGGCGACGGTGGACATCCTCAAGGCCATCGCCGCCGGCCGCGGGCCCCAGCGCAGCCTGCTGGCGCTGGGCTATTCGGGATGGGGCCCCGGCCAGCTCGATTCGGAGATCCTGGCCAACGGCTGGCTCAGCGTGGACTCGGACAGCGACCTGGTGTTCGGCCCCGACCTGGACAACAAGTGGGAGCGGGCCATGGGCAAGCTGGGGATCGACCCCCGCATGCTGTCCGACGACGCCGGCCACGCCTGAACTCGGCGCGCTTTCGAACCGACTCGCGAAGCTCCATCGCTCAGCCGAGGCGGCGGGTGATGTCTTCGAAGGATTCCATGTGGCCGATGGGGCCGAGGGCGGCGATGGTGGGCTGGCCGCCGGCAATGCGCGTGGCCACCCGGGCCACCACCGCCGGGTCCACCGCCTCGATCTTGGACACCACCTCGGCCACCGGCAGGGGCCGCCCGAACACCATCATCTGGCGGGCGAGTTGCTCGCACCGCGCCGATGTGCTCTCCAGGGTCATCAAGATGCTGGCCTTGAGCTGGGCCCGGGCGCGGGCCACCTCGTCCTCTCCGACGCCGTCGCACAGCTTGCCGATCTCGTCGCAGATCAGGGCCACCACCTGGCCCGCCTCGTCCTCGCCGGTGCCGGCGTAGATGCCGAACAGGCCGCCGTCGGTGTAGCACGACGGGAAGCTGTAGATGCTGTAGGCTAGGCCCCGCTTCTCGCGCACCTCCTGGAACAGGCGCGACGACATGCCGCCGCCGAACAGGGTGGACAGCACCGACAGCGGATAGAAGTCCGCGTCGTCGTAGCTGATGCCTTCGAACCCCATGACCACGTGGACCTGCTCCAGGTCGCGGGCCTCGCGGCAGTCGCCGCCCACGTAGCGGGCCGGCTCGCGGGCCGCATGGGAGCTGTCGGACAGGTCCGAGAACGCCTCGGCGGCCAGGCCGACCAGGCTGTCGTGGTCGATGCGTCCGGCGGCGGCCAGCACCATGCGCGGGGCGTGGTAATGGTGACCCAGGTAGTCGACCAGGGCGTCGCGCGGCATGTCGCGGACCAGGTCGGCCGACCCGAGGACCGGACGGCCCAGGGCCTGGCGGGGAAAGGCGGTCTCCTGGAAGCGGTCGAAGATCAGGTCGTCCGGCGTGTCCTGAGCCTGGTGGATCTCCTGGACGATGACCGCCCGCTCGCGGGCCAGCTCGCCGGCGTCGAGCAGCGAGTGCTGCAGGATGTCGGCGATGATGTCCAGCGCCAGCCCGGCGTCCTCCTTGAGGACCTTGGCGTAGTAGGCCGTGTGCTCGCGCGACGTATAAGCGTTGAGGTGGCCACCGACGGCCTCGATCTCCTCGGCGATGGCGCGGGCGTCGCGGCGCCGCGTGCCCTTGAACGCCATGTGCTCCAGCAGATGGGAGACGCCGTTGACCTCGGCCGCCTCGTAGCGGGTGCCGACGCCCACCCAGACGCCCAGGGACACCGTCTCGACGGTCTCCATGGGATCGCTGACGACGCGCAGGCCGTTGGCCAGGGTGGACAGCCGCACGGTCATGCCGCCGCCCCTCCCGCCAGTTGCCCGGCGATGTGGTCCTTGAGCGCCGCCAGGTCGTTGCCCAGCACATGGCAGTGCTCGTCGCGCTCCCACAGGTCGGCCAACCGGTCGGGCAGGGCCGGGCGCACGCCGGTGGCCGCCTCCACCGCCTCGGGGAACTTGGCCGGGTGGGCGGTGGCGACGCTGACCAGGGGACCGGTCCCGGCGCCGCGGCAGGCCGCCCCGGCCTCGACGCCGATGATGGAATGGGGGTCCAGCAGCTCGCCCGTTTCGGCATACAGGCGGCCGATGGCGGCGGTCGTCTGGCCGTCGTCCAGCCGGTGGCCGGCGAACAGCCGGGTCAGGCGACGCCAGCGGGCGTCGCCCAGGCCGAGCCCCCCGTCGCGGCGGAACCGGGCCATGGCCCGGGCCAGCCGGCGGCCGTCACGGCCGTAGAGGTCGAACAGCAGGCGCTCGAAGTTGCTGGAGATCTGGATGTCCATGCTGGGGCTCAGGGTCGGCGTCACCGGCCGCGTCTCCATGCGGCCCTCGGTGATGACCCGGGTCAGGATGTCGTTGGTGTTGGAGCCGATCACCAGCCGGTCGATGCCCAGCCCCATGCGGCGCGCGGCGTAGGCCGCGAACACGTTGCCGAAATTGCCCGTGGGCACGGCGAAGGTGAAACGCCGGTCGGGTGCGCCCAAGGCCACGGCGGCGGCGAAGTAGTAGGCGATCTGGGCCATGATCCGGGCCCAGTTGATGGAGTTCACCGCGCCCAGGCCGTAGCGGGCGCGGAAGCCGGTGTCGGCGAACAGGCCCTTCACCAGGTCCTGGCAGTCGTCGAAGGTGCCGGTGATGGCGATGTTGTGGACGTTGGCCGCGGCCACCGTGGTCATCTGCCGGCGCTGCACCTCGGACACCCGGCCCTCGGGATGGAGGATGAACACGTCCATGGCGGCCCGGTCGCGGCACGCCTCGATGGCCGCCGAGCCGGTGTCGCCCGAGGTGGCGCCGACGATGGTCATGCGCCGGCCGCGGCGCCGGAGCACGTGATCGAACAGCCGCCCCACCAGTTGCAGGGCATAGTCCTTGAACGACAGGGTCGGGCCGTGGAACAGCTCCATCAGCCAGTGGTCGGCGGCGAGCTGCTTCAAGGGCGCCACCGCCGGATGGCCGAAGCCGGCGTACGACTCAGCCGCCATGGCCGCGATGTCGTCCCCGCCGACGGCGCCGCCCAGGTAGGGGGCCATGACCCGGGTCGCCAGCTCGGCGTAGCCGAGGCCGCGCAGGGCGCGGATGTCGGAGCGGGAGAACCGTGGCCAGGCCTCGGGCACGTAGAGTCCGCCGTCGGGGGCGAGACCGGCGAGCAGGACCTCGTCGAAGGCGAGACCGGGAGCCTCTCCCCGAGTGCTGACGTAGCGCAAAGACCCCGACTCCCAAGGGCAGGACGCGAACCCTGGTAACCTAATACACCGCACGCGGCAGCGGCAACCTCCGTTCACATTTGTGACACAGCGGAGGTCACGCCAGGTACCGGCGTTGCACGTGGGCCTTGAACGCGGTGGTGTCGAGCGGCCGACCGGTGGCCTCGGCAAGCAGGTCAGCCACCGGCAACAGCGAGGCGCGCTCGTGGACGTGGCGCCGGAGCCACTCGTTGAGGGGCGCGAAATCGCCGCGGAAGACGCCGGAGGCGATGGCCGGGTCGGCCACCTGCGCCGCCTCGAAAAGCTGGGCCGCGGTCAGCGCCCCCAGGGTGTAGGTGGGGAAGTAGCCCCAGGCGCCGTCGTACCAGTGGATGTCCTGCATACACCCGTCGCCGTCCCCGGGCGGCACCAGCCCGAGCAGGTCCTTCATGCCCTGGTTCCACGCCTCGGGCAGGTCCGCCACCTCTAGGGTGCCGTCGATCATGGCCCGCTCCAGCCGGGTGCGCAGGATGACGTGCAGGGGATAGGTCACCTCGTCCGCATCGACGCGGATCAGGCCGGGCTCAACCCGCGTGAACAGGCGGTGGAGGTTGGCGGGCTGCCACGCCCGGCCCTTGCCACCGAAGGCCTCGGCCAGCAGCGGCGCGGCGAAGGCGAGGAAGGGAGCCGACCGGCAGACCTGCATCTCGACCAGTAGGGACTGGCTCTCGTGCACGCTCATGCCCCGCGCCTCGCCGGCCGGCTGGCCACGCCACGCCGCCGGCAGGCCGCGCTCGTACAGCGCGTGCCCGGTCTCGTGCAGGACCGCCATCAGGCTGCGGGTGAAGTCGTCCTCCGTATAGCGGGTGGTGACGCGCACGTCGTCGGGGACCCCGCCGCACATGGGGTGGGCGCTGACGTCGAGCCGCCCGTGGTCGAAGTCGAAGCCGAGCCGGGCCATGAGCCGCTCGGCGAGGGCCTTCTGGCGCTCCACCGGGAACGGGCCCTTGGGGCGGATGGGCGCCGGGCCCGCCGCCTGGCGCTCCAGCACCTGGGCCAGGAACGGCGGCAGGAACGCCTCCAGGTCGGCGAACAGCACGTCCACGTCGGCGGCCCGGCCACCGGGCTCGTACTGGTCCAGAAGGGCGTCATAGGGCGACAGGCCGAGGGCCGTTCCCTTGGCTTCCGCGGTCTCGCGCACCAGCGACAGCACCGTCTCCAGGTGGGGCCGCACGGACGCGAAGTCGTTGGCCGGCCGCGCCGTGCGCCACACCATCTCGCACTTGGAGGTGGCCCGGCTGAGGGCCGCCACCAGGTCCTCGTCCACCGCCGAGGCGTGGGCCCAGGTCCGCTTCATCTCGCGCAGGTTGGCGGCCTGCCAGGCGTCGAGGCCGCCTTCGGCCTCGGCCAGCGACAACAGGTCGGCGGTCTCGGGGGCGGTGACGATGCCGTGGCGCACGGCCGCCAGTTCGGCCAGTTGATCGCCGCGGGCGTCGGCGCCGCCGGCCGGCATCATGGTCGCGGTGTCCCAATGGAGCACGGCAGCGGCGTCACCCAGCGCGCCGATGCGCCGGAACCGCCGCTCCAGCCGGTGATAGGCCAACTCCGCCATGGCTAAAGCTGCGGCAACAACGCCCTGTCGACAAGCAGCGCGGCGAAGATCAGGAACAGGTAGAGGATGGAGTAGAAGAACAAGGGCCGCGCCGCCGTCCCCTCCTCGTCGCGCCACACCCGCACCGCATGCACCAGCAGCCACGCGCCGAGGGCCGCCGCGGCGACGCCGTAGCCCGGCCCGGCCATGCCGATGGCGACCGGGACCAGGGTGGTCGGGACCAGCAGCGCGGTGTAGGCCACGATCTGCCGCTTGGTGGCCCGCACCCCGGCGACCACCGGCAACATGGGGACGCCCGCGCGGGCGTAGTCGGCGCAGCGGAACAGGGCCAGGGCCCAGAAGTGGGGCGGCGTCCACAGGAAGATGATGGCGAACATCACCCACGCCTCGAGGCCCACGTCGCCGGTCACCGCGGCCCAGCCAATCATCGGCGGAAAGGCCCCGGCGGCGCCGCCGATGACGATGTTCTGCGGCGTGCGCCGCTTCAGCCAGACGGTGTAGATGAACACGTAGTAGCCGATGGTGATGGCCAGCAGCAGCGCCGCCACCGCGTTGACCTGCCACGCCATCACCCCCACCGACGCCACCGCCAGGACGACCCCCAGCGCCAGCGCCGGGCCCGGCCGCAGGCGGCCGGCCGCCACCGGCCGGTTCATGGTGCGGACCATCTGGCGGTCGATGTCGCGGTCGTACCACATGTTGATGGCGCCGGAGGCGCCGGCACCGGCGGCGATGCAGACCACGGCGAGGACCGCCACCGCCGCGTCCACCTCCCCGGGGGCCAGGAACAGGCCGACGATCCCGGTGAACACCACCAGCGACATGACCCGCGGCTTGAGCAGCAGCGCGAAGTCCCGGGGCCGCGGGCTGCCGACGGCGCCGACCGCCTCGGCGCCCTGCAAGGAGACCGCGTCGTCGGCCGCGGGCCGGGACACGTCGGGCCCCGGTTGGGCGGAATCGGTCACTCCCTGCGGCACTCTCCCCTCCATGGTTGGGCCGGCATTGTACACGGATGTCAGGTCCTTTTCAGAGGATTCTGCTCGGGCTCATGCCGGAACGGGCGGCCGGCGCAGCAGCGCCGCCGCCACCGTCCAGATGAACAGGACCCCGCCGATCACCGCGATCAGGGCGCCGATGCCGTTCATGGTCATGCCGGCGATGGCGCCCAGGTCCTCCAGGCCCTGGGCCGCGCCGGCGGTCTTGCGCGGCGCCCCGTAGCCGCCGGCCAGGAACAGGCCGACGCACTGCAACGCCTGGCCCGCCCCGTAGAGCGCGATCTGGACGTAGAGCACCCGGCGGCCCCGCGGCGGCCGCCTGAGCAGGGGCAGCAACAGGCGGAAGAACAGCCCCATGAAGACCAGGTTCACGCCGCCCAGGACCCCATGGTAGTGGGCCGGGGTGCGGGTATCGGCGCCGTCGACGAACAGGCCCAGGACGCCGCCCAGGGCGAACACGGCCAGGGACCACACCACGCAATGGGTGGCCGGGTCGTGCCACGGCAGCGGCCCGGCCGGGCGATTGACGGCGACGGCGGCGGCGACCAGCACGGTGGGCGGGATCAGGGCGTACTGGAGGTCGGTGAAGGCCTCGGTCTGCGGCGCTGTGAAAGGCTCCCAGACCAGGTACAGCCCCGGCGCCGCGACGGCCGGGAAGACCAGCAACGCGGCGGCCGCGGTCATCAGGCGCGGCCCTGCCGGCAGGCGGTCCGTCGCCAGGCCGGCCAGCAGGTACCAGCCGACCATGAGCAGGGCCACGTTGACGAACTGCAGCACGTGGCCGCCGCCCCAGAACAGCTCCTCGTTGAAGGCGTGGCTCGGCGGCTGGCCTTCGAGCGCCGCCAGGGCCAGGCCGAAGCACATCAGGGCGGCGAGATAGATGACCGCGGCGGCGATCATGGTCAGGGTCAGCGGCTCCAGGGGCGCGGTCCGCCCCGGCAGGTTGGCCAGGAGCCGCGCCGCCATCAGCGCCATGCCGGCACCGAGCAGGGCGACGCCCGTGTAGTAGAGGGGATCGATGATGACCGGCACGTAGTTGTTGAGGGACGGCTCGCCGCGGTCCATGAGGGCCGGCACGAACAGCAGGATGCAGGCGCTGGCGGTCATCATGACGGCGAGCTGGCCGAGGGCGTTGAACCGCGGCCGACCGCTCGACAGCCGCAACGTGGCGAGCTGCAGCAGGGCCGCGAACACGGCCAGGAACCACACCACGAACGAGAACACCACGTGGACCACCAGTCCCTTGCCGAAGAAGTCCAGGGGCCAGGCCACCACCTCCTGGATGCCGGGAATGCGCGAGAAGGCCAGCAGCAGGGCGGTGACCCCGGCCAGCGCCAGGGACAGCACGGCGAGGCCGCACCACGCCCACAGCTCGCGCCGCGAAGAAGGCGCGCCGGCGACCCGCACCAGGCTCCGGTAGAGGTCGGCGGCGCTGCCGCCCCCTGCACCGGCGGCCGCCGCCGGCCAGATGGTCCCGGCGCCCTCAGCCATAGGGATAGAGATGCACGGCCATCACGTAGATGACGACGCCGGACACCGTCACATAGAGCCACACCGGCAGGGTCCAGCGGGCCAGCCGCCGGTGGCGGTCGAAACGCCCGCGCAGCGCCAGCACCACGGTGGCCGGCACCAGGGGGACGATCACCACGGCCATGACGATGTGGGCGATGAGGATGGTGAAGTAGACGGGCCGGATCATGCCTTCGCCGCCGAACCGCGCCAGTCCCGCATTGGCATGGTAATAGAGGTACACGGCCAGGAACGCCGCCGACACCGCCAACGCCGCCACCATGCACGCCCGATGGGCCGAGCGGCGGCCGCCGCGGATCATGCCGTATCCGACCACCAGCAGGACCGTCGATGCGGCATTGAGTCCGGCCAGAACGTGCGGCAGGTCGGCGATGGCCAGCATGGTCAACCGATCGTGGTCAGCGGGTCAGGAGTACTTGATGAAGACGCTGGCATACATGAATGCCGCCGCCGCGGCGAGGACGGCAAACAGGACCCATTTCGTCATGACCGGCGATCTCCACACTGCGGCGCAACACGGCGGACTCGGCCCCCGACGCACCGCGAGGACGGGACCGCGGCCGGGGCATCCGCACCCGGCCGGCCGCGGGCCGCATCTTCGCGGCCGGATCGGGGAAAATCAACCCCCGGTATCGGCCGCGGCACCCGGACGGCCGCCCGGCCAACGGCCCGCGTCGCCCGCTGTTGATGGAGATCAATAGCAAATCGGGACGGCTAATTGCAGTTTATAATTGGAGTTGTTCTGCAAAAACCGCTTCCCCTCAGGTTGATTCAATGTTAGCTAATATGCGGACCTCAGCCCGCGTCCCGGGCTGAGGATTTCCTGTTCTGGCCGGTGGGGAGCCGGACCGGAGACCACTTGGCAAAGAATCGGGAACCAAGCCGGCGTTCGAATGATCTTGTGGTGGGGTTCATGATCAAGAGACTGACATTCTTGGCGCCGCTGGCGGTTTGGCTGACCGCTGCGGCGACCGGAGCCGCTTGGGCCGCCGAGGGGCGGTCGAAGCCTTGGCAGATCAATCTTCAGCCGGCGTACTCGCCCGTCATGGAGCGGGTTCACGAGTTCCACAATCTCCTTCTGTTCATCCAGGTGGTGATCGTCATCCTGGTCCTCGGGATCATGGTCTACGTGTTCTGGCGCTACAACGCCAAGGCCAACCCGACGCCGTCGAAGATGGTGCACAACACGACGCTGGAGATCATCTGGACGGCGGTTCCCATCGTCATCCTGGTGGTCATCGCCATCCCGTCCATGAAGCTGCTGTATTACGCCGACAGGACCCAGGAGGCCGAGATGACGCTGAAGGTCATCGGCCACCAGTGGTACTGGAGCTACGGCTATCCCGACCACGGCGACTTCGAGTTCGACAGCTTCATCGTCGCCGACGACGACCTGGAGCCCGGCCAGCCGCGCCTGCTGACGGTCGACCAGTCGGTCGTGCTGCCGGTGAACACCAATGTTCGGATCCTGATCACCACGACCGACGTGATCCACAACTGGGCCATTCCGTCGCTGGGCCTGAAGACCGATGCCACCCCGGGCCGGACCAACGAGACCTGGGTGCACATCAACGAGGAAGGCGACTACTACGGCATGTGCTCGGAGCTTTGCGGCGTCAACCACGGTTTCATGCCCATCCACGTGCGGGCGGTCTCCAAGGAGGCCTTCGCCGAATGGGTGGTGCAGGCCCAGGAGGAGTTCGCCCAGGCGGACGACCCGGTGATCGTGGCCCGGACCGAAGGCGCCCAGCGCTGACGGTCCGACGACCCCAAAGGACAAGATATAAAGACAGGAGCGGACGGAACGATGGCTGACACGGCTGCCGCTGCGGCTCACCACGAACACGCCCATCACCCCACGGGGTGGAAGCGGTGGGTGTACTCCACCAACCACAAGGACATCGGGACCATGTACATCGTGGTCTCCATCATCGCGGCCCTCATCGGCGGCGGCATGTCCTTCATCATCCGGCTGGAGCTGATGGAGCCGGGCATCCAGTTCGTCGAGGACTTCCAGTTCTACAACGTCCTGGTCACCGCGCACGGCTTCCTGATGGTGTTCTTCGTCGTCATGCCGGCGATGATCGGCGGCTTCGGCAACTGGTTCGTGCCGCTGATGATCGGCGCCCCGGACATGGCG
>JANQFP010000222.1 GCA_028277795.1 Rhodospirillales bacterium
CGCCATGTCCAGGACCGTTCCTCTCGACCGCTACCGCAACATCGGCATCATGGCCCACATCGATGCCGGCAAGACGACGACGACGGAACGGGTCCTCTACTACACCGGCCGCTCCTACAAGATCGGCGAGGTCCATGACGGCACAGCCACCATGGACTGGATGGAGCAGGAGCAGGAGCGCGGCATCACCATCACGTCGGCGGCCACCAACTGCGTGTGGCGCGACCACCAGGTCAACATCATCGACACCCCCGGCCATGTGGACTTCACCATCGAGGTGGAGCGCAGCCTGCGGGTGCTCGATGGCGCCGTTGCCGTGTTCGACAGCGTCGCCGGGGTCGAGCCCCAATCGGAGACGGTGTGGCGCCAGGCCGACCGCTATGGCGTCCCCCGGGTCTGCTTCGTCAACAAGATGGACCGGGTGGGCGCCGATTTCTTCCGCTGCTGCGACATGATCGTCGACCGCCTGGGGGCGCGGCCCCTGGTGCTGCAGCTACCCATCGGCGCCGAAGCCGACTTCGCCGGGGTCGTCGACCTGGTGGAGATGACCGGCATCGTGTGGAAGGACGAGACCCTGGGCGCCGAGTTCGAGATCGGCGACATCCCGGCCGACTTGGCCGCCACCGCCGCCGAATGGCGGGAAAAGCTCATCGAGACGGCGGTGGAGCAAGACGACGCCGCCATGGAGGCCTACCTGGAGGGGCGCGAGCCCGACGCGGAAACCCTGCGCAAGTGTATCCGCGCCGGCACCGTATCCGGGGCCTTCGTCCCCGTGCTGTGCGGGTCGGCGTTCAAGAACAAGGGCGTGCAGCCGCTGCTGGATGCGGTCATCCACTACCTGCCGGCGCCCACCGACGTGGCGGCCATCAAGGGCGTGAAGGCCGGCACCGACGAGGAGATCGAGCGCCACAACTCCGACGACGAGCCGTTCGCCGCCCTCGCCTTCAAGATCATGAACGACTCCTTCGTCGGCTCGCTCACCTTCATCCGCATCTACTCGGGCGTCGTGAAGAGCGGCGAGGCCCTGCAGAACACGGTCAAGAACAAGCGCGAGCGGGTCGGCCGCATGGTGCTCATGCACGCCAACTCCCGCGAGGACATCAAGGAAGCCCGGGCCGGCGACATCGTCGCCCTGGCCGGCCTCAAGGACACCACCACCGGCGACACCCTGTGCAGCGTCGGCGCGCCGGTGATCCTCGAGCGCATGGAGTTCCCGGACCCGGTCATCGAGGTGGCCGTGGAGCCCAAGACCCGCGGTGACCAGGAGAAGATGGGCGTCGCCCTGTCCCGCCTGGCCGCCGAGGACCCGTCGTTCCGCATCTCGTCCGATCCGGAGAGCGGCCAGACGGTGATCAAGGGCATGGGCGAGCTGCACCTGGAGATCATCGTCGACCGCATGATGCGCGAGTTCAAGGTGGCGGCCAACGTGGGTGCCCCCCAGGTGGCCTACCGGGAGACCATCGGGCGCACCGCCGAGATCGACTACATCCACAAGAAGCAGACCGGCGGTGCCGGACAGTTCGCGCGGGTCAAGCTGGTGTTCGAGCCCCTGCCGCCGGGCTCGGGGCTGATGTTCGAAAGCGCCGTCATCGGTGGCGCCGTGCCCAGGGAGTACGTTCCCGGGGTCGAGAAGGGCATCCGCGGCGCCGCCGAGACCGGCGTGCTCAGCGGCTTCCCGGTCATCGACGTGAAGGCGACCCTGGTCGACGGGGCGTCCCACGACGTCGACTCCAGCGTCATGGCCTTCGAGATCGCGGCCCGCGCCGCCTTCCGCGAAGGCATGCCCAAGGCCCAGCCCCGGCTGCTGGAGCCGGTCATGCGGGTGGAGGTGGTGACCCCGGAGGAGTACCTGGGCGACATCATCGGCGACCTCAACAGCCGGCGGGGCCAGGTGAGCGGCATGGATCAGCGGGGCAACGCCCGGGTCATCAACGTCATGGTGCCGCTGGCCAACATGTTCGGGTACGTCAACACGCTCCGCTCCATGAGCCAGGGGCGGGCGCAGTTCACCATGCATTTCGACCATTACGCAGAGGTCCCCCAACAGGTCTCCGAGCAGATTCAAACCAGGCTGGCCGGTTGAGGAAGCGACAGGGGAAAGTGGAGTAGGCACAGATGGCCAAGGCGAAGTTCGAGCGGACGAAGCCGCACTGCAATGTCGGGACGATTGGTCACGTTGACCATGGGAAGACGACCCTGACGGCGGCGATCACCAAGGTACTGGCGGAGACCGGCGGGGCCGAGTTCACGGCGTTCGATCAGATCGACAAGGCGCCGGAGGAGAAGGCGCGGGGGATTACGATCGCGACGGCGCACGTTGAGTACCAGACCGACAACCGGCACTACGCGCACGTGGACTGCCCGGGCCATGCGGACTACGTGAAGAACATGATCACCGGTGCGGCGCAGATGGACGGCGCCATCCTGGTGGTT
>JANQFP010000087.1 GCA_028277795.1 Rhodospirillales bacterium
GGACGACGAGGTCTATGTGCCCGACCCGTTGGGGCGGGTCGGCCGGGGGCGGCGGGTGCCGCGTCGGGATCCGTTCGGGCGGGTGATGCCGGATCGGGATTTCGAGGACTTCCGCAAGGCCTGGCGGTCGGGCGCGGACCTCGGCGATCTGTTCGCCGGCGATCCCTTCGCGCTCGGGCGCCCGGTGGGCACCGGCGGCGACAACCGGCGTGGCGACGTGGCGCGGGTGGAGACGGCGCTGGGCCGCACCGGCCACCTGGACCTTTCCAGGACCGACGGCCCCACCGGCTATCCCGGTTCCAGGCTGGTGGACGCCACCAAGCGGTTCCAGAAGGAGAACGGCCTCGAGGTCGACGGCGTGATCCGACCCGGCGGCGAGACCATCGCCGCGCTGGCCCGCCGCCTCGCCGCCCGCGCGCCGGCGGCCGGCCCTGCGGCGCCCTCGGCCCGATCCGCGGCCCGGACGCCCCGGGCGGTCACCGGCACCGGCACCACCCCGCCCGCCATCCGTCGCATGGCCGAGACGCTCCGCGCCTGGGACCGCGACGGCATCGACTGGCGAAACGGTGAGGCGCCGGGGAACCGCAACGCGACGGGGCTACATGCCGCAGAGACGAGAGGCGGGGTCGAGGCGGCCGAAGGGTCAGGCAGGATGTCGGAATATGAAGATCCAGGGCCGACCACCGCCGGCGAACCTCAAAAACAACAAGACGGACTTTCGTCAGCAGGCGATCGAAGAGCCCACCACGACGCCGGCAACGCATCGCCGGAATCCCCTGGGGTGGGCATGCGTCTGTCCGACGAAGCAGTCCGCCATCTGGCCGAGAACATGCGTGAGGCGATAGATAGCAACGACATCAAGCGGTTGACGTCTGCGCGGAACGCACTTGTCGCTTATTCACCAGAGGATCGGCAAAGAATCGTCGAAACGGTTCCCAAAGTTGGACCGAACGGCGAATGGCGACGCAACGTCGATCGGGCATTGCGCGACCTGTGGAATGGCGGCGACGATCGTTTCAAGGAAACGCTGCCAATCATCCGACGAGCGTATCCCGATCCCAAAGAGCGAAAACACATGGAAGGGCTCGCAAGGCAAGTAGCCGATGGCTACGTTCTTGGCGCGATCGAGTACGCGCCGACAGAAGTGCTCAGGGAGCAGTTTCACAAGATGGAGAAGCGCGAAGATATCAAGAGAATAGGGAAAGCTCTTGGGGCCGTCGGCGAGACCGATCGATCCAGCGTTCACCCGAAGGCCAATCAGCATCGTCCTACGGGCGAGCCAAGAAAGACGTCCAAGAAATCGAAGACGAAGACACGGATATCTGAATTCATCGAAGGTCTGTCCATCGCGCTGGGTGGCACCCAAGTCGGCCCCACTCAAGAGATCGACCAGCTCGGTGATGACTACTACGAGAGGTTGCGAGAAGAGTTGGAACGGCGCAATGCCCTGCCCGTTCGCTAGTGGTCGGTCCTTTGCTTGCCAAGCGGGCGAAGTCGATCACCGGTGAGACCTCCGCTCTTTTGCCCGCCGCTCGGCCTCGGCCCGCTCGGCGGCGGAGAGCGTTGCGATGACGCGCGAAAGGTCATGTGCGGCGCGCTCGTCGCCCATCTCGGCCGCCAGAATCATCCACATCGTAGCGGTCGCCTTGCGATCAATCACGTGAGCCCGGATTTCTTCGCGAAGCGCGGCCTCGGATTTCCCTCGGTTTCTCGGTTCGCCGGCGTATCGGGCGAGCACGTCCTCGGTGAACCACTCCGTATCGAATTCGAGAAACC
Source organism: Rhodospirillales bacterium (assembly GCA_028277795.1). Taxonomy (GTDB): domain Bacteria; phylum Pseudomonadota; class Alphaproteobacteria; order Rhodospirillales; family JANQFP01; genus JANQFP01. Next base: position 1,777 of record JANQFP010000087.1, read on the forward strand.
ACACCTCCGCGCGGCTTAGCCGGTAAAGTGCCGGCGGGAAACCCGCTTGTGCGGCCTCCTGCCACAACCGAATGCCCCGTTCACGATCGGCAACGGTGTTCGAGCCGTCGGTGAGGACATCACCCAGTGCGACGAGAGCCCACCGGTGGCCTTGCGCGGCCGCCATTTCGAGCCACGCGACGGCGCCTTCGCGGTCCTCGGCAACCCCGTGTCCCTTGTGGAGGAGCAGCGCGATTCGGTACTGGGCTTCGGCCGAACCGGCCTTGGCCGCGGGCTCGAAAGCCGCGTAAGCCCGTGCGAAATCCTCCCGAGCAAGGGCATCCATGCCGGCATCGAGATCGGCGACGGCCCGAACCGGCACGGCGCCGCCACCCGCCAATACAACCACCGCCGTCAACACCGTTGCGATACGAAACGAGAGATGGTTCATGGGCGCTCTCGCATAGCTGGACCGCCGCGCTCCGCAACACAGAGAACCCAACAATAAGCTCGGCATCGCACCCCATCAAGAACAAAAGGGGAAGAAATCGTCTCCCGCGTCGACTGAAACCGCATCGAAGGAAATGCGCGCCGGCACAGATCTCGGCAACTTCTTCGCCGCCACCCTGCCCGCCATCCGTCGCATGGCCGAGACGCTCCGCGCCTGGGACCGCGACGGCATCGACTGGCGAAACGGTGAGGCGCCGGGGAACCGCAAGGCGACGATGGCGTTGGCGGCGACGGAGGCGAGCGAGGCATCGCCGATCACCACGAAGGGACGAGAGACCGGATCGGTCGAGAACACTGGCGCGGGAGCGAGAACGGACCCGCCTTCGAAGCCCAACGAGCCGCCGGGCCTGGACCAGATCGAGCGGAACTACCGCGCCAAAGTAGATGGCCTGCGCCGGCGAGGTCACTCCATGGCGGCGGACAACCTGGAGCGGTTCCTCGACGGCACGGGCGGCACCAAAACACTTTCTCGCGACGAAGCCCGGGCCATCGAACCGATCCGCGCCGGCGAGCGGCTGAATACCGAGAGGTTCGAGAATAAGACGTTTCTGGGCGATTCGGGCAACCAAAGCGCACAGAAGCTCCGCACCCTGCGGGATGGCGCCACGTTGAGGTTCAAGGACAATTGGAAACGCGATTCGGGTTGGTCAGGTTTTGCCAAAGAGCTCACCGTGGGCGATCGTGATTTCGCCCTCGCCCACGGACGGTCGGACCTGAGTTCCGATGGTTCCTTCAAAGCCGTCCGTAGGGGCGACACGATCCACATCACCGGAGAGGTGACTCACGCCTGGAAGGACGCGTATGATTTCCACCCGATGCAACCTCTGGCTGACGGCGCACTCGCCCTTCAGAAGCACCGCGGTGCCAAGCCGTTCCATGCCGAGGCGAGCTGGAAGCAACGTGTCGAGGGAACGGTGCGTCTTCGAAACGGCCGTCTCGTCGAGCCGCGGTTCAACTGGCGGGACGTCGACAAGTGAGATCCGATCGCTCGACGACATTGCACTCATTTGTCCGGGGCGGGCGTCGCCTGATCTTGTGCGCGTTGGTTCTCGGTTTCATCGCCTTCGTGCCGTTGGTGCCCTACTCCCCGCATTGCGGCTGGTTCGAGTCGACCGGACCGGTGCTGGCGGAACCGTACCGCTCCGAGCTGTCGGACGGGTTGGATATCCATGCCGTTCCGCATCTCCAGGCAGGACCATTCGTCTTGTTGCGGTTGTGGGATTGGTTGGACGACCCTGACGATTGGGTCCTCAATGCATCCAACAAGTCGATCTACGCTCTTCTGGAAGGGACTTCTGTCCATTCCACCGGAGTCGTTCCTGCGGACGTCCAATCGATGACGGAGCGGCCGCGAGAACCCGGCCAGGTGTTTCCGGAACTGACGTGTGACCTGGTTCGTGCCGTCGCCAATGAGGGATGGTAGGCACTCGCGCGGGCCCGGCACACACGGGACCGGGACCGGCGAAGGCCCGGCGAGGCCGGGCCTTCGCGCGTCGATCTCCGATCCGGCTACTGGCCGAGCTGCTTGGCCTTCTCGCGCAGGGCCTCGGCCGCCGCCGCCGCTTCCTCGGCGGCCTTCTCGGCCATCTCGGCGGCCTGCTTGGAGGCGTCGTCGGCCATCTCCTCGGCCTTCTTGGCCGCGGCCTCGGCTTCTTCCTGGGCCTTCTCGGCCATCTGCTCGGCCTCGCGCGCGGCCTGCTCGGCCATCTCCTTGGCCTTGGCGGCGGCGTCGTCCATCATCTTGCCGGCGCTGCCCATCGCCTTCTCGGCGGCACCGGCAGCCTCGTTCTGCTGCTTTTCGGTCTTGGCGGCCGAGTCGTCGTCGCCGCACGCGGTCAGCAGGCCGGCAGACATCAGGGCAACGACGGGCAGATACGCAATTCGCATTGTCAGTCCTCCTTGTGGAATCCGGCCGCAGCGGACCCGCGACCGGGCGTTTTGTATGCGGCCAACTGTGGCGACATCAAGGCCTACGCCGCCTCGGCCTCGACCCCGTTGATCGCCAGGCCGCCATCGCCGGCGGTGACCCGCACCGTGTCGCCATCCTTGATCCGGCCCTCGAGGATCTGGCTGGCGAGCGGGTTCTGCAGCGCCCGCTGGATCACCCGCTTCAGCGGCCGGGCGCCGTAAACCGGATCGTATCCCGCGCCGGCAAGCCAATCGGTGGCCGCCGCGTCCAGGTCCAGCGCAATCCGGCGGTCCGCCAGCAGGGCGCGCAGGCGTTCGAGCTGGATGGCGACGATCGCGCCCATGTGCTCGGGGAACAGCCGGTGGAACAGGATGATCTCGTCCAGCCGGTTGAGGAACTCGGGGCGGAAGGCGGCGCGCACGATGGCCATCACCTCGTCGCGCACCTCGGCCGAATCGTGGCCGTCGGCCTGCGCCGCGAGGATCTCGCCGCCGAGGTTGGAAGTCAGCACGATGATGGTGTTGGCGAAATCGACCGTGCGGCCCTGGCCGTCGGTCAGCCGGCCGTCGTCGAACACCTGGAGCAGCACGTTGAACACGTCGGGGTGCGCCTTCTCCACCTCGTCGAACAGGATCACCTGATAGGGCCGCCGGCGCACCGCCTCGGTCAGCGCGCCGCCCTCGTCGTAGCCGACGTAGCCCGGCGGCGCGCCGATCAGCCGCGCCACCGTGTGCTTCTCCATGTATTCCGACATGTCGACGCGGATCATCGCCGTCTCGTCGTCGAACAGGAACTCGGCCAGGGCCTTGCAGAGTTCGGTCTTGCCGACGCCGGTGGGGCCCAGGAACAGGAACGTGCCGATGGGCCGCGCCGAATCCTGAAGGCCGGCGCGCGCCCGGCGGACGGCGTCGGCGATGGCGACCAGCGCCTCGTCCTGGCCCACGACGCGCCGGCGCAGCGCGTCCTCCATCTTGAGCAGCTTGTCGCGCTCGCCCTCCAGCATTTTCTCGACCGGAACCCCGGTCCAGCGCGAGACGATCGCGGCGACGTGCTCGGCGGTGACCGCCTCCTCCAGCATGCGGTGGTGTTCGGCGTCCTCGGCCTCCCGGAGCCGCCGTTCGAGCTCGGGTATGCGGGAGTACTGCAACTCGCCCGCCTTCTCGTAGGCGCCTTCGCGCATGAACCGCTCGACGGCGATGCGGACCTGCTCCAACTCCTCCTTCAGCTTGGTGGCGCCGGCGAGGGCCTCCTTCTCCGAGCGCCACTGGCCGGTGAGGTCTTCGGACCGCCGCTCCAGGTCGGCGAGCTCCCCCTCGAGGGTTTCGAGCCGCGCCTTCGAGGCGCTGTCCTGTTCCTTCTTCAGGGCCTCGCGCTCGATCTTGAGCTGGATGATGCGGCGGTCCAGCTCGTCGACCTCCTCGGGCTTCGAGTCCACTTCCATGCGCAGCCGGCTCGCCGCCTCGTCCATCAGGTCGATGGCCTTGTCCGGCAGGAAGCGGTCGGTGATGTAGCGGTTCGACAGCGTCGCCGCGGCGACGATGGCGCCGTCGGTGATGCGCACGCCGTGGTGCAGCTCGTACTTCTCCTTGAGGCCACGCAGGATCGAGATGGTGTCCTCGGCGGACGGCTGGGAGACGAACACCGGCTGGAAGCGGCGTGCCAGGGCGGCGTCCTTCTCGACGTGCTTGCGGTACTCGTTCAGGGTCGTCGCGCCGATGCAGTGCAGCTCGCCCCGCGCCAGGGCGGGCTTCAGAAGGTTGGAGGCATCCATCGCTCCCTCGGCGGCACCGGCACCGACGATGGTGTGCATCTCGTCGATGAACAGGATGACCTCGCCCTCGCAGGCGACGGTCTCGGTGAGCACCGCCTTCAGCCGTTCCTCGAACTCGCCGCGGAACTTGGCGCCGGCGACCAGCGCGCCGAGGTCGAGGACCATCAGCCGCTTGTCCTTGAGCGTCTCCGGCACGTCGCCGTTGACGATGCGTTGCGCCAGGCCCTCGACGATGGCGGTCTTGCCGACGCCGGCCTCGCCGATGAGCACCGGGTTGTTCTTGGTCCGCCGCGACAGAACCTGGATGGTGCGGCGGATCTCCTCGTCGCGGCCGATGACCGGGTCGAGCTTGCCCTCGCTGGCGGCGGCGGTCAGGTCGCGGGCGTATTTCTTCAGTGCGTCATAGCCGTCCTCGGCGGTCGCCGATGTCGCGGCGCGGCCCTTGCGCACATCCTCGATCGCGCCGTTCAGCGACTGCGGGGTGACGCCGGCATCGGCGAGGGCCTTCGCCGCCGCCGTCCCCGCCGCCAGGGCCAAGGCGAGCAGCAGGCGTTCGGCGGTGACGAAGCTGTCGCCGGCCTTCTCGGCGATCTGCTCGGCCTGCTCGAACAGCCGCGCCGTCTCGGGCGCGAGATAGATCTGTCCGGCACCCGACCCCTCGACTTTCGGCAGCTTGGCGAGCTCGGCCTCGGTATTGGCCAAGGCCTTTTTCGGATCGCCTCCGGCCGCACGAACGAGATTTGCCGCAAGGCCCTCCTTGTCGTCGAGCAGCACCTTGAGGACGTGCAGCGGCGTGAACTGCTGGTGGCCCGAGCGCAGCGCGAGCGTCTGCGCCGACTGGACGAAGCCGCGAGACCGTTCTGTATACTTGTCGAATTCCATCGCCCGGATACCCCTTTGCGACCGGGTCGCGCACCCCGCCCTTGCGCAGGCGCAAGACCCTTCGACTACTCCGGATTCTCAAGGGAAATATGGGTGGAAACGACGGACGCGCAAGCAGTTCGCCGTGTCCTATGTCAGGTGGATCGGGTCAGATGTCGCCAATGGTGACGACGGCATTGCCGAGGCCGTCATTGGTGATCTGGTATTCCTTGCCGACGCCCAGGACCGTGTCGTCCAGGGTGACGCGGACCTGGTTCGAGCCCGTTCCGGCGGTGAATCGTTCGTCCCCGCCGATTGTCGTGTGCGTGACTTGGTTGCTGAGGAAGCCTTGAAAGAACAGCCGATCGCCCTCGAGGAAATCGGTGGTCGAGTTGTTGTTGCCGTGACCGGCCGCGAACACGAAATCGTCGTTGCCGGTCCCGCCCGTCAGAACATCATTGCCGGTCCCGCCGACGAGCGTATCGGCGCCGGATCCACCGTTCAGGACATCGTTTCCGGAATCGCCCTGCAAGGTGTCGTTTCCGGCGCCGCCATAAAGGCTATCGTTGCCGGCCTCGCCGTACAGCCGGTCGTCGCAGGAGCCGCCGCTGAGCGAATCGTTGCCGGCGCCGCCGAACAGCCGATCCCTGCCGTCGCCGCCAAAGAGCACGTCCCGCCCGGCCAGACCATTGAGCGTATCGTTGCCGCCGAAACCGAACAGCGTGTCCTGGCCACCGGTGCCAATCAGGTTGTCGTCGCCTGTCCCGCCGACGACGTTCGTCGAGTTCACGCGAACCAGGAGATCGTCTTGGCCCTGCTCGGGGTCGAGATCGCTCGTGTCATTGGTGCCGGCGAGTTTCTTCGCTCGCCCCGGCGGCAGGAATCCGTCCTCGAAAGGCCTGCCCCGGGGGCCTTTGGCCGCTTGCGCCGCTTCGACGTAGTCGTCGGCCGTTACGACATCGTCGCCGGGATCCGAGGAGGCGTCCGCGTTGACCGTGCCGCCGCCGGCATCGTCGGCCCCGTCCCCAGCGTCTCCAGCGTCTTCGGCCCCGTCTCCAGCGTCTTCGGCGTCTTCACCGTTCTGGTCCTGGCGCGCGATCGAGCTCCGGCGAGACGCGACGGAAGCGATGTCACCGGAAACGGGATCAAAACCCGACCCGTAGAGACTACCCATGTCGCCCGCCGACACCACGACGGGTGGCGGCGGAGCCTGAAACAGGCTGCTGAGCACGACGGTCTGGAAGACCTGATTGAGCACCTGCACGCCGGCCTCGGTGATGATCACCACCTCGCCGACGACGTCGCCCTCCTCCGGCAACAGGGTCACGGCGTTGTCGGAGCCCTCGGCGTCGGCCCGTCCCGCCGCTTTGGTGCCGCGGATACCGATGGTCATGACCGGGGTCTTGATGGCCATCGCCTCCGGTGACGTCTTGGCGATGAGTCCGCTGGCAACGACGAAGACGCCCTTGGCGATCGAGATCGTCGCCTCGCCGACTTCGGCGGACGGATCGTAGACCAGCTCGTCCAGGGTCATCTGGCCGCTTTCGCCGAGCGACAGGCTGCTCTCGTCGGCAAACGTTATGGACACGGCGCTGTCGGTGCCGGTGTCGACGCGGTCGCCCTCGAAGACGGGATCGCCCTCCCGCAGGTTCACGAGCGCGCCGCTGGCGCGCACCGCGGAAACCACGCCGGTCGCGGTCTCGACAAAGCCGATCGGCTGGCCGGAGCCGTCGATGACTTTTTCGTCGGGTTCCATCACGCGATCCCCATCGTTCCTCAATCGACTGGAACGATAGACCGATCAGGCGTTCGAGGCAGTGACATGTGTCACAAAAAGGATATGCGGGCAAAGCTCCCGCATCTTGGGACAAAATGCGAGAATCCCACCATGGTCGAACCGAGGAAACCGGATGATGGGCCGCCGTCCGACGACGGCTACGACACCATCCTCCACCATTGGCGGGCCTCGTCCACGGTCCACTGCGGACCGTGGCCGCTGAACAGCACGGTCTCGCCCGGCAGCACGTCGAGCAGCCCGCCGATGGAGTGCCAGAGCTGGCGCTGGTCCCCTCCGGGAAAGTCGGTGCGGCCGACGCCCTGATTGAACAGTGTATCGCCGGTGAAGGCGAAGCCGTCGAAGACGAAGGTGACCCCACCCGGCGTGTGGCCCGGGCAGGGAACCGTCTTCACCGGCACTCCGCCGAAGGACAAGCCGGGCTCGCCGTCGAAGTAGTCGCAGTCGCGGGGGCCGGCGAGCGGGCTCCCGGTCAGCGCCATCGACCAGTCGGACGCGCGGGCGAGGAGCGGTTCCTCGCCGATGCTCGCGCGGCAGGGAACATCCAGCGCCACCTGAATTCCGTTGACCCCGGCGATGTGGTCGGGATGGCCGTGGGTCAGCCAGACGCCGAGGAGGTGTCCTTTCGCCGCCTCGACATGGCCGACAAACCGCGACGGCTCGGCGCCGGGATCGATGATCACCACCTCGCCGCTGGGCCGGTGGCGGACGATATAGCCGTTCTGGAAGTAGGGTGGCCCGGAGACGACGACGGTCACGTCGCAGGCGCCGATGGAGACGGATGAATCGGAAACGGACATGCGGACCTGGCGTTGAGGTGGAACCGGAGCGCGTTTCGAATAGCGTTTTTGGGGCACCGAAGCAAAGGTTCCGGTACGGCCTGCCGAGCCTTCAGCGGACTCGGCGATGCGCCGCAATCGGTCCAGGGTCCCGGTCCGGCGGCCGGAACGGCCGCAAGGACCGGGGCGGGAACCGGAGACAAGGCGAGAACCGCGCATTGCCGACCCGCACCGCTCCGATCTCGCCGACCATGCCCGGAACCGTGACGCACTCCTCCGAGACGACGATGCACTCTCGGGGATCGAGGCCCCTGCGCGGACCGGGCGAAAGGGATTTCGATGCTTTCGACCCCGGCGTTGACAGGCCGGGCCGGGGCGGCAATGCTCAGCAGCCATGCCGATCACCGTCAACCGGATTTGCAGCTACCCCGTCAAGGGGCTTTCTCCGCAGGATCGGACGCGGACCGACCTCGTCACCGGCGAGGGTCTGGCGGGAGACCGCCGGTTCGCGGTTGCCTTGTCGACGACCCGGTTCGATCCGTCGGCGCCGCAATGGCTGCCGAAGACGAGCTTTCTGATGCTGATGCGGAACGAGCGGTTGGCGGCCCTGGAAACCGTGCTGGACGACGACTCCACGCTGACCATCCGCCGCAACGGCCGGCAGGTCGCCCGAGGCAACCTCGGCACGCCGGTGGGCCGGGCGATGATCGGGGACTTCTTCGCCGCCTACCTCAAGGACGAGGTGGCCGGCAAGCCGAAGGTGCTGGTGGCGCCCGACCGGCACGTGTTTTCCGACAGCGGCGAACGGGACGTCTCGATCATCAACCTGGCCACCGTGCGCGACCTGGAACGGGTCGTCGGCGAACCCGTCGATCCGATCCGGTTCCGCGCGAACCTCTATGTCGACGGCGCCGAGCCGTGGGCCGAGTTCGGATGGACCGATCACGACCTGACGGTGGGCGGAGCGAAACTGCGGGTGACCGGGCGCATTGACCGCTGCGCCGCGACGACCGTCCGGCCCGGCACGGGCGTGCGCGACATCAATATTCCCCAAGCACTGAAGCGAGGGTTCGGCCACGTCGATTGCGGGGTCTATGCCCGCGTCGAGGCGGGTGGTCCGGTGGCGGTCGGCGATACGGTCGCCGTCGAGCCTCCAAGCGCCTAGTGGTCTGTACGAGACATATGGTGCCGATACGATCGGGTTTCCCGTTTCCTCGGCAGGAGGGTGCGCACCGGCGATGGCGGCCCATCGTCCAGCGTGCCCGACGCCCCGAGGAAACGGGAAACGCGACCCTGCGGGCGGCCTTCCGAGCCCCCCGGCGGCGTTGCGCGGCGCTGGTGATGCTCCAGCATCACGGCGCGCCGCGCGCCTGGCCGGATGGTCTCGGAAGGCCGTCGTATGGGCACCTTATGTCTCATCCAGACCACTAGCCACAGGCGGCAATTGAACGGGCGGGGGGGCGCCGCTACAGTCCGGGCGGCTTGGCGCGCGAGCGAAAGGAGGTGTCCGGTGACCCACAGCGAATCGCCGGACCACGATCTGGACACCTGGACCGCTCTGGCCGAGCGGCTGGCCGACGCGGCGCGGCCCATCGCGCTGACCTACTTCCGCGGCGACCTCGACATCGAGGCCAAGGCCGACATGACGCCCGTCACCGTGGCCGACCGGGAGGCCGAGGCGGCCATGCGGGCGCTGATCGAGGACGCCTTTCCGGACCACGGCATCTTCGGCGAGGAGTTCGGCACCGTGCGGCCCGACGCCGAGCACCTGTGGGTGCTCGACCCCATCGACGGCACCAAGTCGTTCGTCACCGGCAAGCCGCTGTTCGGCACCCTGATCGCGCTGCTGCATCGGGGCCGGCCGGTGGTCGGCGTCATCGACGCCCCGGCCCTGGGCGAGCGTTGGGTCGGCGCCGCCGGGCGCGCCACCACCTTCAACGGCAGACCGGTCCGCGCGCGGCCCTGCACGGACCTGGCCCGGGCGTGGCTCTATGCGACCTCGCCGCACATGTTCGAGCCCGACGACGTCGCCGCCTTCGAACGCCTGCGCCGGCGGGCCCATCAGGCGGTCTACGGCGCCGACTGCTATGCCTACGGGCTGCTGGCCGCCGGCTTCGTCGATCTGGTCGCCGAGGCGGGGATGCAGCCCTACGACTACTGCGCCCTGGTGCCGGTGGTGGAGGGGGCCGGCGGCGTCATCACCGACTGGCGGGGCGGCCCGCTCACCATCGGGTCCGACGGCCGGGTGCTGGCGGCCGGCGACGCCGCCGTCCACGCCGCCGCTTTGCAGGCCCTCGCCGCCGACGGGCCTTGATCCGGCACCCGTCCCGCCGCCAATATCGCCGGGCCTGACGGCACTTGGGGACAAGGAGGAGCCATGCGGGCCATCATCGCGGCCGTCGCCGCCTTCACCCTGCTCGCCTCCACGGCGGCAGCCGAGCCACGCGTCACCGCCGCGCACGGCGTGGCCATGCATGGAGACGCCAAGTACGGGCCGGACTTCGCCCACTTCGACTATGCGGATCCGAATGCGCCCAAGGGCGGGTCCGTCCGTCTCGCCGCCATCGGCACCTTCGACACCTTCAATCCCTACACCCTGAAAGGGGTGGCGGCGGCGGGCATCGGCACGGTGTTCGAGACCCTGACCACCCACGCCCTGGACGAGGCCTTCAGCGAGTACGGCCTGCTGGCCGAGACCATCGAGATGCCCGAGGACCGGTCCTGGGTCGCCTTCACCCTGCGCGCCGAGGCCCGCTGGCATGACGGCAAGCCGGTGACGCCCGAGGACGTGATCTTCAGCCTGAAGGTCCTCAAGACCGACGGGCACCCGTTCTACCGGGCCTATTTCGCCAACCTGGCCGAGGCCGAGAAGACCGGGCCGCGGACCGTTCGGTTCACCTTCTCCGGCGGCGAGAACCGCGAACTGCCCCTGATCGCCGGACAGCTCCCGATCCTGCCCCGGCACTACTGGGAGGGCCGCGACTTCACCAAGACCACCCTGGACCCGCCGCTGGGCAGCGGCCCCTACCGGGTGCGCGACTTCGAGCCCGGGCGGTCCGTCACCTACGAGCGGGTCAAGGACTACTGGGGCGCCGACCTGCCGGTCAACCGGGGCACCAACAACTTCGACGTCATCCGCTACGACTACTACCGTGACACCACGGTGGCCCTGGAGGCCTTCAAGGCCGGCGAGTACGACTTCCGCCAGGAGAACGTGTCCAAGAACTGGGCCACCGCCTACGAGTCCCCGGCCCTGCGCCGCGGCCTGTTCAAGCAGGAGGAGATCCGCCACCAGCGACCCACCGGCATGCAGGCCTTCGTCTTCAACACCCGCCGGCCCCTGTTCGCGGATGCGCGGGTGCGCCGGGCCCTGGCCCACGCCTTCGATTTCGAGTGGACCAACAAGAACCTGTTCTACGGCCAGTACGCCCGCACCGAGAGCTACTTCTCCAACTCGGAACTGGCCTCGACGGGCCTGCCGGGACCGGAGGAGCTGAAGATCCTGGAGCCCTTCCGCGGCCGGATCCCGGACCAGGTGTTCACCGGGGAATACCACCCGCCCTCCACCGGCGGGCCGGGCGGCCTGCGGGCCAACCTGCGCCGCGCCGTGGAGCTGCTCAAGGAGGCCGGCTGGGCCTTCAAGGAGCGTCGCCTGGTGCACGGGGAAACGGGACAGGCCTTCGAGTTCGAGATCCTGCTGGTGCAGCCCACCTTCGAGCGCATCGTGCTGCCCTTCGTGCGCAACCTGGAGCGGCTGGGCATCACCGTGCGGGTGCGCACCGTGGACCCCTCGCAATACCAGAACCGCCTGGATGCCTTCGACTTCGACATGGTGGTCAGCAGCATCGGCCAGTCCCTGTCGCCGGGCAACGAGCAGCGGGACTTCTGGAGCGCCGCCTCCGCCGACACGCCGGGCGGCCGCAACCTGATCGGCATCAAGGACCCGGTGGTGGACGCCCTGGTCGACATGGTCATCGCCGCCCCCGACCGCGACAGCCTGATCCACCGCACCCGGGCCCTGGACCGGGTGCTGCTGTGGGGCCACTACGTGATCCCCCACTGGCACATCCGCAGCTTCCGCGTCGCCTACTGGGACCTGTTCGGGCGGCCGGAGACGACGCCCAAGTACGGCCTCTGCTTCGTCTGCTGGTGGGTCGACTCCGCCAAGGCGGCCACCCTCGAGGCCGAGCGCGGCAAACGGTGACGGCGCCGGCGGAAGCGTCCCCATGCTCGCCTACATAGTCCGCCGCCTGCTGCTGATCGTGCCGACCCTGTTCGGCATCATGGTCATCAACTTCGTCATCGTGCAGGTGGCGCCCGGCGGGCCCGTCGAGCAGCTCATCGCCCAGATCCAGGGCACCGCGGTCCAGGCCACGGCCCGCATCTCGGGCACCGGCCGCGGCGAGACCGGGGCCGGCGGCGAGGGACGCCAGGCCGCCGACAGCGGCCGCGATCAGGGGGCCAGCACCTACCGCGGCGCCCGCGGCCTCGACCCCGAGCTGATCAAGGACATCGAGCGCCAGTTCGGCTTCGACAAGCCGCTGCACGAGCGGTTCGTCCAGATGATGGTGAACTACGCGGTGTTCGACTTCGGGGAGAGCTTCTTCCGCGACCGCGGGGTCATGGACCTGGTGCTGGAGAAGCTGCCGGTGTCCATCTCGCTGGGGCTGTGGACCACCTTGTTCGTCTACCTGATCTCCATCCCGCTGGGCATCGCCAAGGCGGTGCGCGACGGCTCCACCTTCGACGTGTGGACCAGCGCCGTGGTCATCGTCGGCTACGCCATCCCGGCCTTCCTGTTCGCCATCCTGCTGGTGGTGCTGTTCGCCGGCGGCAGCTTCCTGGACTGGTTCCCGCTGCGCGGCCTCACCTCGCCGGGATGGGAGGACATGTCGTGGCCGGCGCGCATCGGCGACTACCTGTGGCACGTCACCCTGCCGGTGCTGGCCCTGGTCATCGGTGGCTTCGCCGGCCTCACCATGCTGACCAAGAACTCGTTCTTAGAAGAGATCAACAAGCAGTACGTGGTGACCGCGCGCTCCAAGGGGCTGGCCGAGCGCCGGGTGCTCTACGGCCACGTGTTCCGCAACGCCATGCTGATCGTCATCGCCGGGTTCCCCAGCGCCTTCATCGGCATCCTGTTCACGGGCGCCCTCATCGTCGAGGTCATCTTTTCGCTGGACGGGCTCGGGCTGCTGGGCTTCGAGGCGACCATCAACCGCGACTACCCGGTGATGTTCGGGACCCTCTATTTCTTCACCCTGCTCGGGCTGATCATGAATCTGCTGGGCGACGTCATGTACCACGTCATCGATCCCCGCATCGACTTCGAAGCCCGGGAGGTGTGAGCGGTGGCCGACGACCGTGTCCTCGGCATCGCCATGACGCCGCTGACCCGGCGGCGCCTCCGCAACTTCCGCGCCAACCGGCGCGGCTTCTGGTCCTTGTGGATCTTCCTGGTGCTGTTCGTGGTCAGCCTGGGCGCCGAGCTGATCGCCAACGACCGGCCGCTGCTGGTGCGCTACGGCGGGGCGTTCTACGTGCCCGTGCTGGTGGAGTACCCGGAGACCGCGTTCGGCGGCTTCTTCGAATCCGAGGCCGACTACCGCGACCCGGCCGTGCGCGACCTGATCACCGCCGACGGCTGGATGCTGTGGCCCCCGGTGCGCTACAGCTATGACACCGTCAACCGGGCCCTCGACGTGCCGGCCCCGGCGCCGCCCGGCGCCGACAACTGGCTGGGCACCGACGACCAGGGGCGGGACGTGGTGGCGCGGCTGATCTACGGTTTCCGCATCTCGGTGCTGTTCGGCCTGGCGCTGACGGCGCTGAGCTCGGTGGTCGGGGTCGCGGCGGGCGCCGTGCAGGGCTACTTCGGCGGCGCCATCGACCTCTACTTCCAGCGCTTCATCGAGATCTGGTCGGGCCTGCCGGTGCTGTATCTGCTGATCATCCTGTCCAGCGTGGTCGAGCCCAACTTCTGGCTGCTCCTGGGCATCATGCTCCTGTTCAGCTGGATGGCCCTGGTCGGCGTGGTACGGGCCGAGTTCCTGCGGGCGCGCAACTTCGACTACGTCCGTGCCGCCCGGGCCCTGGGCGTCAACAACGCGGTGATCATGTTCAAGCACATCCTGCCCAACGCCATGGTGGCGACGCTCACGTTCCTGCCGTTCATCCTCAACGGCTCCATCACCACCCTGACGGCGCTCGACTTCCTGGGCTTCGGCCTGCCGCCGGGCTCGGCCTCGCTGGGCGAGCTTCTGAACCAGGGCAAGGCCAACCTGCAGGCGCCGTGGCTGGGGCTCACCGCGTTCTTCGTCCTCGCCGTCATGCTGAGCCTGCTTATCTTCATCGGCGAGGCGGTGCGCGACGCCTTCGATCCCAGGAAGACCTTCAAATGAGTGCGCTCCTGGACATTGCCGACCTGTCGGTGTCGTTCGGCCGCGGCCGGCGCGAGGTGGCGGCGGTGCGCGGCGTCTCCTTCGACGTCGGCCAGGGCGAGGCGGTGGCGCTGGTCGGCGAAAGCGGGTCGGGGAAGTCGGTGACCGCGCTGTCGGTCATGCAGTTGCTGCCCTACCCCCTGGCCTGGCATCCGGGCGGCAGCATCCGCTTCGCCGGCGAGGAGCTGGTGGGGGCCGACGAGGACCGCATGCGGGACCTGCGCGGCAACCAGGTCGCCATGATCTTCCAGGAGCCCCTCACGTCCCTCAACCCCCTGCATTCCATCTCCAAGCAGATCAGCGAGGTCCTGTTCGTCCACAAGCGCATGACCGCCGCCCAGGCGCGGGACCGGGTGGTGGAGCTGCTGCATCTGGTGGGCCTGCCCGAGGCCGAAGGCCGGCTGGGCGCCCTGCCCCACGAGTTCTCCGGCGGCCAGCAGCAGCGGGTGATGATCGCCATGGCTTTGGCCAACGAGCCCGACCTGCTGATCGCCGACGAGCCGACGACGGCGTTGGACGTCACCATCCAGGCCCAGATCCTCAAGCTCCTGAAGGACCTGCAGACGGAGCTGGGGATGGCCCTGGTGCTGATCACCCACGACCTGGGCATCGTGCGGCGCATGGCCGAGCGGGTGTGCGTGATGAACCAGGGGCTGATCGTCGAGCACGGCACCGTGGCCGACGTCTTCGAGCGCCCCCAGGACCCCTACACCCAGCGCCTGCTGGCGGCCGAGCCCAAGGGCCGTCCCGACCCGGCGCCCGCCCAGGCCACCGAGATCAGCGCCGCCCGCGACGTCCGGGTGTGGTTCCCCATCAAGAAGGGCATCATCCGGCGCACCGTCGACCACATCAAGGCGGTGGACGGCATCACGCTGACGGTGCGCCGCGGCCACACCCTGGGCGTGGTCGGCGAAAGCGGGTCGGGGAAGAGCACGCTCGGGCGGGCCCTGCTGCGCCTGGAGCGGGCCGACGGCACCGTGGTCTTCCACGGGCGCGAGATCCAGGGCCTGCGGTCGAAGGAGCTGCGCCCCTTGCGGCGCCAGATGCAGATCGTGTTCCAGGACCCCTTCGGCAGCCTGAGCCCGCGACTGTCGGTGGGCCAGATCGTCGAGGAGGGGCTGAAGGTCCACGGCATCGGCGAGACCGCCGCCGAGCGGCGCCGCATGATCGGGGAGTCCCTGGCCGAAGTGGGCCTCGATCCCGAGACCCAGGACCGCTATCCCCACGAGTTCTCCGGCGGCCAGCGCCAGCGCATCGCCATCGCCCGGGCGCTGGTGCTGAAGCCCGAGTTCATGGTCCTCGACGAGCCCACCAGCGCCCTGGACATGTCGGTGCAGGCGCAGATCGTCGACCTGCTGCGCCGGCTGCAGAAGGCCCACGACCTGGCCTACCTGTTCATCAGCCACGACCTGCGGGTGGTGCGCGCGCTGGCCCACGACATCGTGGTCATGCGCGGCGGCAAGGTGGTCGAGCAGGGCCCGGCCGACGACATCATCGCCCGTCCCCGCGAGCCCTACACCCGCGCCCTGATGGCCGCCGCCTTCGAGATGAAAGCCGACGAGACCGGCGTCGTCAGCCGCTGAAAAGCGGCGGCAGGACATTGCCGCGATTCAACGCAGTGGACGCAGAGCAAGGCGCAGAGGTCGCAGAGGAGGATTCCCGCGCCGCGCAGCGGCGCATTTCCTTTTCTCAGCGTCCTCCGCGAAACCTCGGCGACCCCTGCGTTTCATGAACCCGCGGTGTGCGTGTCCCTCAATGGGCCATCAGCACCGGGACCGGGGCGTTGTCCAGGACGTGCTGGGTGGCTCCGCCGAAGATGAGCTGGCGCAGGCGGGCGCGGGTGAAGGCGCCCTTGAGCAGCAGGTCGGCGCCCAGGGCGTCGGCCTCCTCGATGATGGTCTCGCCGGGGGTCCGCCCGGCCGGGTCTGCCGTCACCGCCCGCGCGGGGATGCCGTTGCGTGTGAGGTGGGTGGCCACCTCGGCGCCGCTGGGACCGGGGAAGGTGGCCCCCTCCACGGTCAGCACGACGACGGACTTGGCGTCCGCCAGCAGCGGCATGCCGAGGGCCACCGTGCGCGCCGTCTCGGTGCTGCCGTTCCAGGCGATGACCACCGACTCGCCCAGGACCTCCGGTTTGGCGGCCGACGCCACCAGCACCGGCCGGCCGCTGTCGAACAGAGCCGACTCGCAGGTGTCCTGCCAGCGGGTCGCCGGATCGGCGCCGGTGCGGCCGATGACGATGAGGTCGAACACGCGCCCGTGGGGGCCGACCACGTCGGCCTCGCGGCCCTCCATCTCGCGCCATCCGGCCACCGGGCCCGGCGCCTCGCTCTCCGGCTCGATCATGTCCAGGCCGTACGCCTCGGCCCCGGCCGCGAACTGGCGCCGCGCCGAGTCGGCGAACCGGCGCCACTCCTCCGCGGCGGTGCTCAGGTAGTCGGCCGGCATGGTCAGGCCCGGCGTGACGGCGAAATGCGGGCCCTCTTGCACCAGCAGGCCCTCCACGTAGCTGCCGTACCGGGTGGCGATCAGGGCGGCGGCGTCGAGGGCCGTGCGGCTCGCCTGTTCGTCGTGGAATGGAAGAAGGATCGTTCTCAGCATGGCGCACCCCCAACCCGCAGTGTTTCACTCCCCGATTCTACTGCAGGCCAGGGACGAGGTGGATCGGAATCGGTCCTAACCCATCCACGCCAGGGCCAATAGCAGGCCGCCCAGCGCGATGCGGTAGATGACGAACGGCGTGACCGATTTCCTCTTAACCGGCGGTATCGCAATGGGCGGCTTCGCCTTGACCGCGGCTCACCTAATCTGAAGTAGGGGCAAGGACAGGTGATTAATCGCGGCTCGCCAATTGCTCCGCTGCGAGGCGGCGAAAAGCTCCCTCGGGAAAAAAGACGTTGAAGACGGGTCCGGCGGCGACATCTGGGGGCAAATGCAACGGTTCTTCGCGTCGATTGCGGATCCGTTTTTCCAGTACCTTCGGCCATTCCATTAGGTCGCGGAACCCTCTTGCAAGGCAAAGAAGTTCAAAAGCGTGTGTCCAGCAGCGTCTATTTTCAGGCTGAAGCAGCATTGTATTCACTAAGTGAGGCAAATTGGTTGCCGGTATCTTGGCTCGCACACAAAGCTGGTTCGTTCTGATCGTGGCAAGCACACCCAGCGCCCGGGCCGTATCGAATGGGGTTGGCAGAGCACTCCATGAGCATCCGCCAACTATCTTCGCGACGTCGTCCCAGATTTTGCCCGCCCGATGTTCCTTTTCTGCCGACAATGCTGCGTAGAAATCCTCCCTCAGCATCTTGAGCGTCTTGTTGCGTTCTACTAGTTCGTTCAGGTATGCATCATACTGAAGTCCTGCGGAACGCGGCCTGTCGCCCGGCGCACCCCAATTGATTTCGGTGGAGCCGACGATTCTGTCCTTCCTGTGCGGAACGAATCCCTCCCGTGCCGGTCCGGGTAGCAAACGAATGAGCCGAAATCGGGGCTGATGGAATTGTCGCGCAGCCGCGGCGACCTCTTCATCCATGCCTAACACCTGCCCGTCGTTGCTCATATAAATGTCACGGAATGCCCGCCTATTGAGGCTTTCACCGTCGTAACCGACTATCCAAGCCAAGCGGATCGCACCTCGCTCATAGAAATCTTCTCTTCTAACGATGTCAGGTACTTGCGTGGTAGAAAGCTGAATCTCGAATGCAGCCGGTGCTCCCTGCCAAGAATGGGCATAGATATCGGGGTAACCGTATTGACCATCTTCTAGCTTAGTGTAGCGGCGAAATGCTATTCCGGCCTCCCGCGCCACTGGATCGAGCGCCAATACCTCTGCTACGAGTCTTGAAAGGTGTTTGTGACGTTCGCCTTCCTGCTGTCCGCGGAACTTCTCTGCATCGATTGCTCGGGTATGCCGGCCTACGGCACCCGACCAGCGGCAATCGCGGTGGTCACCTCCGAAATGGTAACAATGCCTTCGCCCCTTAGTGGATTCACGGGCGTAGACACCCTCGCCGCAGTCCCCGCATCGGAGTAGTGGATTGTCGCTCTTGCCGGTTCTTGTGGCGGTCCTCCTTAAATCGGTCCATTCCGCCTCGGAAAGCGTGCTGAGATACGTCTCAGCATGAACCGGATCGGCTTTACCATCGAGGCGTAGATCGTAAATGGCCTCTACGGTCAGATCGTCTGTGCTGGTCTCTAATGTCAACGTGATCGCGGTATCTGTTTCGGTAGAGGACCGTAGGAACGGGATTCGGCGCTAACCCATCCACGCCAGGGCCAACAGCAGGCCGCCCAGCGCGATGCGGTAAATGACGAACGGCGTGAATGTGGCCCGGCGCAGCCACGCCATCATCAGGGCGATGGCGGCGAGCGCCGCGATCAATGCCAGGCCGGCGGCCAGGATGGCGGCCAGGGTGAGCGTGGCGTCGCTCGACTGATAGAGCTCGAGCCCTTTCAGGGTCCCGGCCCCGAGGATGGTGGGGATGGAGAGCAGCATGGAGAACCGCGCGGCGTCGGTGCGCTCCATGCCCAGCATGCGGGCCGCCGTCATGGTGATGCCCGAGCGGCTGGTGCCGGGGATCAGCGCCAGGACCTGGGCCAGCCCGACGATGATCGCGTCGTGCAGGCCCACGTGCTCGAGCCGGCGCAAGGTCATGCCCAGACGGTCGGCCACGTACAGCACGATGCCGAACCCCAGGGTCGCCCAGCCGATCACCTCCAGGCTGCGCAGGCCGTCGCCGGCATAGGTGTTGACCGCGAAGCCGGCCGCCACCACCGGGATGGTGGCCACCACCACGTAGCCCGCGAGGCGCGCACCGGGGTCCCGCTGGCCGCGCAGCAGGCGGCCCAAGCCCACCACCATCGCCCACACGTCGCGCCAGAAATAGAGGATCACGGCGCCCAAGGTACCCACGTGCACGGCGACGTCGATCACCAGCCCCTGGTCCGGCCAGCCGAACAGCTTGGGCACCAGGATCAGGTGCCCCGAGGAGCTGATGGGCAGGAACTCGGTGATCCCCTGGACGACCGCCAACACCGCCAGATGTAGAAGCGACACGGTGTACAAACCCCAAATGCTGTAGGCGTTATATCACCGCCCGGCGGCCCGCCCAAGCCCGCAACGGGCCCCGCCGACACCCCCTACGGGAATGCTTGGACTCGCTCCCATGGGCCCCCATTTCTTTGTTGGATTCGGCGGCCGGACTTAGTATCAAGGCCCGCCCCCAACCCCGCGACGGAGGCCAGCCATGACCCGGTCTGCTTGCGCGCCCCGGCCAGGACTGTACGACCCCCGCTACGAGCATGATTCGTGCGGGGTGGGCTTCGTCGTGGATATCAAGAACCGCAAGAGCCACGACATCATCCTCAAAGGCCTGGAGGTCCTCAGCAACCTGACCCACCGCGGTGCCGCCGGCTCCGACCCCCTGGCCGGCGACGGCGCCGGGCTGCTCATGCAGATCCCCGATGCCTTCTTCCGCGCCGAGTGCGGCGAGCTGGGCTTCGAGCTGCCGCCGGCGGGCTCCTACGGCATCGGCATGATCTTCCTGCCCCAGCGCGAGGACGTGCGGGCCGCCTGCGAGAAGATCGTCGAGCGCTACATCGTGGCCGAGGGCCAGCACGTGCTGGGCTGGCGCGACGTGCCCCACGACCCCGACATGCTGAGCGAGATGGTCAGGGCCCAGGCGCCGGTGCCGCGCCAGGTGTTCATCGGCCGCGGCGACAACGCCCCCGACCCGGACGCCCTGGAGCGCAAGCTGCTGGTCATCCGCAAGCAGACCCACCACGACGTGCGCGCCCTCACCATGGAGGGAACGGACAACTTCTACATCGTCTCCATGTCCGGGCGGACCGTCTGCTACAAGGGCATGATGCTGGCCGACCGGGTGTCCAAGTACTATCCGGACCTTGAAGACCCGCGGGTGGAGTCGGCCCTGGCCCTGGTCCATCAGCGCTTCTCCACCAACACCTTCCCGACCTGGTCCCTGGCCCAGCCGTTCCGCTACCTGTGCCACAACGGCGAGATCAACACGCTCCGCGGCAACATCAACTGGATGGCGGCGCGCCGGCATTCCATGAAGTCGGAGCTGTTCGGCGACGATCTGGACAAGCTGTGGCCGCTGATCGACGACGGCATCTCGGACTCGGCGTGCTTCGACAACGCGCTCGAGCTGCTGATGCTGGGCGGCTATTCGCTGGCCCATGCCATCATGCTGATGATCCCCGAGGCGTGGGACGACAACCCGCTGATGAACACCCGCCGGCGTGCCTTCTACGAGTACCACGCGGCCCTGATGGAGCCGTGGGACGGCCCCGCCGCCGTCGCCTTCACCGACGGCCGGCAGATCGGCGCGACGCTGGACCGCAACGGACTCCGGCCGGCCCGCTACGTGGTCACCGACGACGACCTGGTGATCATGTCCTCGGAGGTGGGCGTCCTCGACGTGCCGCCGGAGAAGATCGTCAAGAAATGGCGCCTGCAGCCGGGCAAGATGTTCCTCATCGACGTCGAAGAGGGCCGCATCATCGACGACGAGGAACTGAAGACCAACCTGGCCTCGGCCCACCCCTACCAGCGGTGGCTGGACGAGACCCAGATCAAGCTCGAGCAGCTCGCCCCCGAGGTGGCGGCCATGGCGCCGGACCCGCAGACCCTGCTCGACCGCCAGCAGGCCTTCGGCTACACCCAGGAGGACCTCAAGTTCTTCCTCGGGCCCATGGTGGTGAGCGGCCAGGACCCGGTGGGCTCCATGGGCCGCGACACGCCGCCGGCGGTGCTGTCGAGCCGGTCCAAGATGCTCTACGACTACTTCAAGCAGAACTTCGCCCAGGTCACCAACCCGCCCATCGACCCCATCCGCGAGGAGCTGGTGATGTCGCTGGTGTCCCTCATCGGACCCCGGCCCAACCTGCTCGACCTCGAGACCGGCGGGTCACACAAGCGCCTGGAGGTGAAGCAGCCCATCCTCAGCAACGTGGACCTGGAGAAGATCCGCCACATCCACGAGAAGGTGGACGCCGGCTTCCACACCTACACCATCGACATCACGTACCCGGCCGACATGGGCGCCACCGGCATGGCCGACGCACTCGAGCGCATCTGCCGCCAGGCCGAGGAGACGGTCACCTACGGCAACAACATCATCATCCTGTCGGACCGGGCCATGGACGCCGACCACATCGCGGTGCCGGCTCTGCTGGCCACGGCGGCGGTCCACCACCACCTGATCCGCACCGGCCTGCGCACCGAGATCGGCATGGTGGTGGAGACCGGCGAGGCGCGCCGGGTTCACGACTTCTGCCTGCTGGCCGGTTACGGCGCCGAGGCGGTCAACCCCTATCTCGCCTTCGAGACCATTTCCGGCATGCTGTCCGACCTGGCCGAGGACGTGAGCGAGGAGGAGGCCCACAAGAACTACATCAAGGCGGTGGACAAGGGCATTCTCAAGGTGATGTCCAAGATGGGCATCTCCACCTACCAGTCCTACTGCGGCGCCCAGATCTTCGATGCCGTGGGCCTGGCCACCGAGTTCGTGGACCGCTTCTTCGCCGGCACCGCCACCCGCATCGAAGGGGTCGGCCTGGCCGAGATCGCCGAGGAGACGGTGCGCCGCCACCGCCTCGCCTTCGGCGACGCCCCGGTCTACCACGGCGCCCTGGACGTGGGCGGCGAGCTGGCCTACCGGCTGCGCGGCGAGGACCACGTGTGGACCATGGAGACCATCGGCGACCTGCAGCACGCGGCGCGCGCCAACGATGCGGCCAAGTACCGGGCGTTCTCGCGGCAGGTCAACGAGCAGACCGAGCGCCTGCTCAACCTGCGCGGCCTGTTCGAGTTCAAGCCCGCCGACGAGCCCGTGCCCCTGGACGAGGTCGAGCCGGCCACCGAGATCGTCAAGCGGTTCTCCACCGGCGCCATGTCCTTCGGCTCCATCTCGCGGGAGGCCCACACGACGCTCGCCATCGCCATGAACCGCCTCGGCGGGCGTTCCAACACCGGCGAGGGCGGCGAGGAGGCGGACCGCTTCACGCCCATGCCCAACGGCGATTCCATGCGCTCGGCCATCAAGCAGGTGGCGTCGGGCCGCTTCGGGGTGACCACCGAGTACCTGGTCAACGCCGACGGCATCCAGATCAAGATGGCCCAGGGCGCCAAGCCCGGCGAGGGCGGCCAGCTTCCCGGCCACAAGGTGGACCGGGCCATCGCCCGGGTGCGCCACTCGACGCCCGGGGTGGGCCTGATCTCGCCGCCGCCCCACCACGACATCTATTCCATCGAGGACCTGGCGCAGCTCATCCACGACCTGAAGAACGTGAATCCCCGGGCCGAGATCAGCGTCAAGCTGGTCTCCGAGGTCGGCGTCGGCACCGTCGCCGCGGGGGTCTCCAAGGCCCATGCCGACCACGTGCTGATCTCCGGCGACGAGGGTGGCACCGGCGCCAGCCCGCTGACGTCGGTGATGAACGCCGGCTCGTCGTGGGAGATCGGCCTTTCCGAGACCCATCAGACCCTGCTCGAGCACCGGCTGCGCGGCCGCATCTCGGTGGAGGTGGATGGCGGCCTGCGCACCGGGCGCGACGTGGTCGTCGGCGGCCTGCTCGGCGCCGACCGCTTCGGCTTCGGCACCATCGCCCTGATCACCGAGGGCTGCATCATGATGCGCAAGTGCCACCTCAACACCTGCCCGGTGGGGGTGGCCACCCAGGACCCGGAGCTGCGCAAGCGCTTCACCGGCAAGCCCGAGCACGTGGTGAATTTCTTCATGCTGCTGGCCGAAGAGGTGCGTGAGCACATGGCCATGCTCGGCTTCCGCACCTTCAACGAGATGATCGGGCGCTGCGACCGCCTGGAGATGCGCAAGGCCATCGACCACTGGAAGGCGGCCGGCCTCGACCTGTCGCGGGTCCTCTACCGCCCCGAGGTGCCCGACGAGGTGGCCACCTTCAAGAGCGAGGCGCAGGACCACGGGCTCGACAAGGCGCTCGACCACGAGTTGATCCGCCAGGCGCAGCCGGCCCTGGAGAACGGCACCCCGGTGCGCATCGAGACGCCCATCCGCAACACCAACCGGGTGGTCGGCGCCATGCTGTCGGGCGAGGTCGCCAAGCGCTACGGCCACCGCGGCCTGCCCGAGGACACCATCTACATCCGCGCCACCGGCAACGCCGGCCAGAGCCTGGGCGCCTGGCTTGCCTACGGTGTCACCATCGAGCTGGAAGGGGACGCCAACGACTACGTGGGCAAGGGCCTGAGCGGCGGCCACATCATCGTCTATCCGCCCAAGGGCAGCCTGTTCAAGGCGGACGACAACATCGTCATCGGCAACACCGTGCTGTACGGCGCCGTCACCGGCGAGTGCTACTTCCGCGGCGTCGCCGGCGAGCGCTTCGCGGTGCGCAACTCGGGCGCCGTGGCGGTGGTCGAGGGCACCGGCGACCATTGCTGCGAGTACATGACCGGCGGCGTGGTGGTGGTGCTCGGCCCCACGGGCCGCAACGTGGCCGCCGGCATGAGCGGCGGCATCGCCTACATCCTCGACGAGACCGGCGACTTCGAGCGGCGCTGCAACATGGCCATGGTCAAGCTGGAGCGGATCGAGTCCGACGAGATGGTGCCCGGCGAGATCAGCCGCGACGATGTGTTGCAGGACATGCTGCGGTTCGACGAGACCCGCCTCAAGTGGCTGATCGAGCGGCACATGCACTACACCGACAGCGACCGCGCCCGGGACATCCTGGAGCACTGGGACCGCTACCTGCCCAAGTTCTGGAAGATCATGCCGGAGGACTACCGCCGCGCCCTGCAGAAGATCCGCATGCGGGGGATTCAGATCACCGAACGCATGGGCGACAGCCCACCAGAAGGATAATCCCCCATGGGCAAGCCCACCGGGTTCATGGAGATCCCCCGCCAGGATCGCTCCAACCAGCCGACGGCGGACCGGGTCCAGCACTTCGACGAGTTCGTCATCCCGCTCGACGACAGCGAGGTGGCCAAGCAGGGTGCGCGCTGCATGGACTGCGGCATCCCCTTCTGCCACAAGGGATGCCCGGTGGAGAACATCATCCCCGACTTCAACGACCTGGTGTTCCACAACCGGTGGCGCGAGGCCCTGGACAACCTCCATTCCACCAACAACTTCCCGGAGTTCACCGGCCGCGTCTGCCCGGCGCCGTGCGAGGCGGCGTGCACGCTCAACATCGACGACGAGCCGGTGACCATCCGCACCATCGAGTGCTCGATCATCGACAAGGGGTTCGCCGAAGGATGGGTGCGGCCGGTCATTCCGTCCCACCGCACCGGCAAGCGGGTCGCGGTCGTCGGGTCCGGGCCGGCCGGCCTGGCCGCCGCCCAGCAGTTGGCGCGCGCCGGCCACGCCGTCGTGGTGTACGAGAAGGCGGCCCGCATCGGCGGCCTGCTGCGCTACGGCATTCCAGACTTCAAGATGGACAAGCGCATCATCGACCGCCGCATGTCGCAGATGCAGGCGGAAGGGGTCAAGTTCATCGCCGGCGTCCACGTCGGCGTCACCATGCCGGTGAAGGACCTCCTGGACGGGTTCGACGCCGTGGTCCTGGCGGGGGGCGCCGAGGCGCCGCGCGACCTGCCGGTGCCGGGCCGCGAGCTGGACGGCGTCCACTTCGCCATGGACTTCCTGACCCAGCAGAACAAGCGGGTGGCCGGCGAGCCCCTCGGCGTGAGCCGTGAGATCACGGCCTACAACAAGCGGGTGGTGGTCATCGGCGGCGGCGACACGGGCTCCGACTGCGTCGGCACATCGGTGCGCCAGGGGGCCCTTTCGGTGACCCAGCTCGAGATCATGCCGCGACCGCCGGCCCGCGAGAACAAGGAGCTGAGCTGGCCCTACTGGCCGCTCAAGATGCGCACCTCGTCCTCCCACGAGGAAGGCTGCCGGCGCGACTGGGCGGTGGTCACCAAGGCCTTCGCCGGCAACAAGGGGCGGGTATCGGCGCTGCAGTGCCTGCGCGTGGAATGGAACACCGACGGCAACGGCCGCATGTCCATGGACGAGCTGGAGGGCACCGAGTTCGAGATCCGCGCCGACCTGGTGCTGCTGGCCATGGGCTTCGTCCATCCGGTGCTCGACGGCATGGTGGAGCACCTGGGCGTGGAGCTGGACGGGCGCAAGAACATCAAGGCCGACACCGAGTCCTACGCCACCTCCATCGACAAGGTGTTCGTCGCCGGCGACATGCGCCGCGGCCAGTCCCTGGTGGTGTGGGCCATCCGCGAGGGCCGGCAGTGCGCCCGCGCCGTCGACGAGTACCTGATGGGCGAGTCCCTGCTGCCCCGCTGACCGCGCCGGCGCCCGCCATCTTCCCATTCCCGGCCCGCCTTGCTATAAGTCGACCGCAACAACACCGAAAACCTAAGGGAAACCCATCCCATGATGGTCTACGACCTGCTGTGCTCCCACGGCCACCGGTTCGAGGAGTGGTTCTCCAGCAGCGCCGACTACGAGGCCAAGGCGGCGGCCGGCCACCTGGCCTGCCCCGAATGCGGCGACTCCGAGGTGACCAAGGCCCTGATGGCGCCCAAGCTCAATTCCGGTGCTGCCGCGCCGGCCCCGGCCTGCGGCGCTCCGGCCTGCGCTAGCGGCATGTGCCAGTTCGGCGACCTCGACTGACGGACAACCCGGGCGCCCGCCTCCACACGGAACCGGACCGTACCCATGCGCCTGTGGCTGTTCCTGGCCGCGGTCAACGGCCTGATGGCGGTGATCGCCGGGGCCTACGGCTGGCATTCCCTGGAGGCCGAGGCAGGGACCCGCAAGATCTTCGCCGTCGGCGTCCAGTATCAGATGTGGCACGCCCTGGCCCTGCTGGCGGTGGCTTGGCTGGCCTCGCGCTCGGAGACCCGCCGGCCCGAGGTCATCGTCGCCGGCTCCGCCTTCACCGCCGGCATCGTCCTGTTCTCGGGCACCCTCTACGCCTTCGGCTTCCTGGAGTACATCCCCCTGGAAGGCGCCGCCCCGGCCGGCGGCGTGCTGCTGATGGTGGGCTGGGCGGCGCTCATCTGGGCCGCCCTGCGGCGGAGTTGATACTGGGAACTGTCAGGATTCGTCCGTCGCTCCACCCGTCGCTTCTCGTTCCAGCGCGTGGAAGGCTTCCGCGATGGGGCCGAGCAAGGTGGCGTCCGGCTCGACGCCGGTCTCCTCGCACAGTTCCATGTAGTCCGTCGCCATCATCTGCATCCAGCGGGCGAAGGCGCGGGGGTTGGCGAGGAATAAATTGGACATGATCTCAGCCGCCTCGCGGATCGCCCCCAGCGCGTCATCCGTTCTTCCTAGCCCTTGCAGCACTCGGTGGAGGGCGCCCAGGGAAATCGCCAAGTAGGGCCGGAAGGCGTCGGGCCGGGCCGCCGCCAGGTCGCGGCGGATGGCGACGGCCTCCTCGGCTTTCTCCAGAGCCTCCTCGTGGCGCCCGAGGTGGCTGAGGATGTTCGCCAAGTTGTTGAGGGACATGGCCACGTCGGGACGAAAGGCGTCCGGCCGTGCCGCGGCCAGGCCGCGGTAGAGGAGAGAAGCCTCCTCGGCTTTCTCCAAGGCCTCGTCGCCGCGCCCGAGATCGCTGAGGCGGTTCGCCAGGGTGTTGAGGTAGCCGGCCAAGTCGGGCTGAAAAGCGTCGGGCCGCGCCACCGCCAGGTCGCGTTGGATGGCCACCAACTCCTCGGCTTTCTCCAGGGCCTCCTCGCGGCGCCCGAGATCGCTTAGAGAATTCGCCAGGTTGTTGAGGGACGTAGCCAACTCGGGCCGGAAGGTGTCGGGCCGGGCCGCGGCCAAGTCGCGGTAGATTAGAGAAGCCTCCTCGGCTTTCTCCAGGGCCTCCTCGCGGCGCCCGAGGTCGCTGAGGGACCTCACCAGTGTGTTGAGGGACATGGCCAAGTCGGGCCCGGCCGCCGCCAGGTCGCGGCGGATGGCGACGGCCTCCTCGGCTTTTTCCAGGGCCTCTTCGCGGCGCCCGAGGTCGCTGAGGCGGTTGGCCAGGTTGTTGAGGGACAGGGCGTGGTGGGGGCGCATTTCCTCCGGGTGGTCTTGGGCGAGGGACCGAAAGGCTCGCTCCGACTCTTCGGCCGCTTCCACCGCTCCTTCCCTATGACCCAACTCGCTCAGCGCGTTGGCAAGGTTTGTGGCGTAGCCAGCGATATCCTGCCTCATCTTCAAGGGAATGGGTTTGGGCGTTGCACGCAGCCCGTCGAGATGCAGCCGGGTGACCTCCAACTTGGTTTCCCGCAAGGCTACCGATTGCTTGGGCAGCAACGGAATCAGCTTCGCTGCCAGGTCAGCGGTTCCTTCCTTTGCCAGCAACGCCGCCAGTACGCGCCCGATGGGATCGCCGGTCTCCACTGCCGCCGCCATGGCGATCTTCGCCAAACGAACGACGCGGCCCGACAGGGCGCGGTCCAGCCATTGCGTTTGGCCGGAGTCGCGCTGGGCGAGGCGGGTCAGCACCGTCAGTGCGCTATGAGCCTGGCCGGCGTCGGCACCGTCGAGGAAGGCACCCAACAGGGCAAGGTCGGCGGCAACTTCGCGCGCCACCAAGTGCTCGCCGATAACGTCTGGCTGCAAGCCGTTGAGCCACCCGGGGCCGGGATAAAGGCGGTGGAGCACCGCTGCCGCCTGCCCAACGCGGTCGGCGGGTTGTCCGCGCATTAGCGGTGCCGAGGCGATCAGGACCGTCGCATTGCCCTTCGTCTCTACCCGGCCGGCCAACGTGGCCATTGCAGCGGATTGGGCCATGGTTTGGGTACTCAAGCCGGCCGGTGCCTGGCGGCGCCACAGATCGGATTCCCGGCCGAGCACGAATTCCAGCAGGTCGGATGCACTTTCGATGGTCTCCCTGTGGACCGCGGCGAGAGCCGCGAGGTGCAAGTAGAGCGCGCGCTCAAAATGGCCTTGGGACAGATCGGGCGGGTCGGCGAACGGGCCTTCCACTTCCAGAAGTTCGGCGAAAGCCTGCCGGGCCTCGTCGAAATAGACCCGGCGCCGGTCGGGTTCCATGGTCAGCGGTGCGATCTCCGTATGGTGCGACGCGGGGCCGCGCACCAAGTCCCCAACGCCTCCGCCCGCGTCGCCTAGCTCCTGCCACCAGTCGCCGGTGCCGCGCGCCAGGAGCACCAGGCGCAAGGTGCTACCCCGCTGGACCATCGCGTCCGCCCGGTTCAGCAACGCCGTGACCGCATCGCGGCGGGTCTCGGCGTAGTCGATAACCAGAAGGAGTCGCTCGGGGCGCAGCAACGCGTCCCAAGTGGCGGGATCGGACCCGTCGGCCTCCGCCTTCAAGAAGCCGGCTCGCCAGTTCTGCTCCGCCAACTCCGCGCAGGCGTGCATCCACAGGCGCGTCTTGCCCATGCCGCCCGCGCCAGTGTAGAGGCGCAGCCTGAACTGTCCGCCGCCATCGCACCACGCAGCGATGTCCGCCATTTCCTCCTCGCGGCCCTGAAATCCGACGGCGGCAAAATCGGCGCGGAGCAACCCGGTCTCGGCGTGGAGGCCCTTGTGCCACCGTACTCGCCGGTACTCGACCAGGGAAGCCAGGGCGTGCGCCTCGCGGTAGCCGGCGAGCAGCGCCTCCAGGTCCGGCTGGTTGGCGGGGAGCGCAGTGATCATACTGGCCAGCACCGGCGCGGCACTCTCGCGAACGTGTGCGGCCATACTTCCGGATTGCTCGTCGATGAGCCGCGCCACCGCATGGGCGTCTGTCGCTCCCGCGCGCACCCTTTCCGCGAACCCTTCCGTGAGCAGCAGTCGTTGGACGGTGCCGATGACCTCTTCGCTGACCTCGGCTTTCAGAGTAGCCACCTGGTCGGCGATCATGGCTTCCCACTGCTGTCGCTGGCGGTCGCCGAGCCAATCTCGCAGGCCTCCGAACGCCTCTGAGCCGAGAAGCAAGGTGAGCGCTTCCGTGGGGACGCCGGCCAATGTTCCAACCAACGCGGTCATCAACCGCGTGCCCCATTTGACGATGGCCTCGTCCTTGCTCATGTCGCGACCTTAAAAGGCCTCCGCGCGTACCTCCAACCGAAAAGCAAAAGGAATAATTGAAAAACTACCCGTGCTCTTCTAGAGGGCGGAATGCACGCGGGGCGAAGTGGATGCACCGGGGCGCGGCGCTGCAATGCTCCTCCGCGTTCCTCCGCGCCCTCTGCATCCAGGAACACCCCCCAAAAGAGAAAGCCGGCCCGAAGGCCGGCTTTCTCTTTTGGCTGATCTCAAACACAAGGACGCAGAGAAGGCACTGAGGAACGCGGAGGAGCATTCCCGCGCCGCTACGCGGCGTAATTTCCTTTCTCCGCGTCCTCCGCGCGACCCCGGCGTCCTCTGCGCTCAATCCTAAGCACGACGCCCGCGTTCGATCACCCGGCCTTTCCCGGCACGCCCTTGGTCGTCGAGTACTCGAAGTGCAGGGCCTCGCCGGGGTGGAGCACTCCGTAGGCGGCGTGGGCCGCCATGGCCGCCTCGGAGAAGCCGCTGAGGATCAGCTTGAGCTTGCCGGGATAGGTGGCGATGTCGCCGATGGCGAAGATGCCGGTCTGGTTGGTGGCGCAGGTGGCGGGATCGACGACGATGTGGTTGCGGTCCAGGTTGAGGCCCCACCGGGCGATGGGACCCAGGTTCTGGGCCAGGCCGAAGAAGGGCAGCAGCACGTCGGCGTCGAGGCGCCGCTCGCCGCCGTCCAGGTCGCGCACGACGACGGTGCTCAGCACGCCGCCGTCGCCCTCCAGGCCGGCGAGCTGAAACGGGATCACCAGGTCGATGGCCCCCGCCGCGGCCAGTTCGTTCAGCTTCTCGGCGCTGCCCGGTGCGGCACGGAACTTCGGCCGCCGGTGCACCACCGCCACCCGCTCCGCCACCTCGGCCAGGGACAGGGCCCAGTCCACCGCCGAATCGCCGCCGCCGGCGATGACCACCTTCTTGTTCCGGAAGTCCTCGCGGCGCCGCACCAGGTAGTGGACGCTCCTGCCCTCGTAGGCCTCGATCCCGTCAAGCGGCGGGCGGTTGGGCCCGAAGGCGCCGACCCCGGCGGCCACGAACACGGCCCCGGCATCGATGACGGTCCCTGCGCCCGTGGTCAGCCGCCAGCGGCCGCCGTCGGCGGGCTCCAAGGCGGTCACCTGCTGGTTCAGGTGGTAGACGGGATCGAACGGCGCCGCCTGGGCTTCCAGCCGCTCGACCAGGTCGCCGGCCATGATCTCCGGATAACCGGGGATGTCGTAGATGGGCTTCTCGGGATAGAGCGCCGAGCACTGGCCGCCGATCATCTCCAGGGCATCGATCACGTGGCACTTGAGGTTGAGCATGCCGCACTCGAAGACGGCGAACAGGCCGACCGGGCCGGCCCCGATGACGGCCACATCGGTGGTGTGGGGCGTGTTGGTCATGGAAACATCGTCGATTGAGCGTTTATGATCGGCCATCGCTGTCCGTGCCGACGGCGCGGGCCTTTACAATGGCGGCCGGGGCACGTGCGATCAAGGCCCCTGGGGACGGCCCGGGGATGGGGGGACGAGGCCACGGGGCCGGGATGGACGCAGCCGCAACGCCGATCCACATGGACCTGCCCGACGAGGCCGCCACCGCCGCCCTCGCCGGCCGCCTCGCGGACCTGGCCGCGCCGCCCGACGTGCTGGCCCTGACCGGCGAGCTGGGCACCGGCAAGACCGTGTTCGCCCGCGCCTTCATCCACGCCCGCGCCCGCCGCCGCGGCGTCGACCCGGGCGAGGTGCCGAGCCCCACCTTCACCCTGGTGCAGACCTACGATCTGCCCGGCGGCCCGGTCTACCACTTCGACCTCTACCGCATCGGGGATGCGCGGGAGGCCTACGAGCTGGACATCGAGGACGCCTTCGCCGAGGGCATCTCGCTGATCGAGTGGGCCGAGCGCCTGGGCGACCTGCTGCCGGCGGAGCGCCTGGACGTGACCCTGTCCCACGCGGGCCGGCCGGCGGCCCGGCGGGTGCGCCTGGACGCCCGCGGACGGTGGTCGGATCGCCTGTTGGAGGCCGGCCTTGTCTGACCGGGAGGCCCTGATCGAGGAGTTCCTGGCCGAATCGGGCTGGGCCGGCGCCGAGCGCACTCCGCTCGCCGGCGACGCCTCGTTCCGCCGCTATCAGCGGGTGACGGCGGGCCGCCACCAGTGCGTGCTGATGGACGCGCCGCCGGACCACGAGGACGTGCGCCCGTTCATCCTGGTGGCCGAGCACCTGCGCCGCCTGGGCCTGAGCGCCCCCGAGGTGCTGGCCGACGACGTGGGCGCCGGCCTGCTGCTGCTCGAGGACCTGGGCGACGACACCTACACCCGGCTGCTGGATGCCGACGCCGACGAGGCGGACCTGTACGAGCTCGCCATCGACGTGCTCATCCACCTGCACCGACTGCCGTCCGCCGAGGCCGTGCCACCCGGCCTGCCACCCTACGACGACGGGCGGCTGCTGGAGGAGGCGTGCCTGCTCACCGACTGGTACCTGCCGGCGGTGTCCGACCGCCCCACCGACGACGACCGCGAGGCCTACGTGGCCGCGTGGCGGGACCTGTTCCCGGCCGTGCACGCCCAGCCCCGCACCCTGGTGCTGCGCGACTACCATGTGGACAACCTGATGCGCCTGGCCGGACGCGACGGGGTCGCCGCCTGCGGATTGCTGGACTTCCAGGACGCGGTGGCCGGGCCGCCGGCCTACGACCTGATGTCGCTGCTGGAGGACGCCCGGCGCGACATCGATGCCGGGCTGGAATCCGCCATGCTGGACCGCTACCGGGAGGGTGTGCCCCACCTGGTGGGCGACGAGTTCGACAAGTCCTACGTCATCCTGGCCGCCCAGCGCCATGCCAAGGTGATCGGCATCTTCACCCGGCTCTGCCGGCGCGACGGCAAGCACGAGTACCTGGTTCACATCCCGCGGGTATGGCGCCTGCTGGAGCGGGCCTTGGAGAACCCGACCCTGGCGCCGGTGGCCGACTGGCTGGATCGCCACGTGCCGCCCGCGATGCGGCGCATCCCGCCGACCGGAGCGGCGGCCCAATGAGTCCGCACCGCGGCATGGTCCTCGGCGCCGGGCTCGGCCTGCGCCTGCGGCCGATCACCGAGAAGCTGCCCAAGCCCCTGATCCAGGTGGCCAACCGGACGCTGCTCGACCGCACCCTCGACCGCCTGCTGGAGGCGGGGGTCGAGACGGCGGTGATCAACCTCCACCACCTGGGCCACCTGATCGAGCAGCACGTGCGCAAGCGGCCGACGCCGGAGATCCTGTTTTCGCAGGAGGACGAACTTCTCGACACCGGGGGTGGCGTCGCCCACGCCCTGCCGCGGCTGGGCGGGGCCCCGTTCTTCGTGGTCAACGGCGACGTGCTGTGGCTCAACGGCACCGAGCCGTCGTTGGGCCGCCTCGCCGGCGCCTGGGACGAGGCGCGCATGGACGGCCTGCTGCTGCTCCATTCCACCGTCGCCGCCTTCGGCTATGACGGGCGCGGCGACTTCCTGCTCGACCCGGCGGGCGCGGTCACCCGGCGGCCCGAGTCCGAGGTCTCGCCGTTCCTGTTCACCGGCGTGCAGATTCTCCATCCGCGCCTGTTCGAAGGGGCGCCGGAGGGGCCGTTCTCCCTCAACCGGCTGTACGACCGCGCCATCGAGTCCGAACGCCTGTACGGCATCGTGCACGACGGCGAGTGGTTCCACATCGGCACCCCGGAGGGCCTGGCGCTGGCCGAGGCCTACATGGGCGACCGCTATCCGGGGACCGGGCACCGGCGCCCATGATCGCCACGTCCGCCGCCGGCCCGACGGTCTACACCATCCCGTCGGGGACGGCCTTCCTCGACGCCCTGGCCGCCGGACTGCTGGCGCGGGCCGGCGACGACCCGGCCGCCCTGGCGCGGGCGACGGTTCTGCTGTCGACGCGGCGGGCCTGCCGGGCCCTCGGCGAGGCGTTCCTGCGCCGCGGCCAGGGCCGCCCCGTGCTGCTGCCGCGCATGATGCCCCTGGGCGACGTGGACGACGACGACCTGGCCCTGGCCGAGGCCGCGGAATGGGGCGGCGGTCCCGACATCCCGCCCGCGATCCCCGACCTGCGGCGACGGCTGGCGCTGGCGCGCGAGATCATGGCGCAAAGGCCGGTGGGCCCCGACCAGGCGGCACGGCTGGCGGCGGAGTTGGCGCGGCTGCTCGACCAGGTGCACACGGAGCGGCTGTCCTTCGACCGCCTGGCCGACCTGGCGCCCGACGACCTGGCCGAGCATTGGCAGGTCACCCTCGATTTCCTAGGCATCCTCACCGAGCGCTGGCCGGCCCTGCTGGCGGCCGAAGGCGGAACCGACCCGGCGGCCCGGCGCAACTTGGCGCTGGACGCCCGGGCGGCGGCCTGGCGGCGCGACCCGCCGCGGCATCCCGTGATCGCCGCCGGCTCCACCGGCAGCATCCCGGCCACCGCCGACCTGCTGGCCGTGGTGGCGGGCCTGCCGGACGGCTCGGTTGTCCTGCCGGGGCTGGACCGGGACCTGGACGACGATGCCTGGGGCGACCTGCCGCCGTCCCACCCCCAGCACGGCATGGCGCGCCTGCTCGCCCATCTGGGCGTGGAGCGGTCGGCTGTAGGCGATTGGCCGGCACCCGGAGTCGAGTCCACGGCGGTGGCGCGGGCAGCGCTTATCGGCCGCGCCCTCCTGCCTCCGGCGGCGACCGGCGAGGCAATGCGATTCACCGCCGCCGAGCGCGAGTCCTTCGCGGCCACCTTGGCCGACGTCGCCACGGCGGTCGTCCCCACTCCGCGCGAGGAGGCGGGAGTCATCGCGCTCGCCCTGCGCGAGGCCCTGGAGACCCCGGGGCGGACCGCCATCCTGGTCACTCCCGACCGCGGCCTGGCCCGCCGGGTGGCGGCCGAGATGCAGCGCTGGGGCGTCGACATCGACGATTCGGCGGGGCGCCCCCTGGCCCTGACCCGGCCGGGGGTGTTCCTCCGCCTGGTGGCGGCCGCCGCCGCCGAGGAGCTGGCACCGGTGGCGCTGCTGGCCTTGCTCAAGCATCCCCTGGCCGCCCTCGGGCGGGCGCCGGCGGACCTGCGGGCGCGGGCCCGCGACCTGGAACGGGAGGCCCTGCGCGGCGTCCGCCCGGCACCCGGCATCGCCGGCCTGCGCGCCGCCCTGGGAGGCAAGGAGAAAGCGTTCGCCGACCTGTTGCCGCCGCTGGAGGCGGCCCTGCACCCGCTGCTCCTGGCTTTCGACCGCTCCGAGGTACCCCTGGCCGAGGTGCTGCGCGCCCACGTCGCCGCCGCTGAGGCCCTGGCCGCCACCGGGTCGGAAGCCGGTACCGCCCGCCTGTGGGCCGGCGACGACGGCGAGGCGGCGGCGGGATTCGTCGCCGATGTCCTGGAGGCCGCCGACGCCCTCGGGCCCATCGGCGGCCGCGACTATCCGGCACTGTTCGAGAGCCTGATGGATGGCCGGGTGGTGCGGCCCCGCTACGGGCGGCATCCGCGGCTGGCCATCCTGGGCTTGCTGGAGGCGCGCCTGCAGCAGGCGGACCTGATGGTGCTTGGCGGCCTCAACGAAGGGACATGGCCGCCCGATACCCAGGCCGGCCCGTGGATGAGCCGGCCCATGATGCGGGATTTCGGGCTGCCGCTGCCGGAGCGGCGCATCGGACTGACCGCCCACGACTTCGCCCAGGCGTTCTGCGCCCGCCAGGTGCTGCTGACCCGGTCGGAGCGGGTGGACGGCACGCCTACGGTACCGTCGCGCTGGTGGGTGCGCCTGGCCACGTTGGTCCAGGCCGGGCTCGGCCCGGACTATCTGCGACCCGACCTCAGGTGGCCGGCCTGGCTCGACGCCCTCGACCGGCCCGCGGAGCAGGCCCGGCCGATCGATCCGCCCCGGCCGACGCCGCCGGTGGAGGCGCGGCCTCGGACGTTGCCCGTAACCCGCATCGAGACCTGGATCCGCGATCCCTACGCCGTCTACGCCCGCCACGTCCTCGGCCTCAAGCCCCTCGATCCCCTGGACCAGGAGCCGGGGGCGGCGGAGCGTGGCATCCTGCTGCACGAGATCCTGGAGCGGTTCGTGCGCAGCGCCGGTCATCCACTGGCGGACGACGCCCTGGACCGCCTGATCGCCATCGGCAACGAGGCCTTCCGCGCCGGGGGCGACCGCCCCGGACTGCGAGCCTTCTGGTGGCCGCGGTTCGTCCGCGCCGCCCACTGGTTCATCACCTTCGAGCAGGCACGGCGGGGTGCCGGATGGGCGCCCCTTCCACGGGCCCAGGAGACCAAAGGCACCCTGCCTCTAACCGGCGTCGATTTCGTGCTCGAGGCACGGGCCGACCGCGTCGACCGCCACGCCTCGGGCGGCCTCGCCATCATCGACTACAAGACCGGCGCGGTGCCGTCGGCGTCGCAGGTGAAGAGCGGCCTCGCCCCCCAGCTCACCCTGGAGGCGGCAATGGCGGCCCGGGGCGCCTTTCCGGGGATCGACCCGGCAGTGGTGGACGAGCTGGTGTACGTCAAGGTGGCGGGCGCCCGCGTGGCCGGCAAGGAGCAGGTCCTCGACGACGGTGTCACCGCGCTGGCCGACGACAGCCTGGCCGGCCTGACCCGTCTGGTCGGCGCTTTCGCACGGCCCGAGACGCCGTACCCGTCGCGGCCGCGGGTGCAGTTCGAGGGACGTGAGGGAGACTACGATCACCTGTCCCGGGTGGGGGAATGGGGCGTCGCCGGCGGCGACGACGAAGCATGAGCGAACCCGTCGTCCCCCACGCCCAACAGACGCTGGCCTCGGACCCGGCCGTCTCGGCCTGGGTCACCGCAAACGCCGGCACCGGCAAGACCCATGTGCTGGTCGATCGCATCCTGCGCCTGATGCTGGCCGGCACGCCCCCGGCCAAGATCCTATGCCTGACCTTCACCAAGGCCGCCGCCGCCGAGATGGCCAACCGGCTGTCCGAGGTCCTCGGCCAATGGTCGGTGCTGGACGACGACACGCTGGACGCGCACCTGCTGGCCCTCACGCAGATGGCGCCCGGGCCCGACATCCGGCGCCGGGCGCGCCACCTGTTCGCCGCCAGCCTGGAGACCCCGGGCGGCCTCAACCTGCGCACCATCCACAGCTTCTGCGAATCCCTGCTCGGCCGCTTCCCGCTGGAATCGGGGGTGGCGCCCCACTTCTCGGTCATCGACGAGCGCACCGCCGCCGAGCTCATGACCGAAGCCCGCAGCCGTCTGTTCCGCCGCGCCCTCGGGCACGGCGGCGAGGCCCTGCGCGAGGCCCTGGACCGGGTCGCGGTGCTCACCGACGAGACCCGGTTCGACGGGCTGCTGACCGACCTCGCCCGCCAGCGCGGCCGCCTGGGCCGTCTGGTCCGCGCCCACGGCTCGGTCGAGGCGGCGGTGGCGGCGGCCGGTCCGTTCCTCGGTCTGGCACCGGCAGATTCGCCGGAAGCGGTGATCGCCGCGGCCGGCGACGATGACGCCTTCGACGGCCTGGGCCTGCGACTCGCGGTCGACGCCCTCCACCGGGGTTCGGACAAGGATGGTGAACGGGGCGACGCCATCGCCCGCTGGCTGGCCGGCACGCCGGCCGAACGCGCCGCCGGATTCGATGGCTACGCCGGGACCTTCGTCACGTTCGACGGGAAGACGCGACTGCCCCACGTCCGCAAGACCCTGATCACCGAAAAGGCGAAGAAGGCGACCCCGGGCGCGGACGAGATCATGGCCACGGAGGCCGAGCGGGTGTTGGCGGTGGTACAGCGGCGACGGGCCGCGATGGCGGCGGAGGCATCGGCCGCGGTGCTGCGGCTGGGCGCCGCCCTGATCGAGGAGTATTCGGCGCTCAAGGAGGCGCACGCCGTCCTCGACTACGACGACTTGATCGGATTTGCGCAGGGCCTGCTGGCCGGTCAGGGCGGCGCATCCTGGGTCCACTACAAGCTGGATGGCGGCATCGACCACGTCCTGGTGGACGAGGCCCAGGACACCAGTCCCGACCAGTGGGCGGTGATCGACGCCCTCACCGCCGAGTTCTTCGCCGGCGAGGGCGCGCGCCCGGAGATGAATCGCACCCTGTTCGTGGTCGGTGACGAGAAGCAGTCCATCTTCTCCTTCCAGGGCGCCGACCTGGAGACCTTCCGGGCCATGCACGATGCCTTCCGCGACCGCGCCCGGGCCGTCGATGCGCGGCTGTGGCGGGACGTGGGCCTCGGACTGTCGTTCCGTTCGACCGCGCCGATTCTCGACACCGTCGACGCGGTGTTCGCACGGGCGCCGGCGCGGGACGGCGTGATCGACCCGGACACCCGGCTGGATCACCGGCTGCACCGGACCGGCGAGGCCGGACGGGTCGAGCTGTGGCCGCCGGTGGAGCCGGCCGAGCCCGAGGAAGAAGACCCCTGGGACGCGCCCCTCGACCGGCCGGCCCCGGGCAGCGCCGACCGGATTCTGGCCGAGCGCATCGCGGGGCGGATCAAACGGTGGCTCGACGACCGGGAGGAGCTGCCCGCCGCCGGGCGCCCCATCGAGGCCGGCGACGTGATGATCCTGGTGCAGCGCCGCGGTGCCTTCTATCAGCACATGGTGCGCGCCCTGAAGCAGGCCGGCATCCCGGTGGCCGGCGCCGACCGCATGGTTCTCGCCAAGCAGATGGCGGTCATGGACCTGATGGCCCTGGCCCGCTTCCTGCTGTTGCCGGGCGACGACCTGAGCCTGGCCGAGGTGCTGAAGAGCCCGCTGGTCGGATGGGACGACGACGACCTGTTCGCCGTCGCCCATGGGCGCGAGGGCTCGTTGTGGCAGGCGGTGCAGCGGCACCCGGGCGGGCGGGCCGCCGAGGCCCGGCGCCGGCTGGCCGCATGGCTGTCCCGCGCCGACAACGAGCCGCCTTACGACTTCCTCACCCGCCTGCTGGGACCCGACGGCGGGCGGCGGGCGTTCCTTGGCCGTCTCGGCGACGACGCCAACGACGCCATCGACGAGTTCCTCAACCTGGCCCTGCTCCACGAGCGCGAGCACGCGCCCTCGTGGCAGGGTTTCCTGGCCTGGGTGGCGGCCGGCGCCACCGAGGTCAAGCGCGACCTGGAGCAGGTGCGGAACGCGGTCCGCGTGATGACCGTGCACGGGGCCAAGGGGCTTCAGGCCAACATCGTCGTCCTGCCCGATACCGTCCGCGTCCCCGGCGCCGCCGGTACAGGGCTGTTCTGGGCCGACGGGGGCCGGGGCCAGGAGGTCCCCCTCTGGGTGCCGACCAAGGACATGGACGTCGACTCGACCGCGACCCTGCGGACCGCCCGAGGCGAGGCGAGTCAGCGTGAATACCGGCGCCTGCTCTACGTGGCCATGACCCGGGCCAGGGAACGCCTCACCGTGTGCGGCTGGCGGACTCGCCGGAGCCCGCGGGAGGGAACCTGGTACGACGCGGTGGCGCCGGTGCTGGCCGAGCTCGGCGTGCCGGAGCCCCTGCCGTGGGGCGAGGACGCCCTGCGTTTCGATCGGCCGCAGGAGAAGGAGGTGGTTCGGGAGCCGGCAGTGCCCCGGCCGGCGCCCCCGCCGCTGCCCGCCTGGGCCCGCGAGCCGGCGCCGGCCGAGCCCGAGCCGCCGCGGCCCCTGGCGCCGTCGCGCCCGGCCGACGACGAGCCGCCGGTGCGCTCCCCTGTCGGCATCGACGGCGGCGAGGGGTTCCGCCGCGGGCGCCTGATCCACCGGCTGCTGCAGATCCTGCCCGAGGTGCCGGCCGCGGACCGGGCGGCGGCGGCCGACGCCATCCTGGCCCGCCCCGTCCACGGCCTCGACGCCACGGCGCGCGCGGCCATCGCCGGCGAGGCTCTCGACGTCATAGCTCACCCCGACCTCGCCGACCTGTTCGGCCCCGAGAGCCTGGCCGAGGCTCCGCTGGCGGGTCGGGTCGGGGACACTGTGATCTCGGCCCGGGTCGACCGCCTGGTGGTCGGTGAGCGGACGGTGACCGTGGTCGACTACAAGACCGACCGGACGCCGCCGGACGCCGCCGTGGACGTGCCGCCGGTCTATCTGCGCCAGATGGCGGCCTACCGGGCCCTGCTGGTCCGCGTGTTCCCCGGACGCTCGGTGCGCTGCCTCCTGCTGTGGACCGACGGGCCGTCGGTGACCGTGCTGCCCGATGCCCTGCTGGAGGCGTACGCGCCTTGACGGGGCCAGGGGTGGACCCTAGATTCAGCGTGGGTTCGGGTTTCGTCGAGCCCCGAGGGGGAATTTCCTAAAGTCTTGATAGGATTGATGGAATGCCGATCACGGTCACCGATGATTCGTTCGACTCGCAGGTCTTGAAGGCCGACAGCCCGGTCGTCGTGGATTTCTGGGCCGAGTGGTGCGGGCCGTGCAAGCAGATCGCCCCGGCGCTGGAGGAGTTGGACACGGAAATGGGACCGCGGCTGACCGTGGCCAAGCTCAACATCGACGAGAATCCGATGACTCCGTCCAAGTACGGCGTGCGCGGCATCCCGACACTGATGGTGTTCAAGGACGGCCAGGTGGCCGCCACCAAGATCGGCGCCCTGCCCAAGGGCAAGCTGTTCGAGTGGGTCGAATCGGTGATCTGAGCGACCACCGGCGCGGGCCACGCCAACCCCGCCTGGCGGCGGGGTTTTCGTTGACAGGACGTTTTCTTCTCTAGTTTCGGGCGGGGGAGCGCACCATGACCGAATCCATACCCAATACAGCGCCTGCGTCCTTCGTCCCGCCGCGGCGGGTTCTGATGGGCCCCGGCCCCTCGGACGTCCACCCCCGGGTCCACGCCGCCATGGCGCGGCCCACCATCGGCCACCTGGATCCGGCCTTCGTCGCCATGATGGAGGAGACCAAGGACCTCCTGCGCTATGCCTTCCAGACGGCGAATACGCTGACCATCCCGGTGTCGGGCCCCGGCTCGGCCGGCATGGAGGTCTGCTTCGTCAACCTGATCGAGCCGGGCGACACGGTGATCGTGTGCCGCAACGGCGTGTTCGGCGGCCGCATGAAGGAGGTGGTGGAACGCTGCGGCGGGGTCGCCGTGATGGTGGACGACGCCTGGGGCACGGCGGTGGACACCGGCAAGGTGGCGGACGCCCTCAAGGCCCACCCGGGCGCCAAGGCCCTGGCCTTCGTCCACGCCGAGACCTCCACCGGCGTGCAGTCGGACGCCGAGACCCTGTGCCGGCTGGCCCGGGAGGCCGGCTGCCTGACCATCGTCGATACGGTCACCTCGCTGGCCGGGACGCCGGTCCTGGTCGACCAGTGGGGCGCCGACGCCGTCTATGCCGGCACCCAGAAGTGCCTGTCCTGCGCCCCCGGCCTGTCGCCGGTCACCTTCAGCGACCGCGCCTTGGACGCCATCAAGAACCGCTCCAGCCGCGTGCAGAGCTGGTTCATGGACCTCAACCTGGTCATGGGCTACTGGGGCGGCGACGGGGCGCGGGCCTACCACCACACGGCGCCGGTCAACGCGCTCTACGGCCTGCACGAGGCCCTGGTCATGCTGCGCGAGGAGGGGCTGGAGGCCGCCTGGGCGCGGCACCGCACCAACTACATGGCCCTGCGCGCCGGGCTCGAGGCCATGGGCCTGGAGCTGCTGGTGGACGAGCCCCACCGCCTGCCCCAGCTCAACGCCGTGCGCATCCCCGAGGGCGTGGACGAAGCCGCGGTGCGACGGCGGTTGCTCAGCGATTACGACCTGGAGATCGGCGCCGGGCTGGGCGACCTGGCGGGCAAGGTGTGGCGCATCGGCCTGATGGGACACAGCAGCTCGGCCACCCACGTCATCCTGTGCCTGACGGCGTTGGAGGGCACCCTCCGGGACCTGGGCGTGCCGATTCGCGCCGGTGCCGCGGCCGCGGCCCAAAAAGTGCTTTTCTGAGAACCTTTTGTGACAAGGGCGCCCGGATCGCGCCTTGCCCCTGCGGGGGAATTCTGATTCAATCGAAGAAAGCCGGCCAGGCGGGAAAGCACGAAGGCGGAGCACGATGGAGGGGCTCGCCGAAATCGTCGCCTTTCTCGCCATTCTTGTCGCCCTGACCGCCCTCTGGCTGGTCAGCGACGTGGTGAAGAAAGCGGAAGGTCGCCACAAGCGGATCATGGACAGCCGCTTGAAGGCGATGACTCGTGCGCTGGAGGAGGCCGGCCAGGGTCTGGGGGCCGTGGCCGGGGAGGTGGCCGACCTGAAGAAGGAGGTCAAGGCCCTGGCCCGCGACCGCGACGAGAGCCGCCGCACGATCGCCGCCCTGGAGACCCGCCTCGCCGACCTGCAGGCCGTGGTCGACACCATCGACGGGGGCGCGGCCGGGCAGCGCCGCCACGCTCCCCTGTCGGGACGCAGCGTCCAGTAACGTATACGGCAATTACCGTCGGCCGATTATGCGCTTCGGTTGCCCCGGGCAACCCTTTCGGGTGGGCGCCGGTGGCCTCTTGAATCAACGCACCGCGGGACTCATGTTTCCCTTGCATGGAAGGTCGATTCCGTGAGAATCGGCCTCGGAGTTCCGCGCCGCAACTGAGTCGCAGACCCCGTGATCGCTTCGATCCCCGAAAAGGCTCGTGGCGGCGGCGTTGTGACAAGCAATTAGCCCGAAATGTTAATCCTGGGGAGGGGTTATGAGTACTTCCGGCACTGACCGAACCAAGAATGCGAAGCTGCTGGCCTGGGTGGACGAGATCGCCGCCCTGGTTAAGCCCAACGAAGTGTACTGGTGCGACGGCTCCGAGGAGGAGTACGACCGCATGTGCCAGCTCCTGGTGGACGGCGGAACGTTCATCAAGCTGAATCCCGAGAAACGCCCCAACAGCTACCTCGCGCGGTCCCATCCGTCCGACGTGGCCCGGGTCGAGGAGCGGACCTTCATCTGCTCCGAGAACGAGGTGGACGCCGGCCCGACCAACAACTGGATGGCGCCGGCCGAGATGCGCGGGATCCTCAAGGAGCGCTTCGACGGCTGCATGAAGGGCCGTACCATGTACGTGATCCCCTTCAGCATGGGGCCGCTGGGATCGCCCATCGCCTACATCGGCGTGCAGATCACCGATTCGCCGTACGTGGTGGTCAACCAGCGCATCATGACCCGCATGGGCCAGCAGGTCCTCGACACCCTCGGCGACGACGACTTCATCCCCTGCGTCCACTCGGTGGGGGCGCCGCTGGAGCCCGGCCAGGCCGACGTGCCGTGGCCGTGCGAGGGCGACATCTCCAACAAGTACATCGTGCACTATCCCGAGACCCGCGAGATCTGGTCCTACGGCTCGGGCTACGGCGGCAACGCGCTCCTCGGCAAGAAGTGCCTGGCGCTGCGCATCGCCTGCACCATGGCCCGCGACGAGGGCTGGCTGGCCGAGCACATGCTCATCCTCGGCCTGGAGAGCCCGGAAGGCGAGAAGACCTACGTGGCCGCCGCCTTCCCCAGCGCCTGCGGCAAGACCAATCTGGCCATGATCGTCCCGCCCGAGGGCTTCGAGGGCTGGAAGGCGTGGACGGTGGGCGACGACATCGCCTGGATCAAGCCGGGCCCCGACGGCACGCTCCGCGCCATCAACCCGGAGTACGGCTTCTTCGGCGTCTGCCCGGGCACGGCCTACGATTCCAACCCGATGGCCATGGAGACCCTGAAGAAGGGCAACTGCATCTTTACCAACACGGTGCTCACCGACGACGGCGACGTGTGGTGGGAGGGCATGGACGGCCCGCCGCCGGCCCATGGCATCGACTGGAAGGGCAACGACTGGACGCCCGACAGCGAGACCCCGGGCGCCCATCCCAACAGCCGCTTCACCGCGCCGGCGGGGCAGTGCCCGACCATCGACCCGTCGTGGGAGGACCCGGCCGGCGTGCCCATCAGCGCCTTCCTGTTCGGCGGCCGGCTGTCCAAGACCTTCCCGCTGGTCTATGAGTCCTTCGACTGGAACCACGGCGTCTTCATGGCGTCGACCATGGGCTCGGAGGCCACCGCGGCGGCCATCGGCCAGGCGGCCATGCGGCGCGATCCCTTCGCCATGCTGCCGTTCATGGGCTACCACATGGGCGACTACTGGAAGCATTGGCTCAGCTTCGGCAACCGCAGCGACCTGAAGCTGCCCAAGATCTTCCGCACCAACTGGTTCCGCAAGGACGCCGACGGCAAGTTCATCTGGCCGGGCTACGGCGAGAACATGCGGGTGCTGAAGTGGGTGGTCGACCGCGTCCGCGGCCGGGTCGACGCCGCCGAGAGCCCGTTCGGCCTGATGCCCAAGCACGAGGACATCACCTGGACCGGGCTTGAGTTCACCCGCGACCAGTTCCTGTCCATCACCGATATCAACAAGGACGGGGCGACGGCCGAGGCCGAAGAGATCAAGGGTCACTTCGCCAAGTTCGGCGACCGCCTGCCGCCGGAGCTGGAGGACGAACGCCAGAAGTTCGCCGACCGGGTCGGCAAGGCCCCGGACGTCTGGAGCCTCGCCGGCTAGCCCGCCCCCGGCACCAAGCCATACGGAAAGCCGGCCCTCGGGCCGGCTTTCTTATTTGGTTGTGTTATACCAAGATGCGTCGGTTGGAACCTGCGTCGGGATGCTTCGACACGGCGCTGACGCGCCTGCTCAGCATGAGGTATGTTTCTGGAAAATAAAAGATTT
>JANQFP010000117.1 GCA_028277795.1 Rhodospirillales bacterium
CGGGATGCGGATGGTGCGCGCCTGATCGGCGATGGAGCGCGTAATGGCCTGGCGGATCCAC
Source organism: Rhodospirillales bacterium (assembly GCA_028277795.1). GTDB lineage: Bacteria > Pseudomonadota > Alphaproteobacteria > Rhodospirillales > JANQFP01 > JANQFP01. Next base: position 62 of record JANQFP010000117.1, read on the forward strand.
CAGGTGGCGTAGGTGGAGAACTTGTAGCCGCGCCGGTACTCGAACTTGTCCACCGCCTTCATCAGGCCGATGTTCCCCTCCTGGATCAGGTCCAGGAACTGCAGCCCGCGGTTGGTGTACTTCTTGGCGATGGAGATGACCAGCCGCAGGTTGGCCTCGATCATCTCCTTCTTGGCCTTGGCCGCCTCGCGCTCGCCTTTCTGTACGGTGGCCACGATGCGGCGGAACTCGCCGATGGGCAGTCCCGCCTCGATGGAGACCTGGGCCACGCCTTCGCGCAGGGCGTCGATCTCCTCGCGGTACTTGGTGGTGAACCGCGGCCACCCCTTGCCCGGCAACTCGGCCACCTGGGCCACCCAGTCGGGAGCCAGCTCGTGGCCGAAGTAGCGCTCCAGGAAGTCCTCGCGCTTGATCCGGCAGTTGGTGGCCAGGCGCAGCAGCCGCCCCTCCAGGGTGATGAGCAGGCGGTTGAGGTCGTACAGCTGCTCGACCAGCTGCTCGATACGCAGGTTGTTGAGGTGCACGTCCTCCATCAGCCCGACCAGCTGCTGGCGCAGCTTGCCGTAGCGCTTCTCCTGGGCCGGCTTGACCTCGTCGCCGCGCTGCAGGGCGTCGAGCCGCTGCACCTGCAGCCGATGGAGCTTGGTATACGTGGATGCGATGGACTCGAAGGTGGCCAGGACCTCCGGCTTCAGCTTGGCCTCCATGGCGGCCAGGGACAGGTTGACCTCCTCCGGATCGGCCTCCTCGCCGTCTTCCGATCCCGCCTCGTCGCCCCCATCCTGGCTTTCCTCGTCGGCCTCGCCATGGGCCTCGGCATCGGGCTGCGGCGCATCGCCGGCATCGGCGCCCTCGGCGGCGGGTTCCGCGGCCCCCTCCTCCGCTCCCTCGGCGGGGGCCGTCCCGTCGCCGGGCGTGCCGGCGGCCTCGGCGCCGCCGATGCCGCCGTTGGGGCCGCCGCCGTAGGTGGCCTCCAGGTCGATGATGTCGCGGAGCAGCATCTTGCCTTCGACCAGGGCGTCGTGCCAATCGACGATGGCGCGGATGGTCAGCGGGCTTTCGCAGATGCCGCCGATCATCATCTCGCGGCCGGCCTCGATGCGCTTGGCGATGGCGATCTCGCCTTCCCGCGACAGCAGCTCGACGCTGCCCATCTCGCGCAGGTACATGCGCACCGGGTCGTCGGTGCGACCGAGGTCGCTGTCGTCCACGTTGCCGGCGGCGGTGGTTTCGGCCTCCACAACCTCGCCGGCGGGGGTGCCTTCCTCGGCCTCCTCGCTCTCGACGACGTTGATGCCCATCTCCGAGAGCATGGTCATGGAGTCCTCGATCTGCTCCGAGGACAACTGGTCGGGCGGCAGGGCGGCGTTGAGCTCGTCGTAGGTGACGTAGCCCCGCTCCTTGCCGCGGGCGATCATCTTCTTGACGCCGGCGCCCAGGGTATCGAGAAGAGGGCCGTCGCCCCCGTCGTCCTGGCCCTCGCGCACCTCGGCGGTCGTGGTTCCTTTGGTCGCCATTCAGCCTTCGCTCCCGGTAAGCATCCTTGCCCGGTCCGTCATGCCCGGTTCGGCGAGTATCCGGATTTCCCCCGCCTCAACGGCCGCTGGCCGTGGTGGGGGCGCGGGCGCGCGCCCCCGACTCGCCCCCATCGTCCGCCGCCTGGTGTTCCTGGTCCTTCAGCGCCCGGAACCGGTCGAAGCTCTCGGCCGTCATGTCGTCGGCCAAGCGCCGCTGGGCGGCCTGGACCTCAGCCCGCAGGTGGTCGCGGGCGTACAGGCCGTAGGTTTCGTCCCACCCCTCCCTGGCCGTCTCGGCGGCGCAGTCGGGCCGGGCGAAAAACGCATGTTCGAACACCCTTGGGCTCAATACAGAGTCCAGCGCCTGGGAATAACCATTATGCCTGAGTTGGCTCTCCAAACCCCGCGAGTCAAGGCCCGGGGCCCCCGCGAGGGTCTTTAAGACCTCCTGCCGCAGATTGTCAAGGTCGGGTGCGGAAAAGGCCATCGAACCAAGGCGTTCACCGATGTCGTCGAACAGCTCCGGATGGGTCACCAGGACCGTGACCAGGATCTCTTCGCGCCGCCGGGCCAGATCCACCGGCGGACCCGGGGAGGCGGCCACCGCGGCGGCCGGCGGCGCGCCCGGCCGACCGGGGCCGCGGCGGGGCGCCATCGCTTGCCATAGGCGGTCCCGGTAGACCTTGTCGAAATGGGCGCGCACCGTGGGGTCGGCGATGCGGCCGGTGTGACGGCGCAGCCGTGCCTCCAGGGCCGCGCGCTCTTCGGGCGTCGCGATGGTGCGCCCGCCCACCTCCATGCGCCACAGGACCTCGGACAAGGGCCGGGCCGCCGCCAAGACGCGACCCATGGCGTCGGTCCCGTCGCGGGCCAGCAGGCTGTCCGGGTCCTCGCCCGGTGGCAACATGGCGAACCTGAGACCGCGGCCCGGCCGTAGCAGCGGCAGGGCGCGCTCGGCGGCGCGGGCGGCGGCCCGGCGCCCAGCGTCGTCGCCGTCGAAGCACACCGTGGGCATCTCGGCGAGGCGCCACAGCAGGGCGAGCTGGTCCTCGGTCAACGCAGTGCCCAGGGGGGCCACGGCGTGGGCCAGCCCATTCTGGGCCAGGGCGATGACGTCCAGGTAACCCTCGGCGACGATGACGTGGGCCGCGTCCCGCACCGCCGGCAGGGCCTGGGCCAAGCCATACAGGGTGCGGCCCTTGTGGAACACCGCCGTCTCGGGCGAGTTCAGGTATTTGGGCTCGCCGCCGCCGAGGATGCGGCCGCCGAAGCCGATGACTTGGCCCCGCCGGTCGGTGATGGGGAACATGACCCGGCCGCGGAAGCGGTCATAAGGCGCCCTGTCCTGCTCTTCCGGGCGGATCAGAAGTCCCGCCGCCACCATCAGGTCCTCGGCCACGTCCTCGCGGGTCAGGGCCGCCTTCAAGGCGCCGCGGGCATCGGGGGCGAAGCCGAGGCGGAAGCGCTCGATGGTGGCCGGCGTCAGCCCGCGGCCCCGCAGGTAGGCCATGGCGCCGGCGCCGGCCGGCATGCGCAGGCTCTTCTCGAAAAAGGCTGTCGCCGCCTCCAGGACGCCGTACAGGGTCTGGCGCTGGCGGCTGCGTTCCTGCTCCTCGGGCGTGTTGGCGGGCACGGCCAGGCCGGCCTCGCCGGCCAGGCGCTCCACCGCTTCCGGGAAGGCCAGGCCCTCGGTCTGCATGACGAAGTCGATGACGCTGCCGTGGGCGCCGCAGCCGAAGCAGTGGTAGAAGCCCTTGTCCTCGTTGACCGTGAACGACGGCGTCTTCTCGTTGTGGAAGGGACACAGGCCGATGTGCTCGCGGCCGCGCCGGGTCAGCCGCACCCGCCGGCCGATGACCTCGGCCAGACCGACGCGGGCCCGCACCTCGTCCAGGAAGTCGGCCGAGAACGCCATCCGATTCCCTTCCGATGCATGGAGGAGCGCGCCCCCCACGGGCCGGCGGCGCGGAGGGACAGCATCCTCGAAATGCCGAGTCAAAGATAGAACAAAGTGTGAATGTTATCCCCAAAATCCCCGCAATCCACAGGGCGCGGGATTGGCCGACGTCAGCCGAGGCGGTCCTTGACCAGAGCGCTGGCCTTGGCGAAGTCCATGCGTCCGGCGTAGCGCTCCTTGAGGGCGGCCATGGTCCGGCCCATGTCCTTCATGGTCCGGGCGCCGATGTCGTCGATGACCTCGGCGACCACGTCGGCGACCTCGTCCTCGGCCAGGGGCGTCGGCAGGAAGCTCTCGATGACGGCGATCTCCTCGGCCTCCTGGCTCGCCAGGTCGGGACGTCCCCCCTGCTCGTACATGGCGATGCTGTCCCGGCGCTGCTTGACCATGGACTGCAGCATGGTGAGGATCTCGTCGTCGCCGATGCCCCCCAGGTTGCCCTGCCCGCGCACCGTGATGTCGCGGTCCTTCAGCGCCGCCAGGATCAGCCGCACGGTGGCGACCGAACGCGGCTGGCCGGCCTTCATGGCCTCCTTGAGGGAATCGTTGAGACGTTGGCGAAGCACTGCACCCCTCCCGGGGCCGACGGAAAGCACGGACGTTACTGAATAATCGTTCAAAACGCAAAAACAATGACGCCCGTCAATTGAAATTAACACGTTGAAATATCAAGTTCTTTTTGCCGGGCCACGGCCTTGACGCCGGCACGGCTTTTGCTTAAAGACTGCGCCGGTGCCTGAAGACTGCGCCGGGGCCGGCGCGTGCCCGCAGCCGGCCTCACCGACAGAGGACCCGCCCATGTCCGACCGCGACCCTCCGCCCGCGTCCGCGCCGGCGGCGTCTCTTTCCGCGGCCACGCGCCCGCCGGGCGCCGATGCGGCGCTGGTTCTCGACGACGGGTCGGTGTTCTGGGGCCGTGGCGCCGGGGTGGCGGGCGTCGCCGTCGGCGAGGTCTGCTTCAACACGTCCATCACCGGCTACCAGGAGATCCTCACCGACCCGTCCTATGCCGGGCAGATCATCACCTTCACCTTCCCCCATATCGGCAACGTGGGCGCCAACCCGGAGGACATCGAGACCCAGGTCCCGGCGGCCCGCGGCTGCGTCCTGCGCAGCGCCATCACCGAGCCGGCCAACTGGCGGGCCGCCCAGCACCTGGACGCCTGGCTGAAAAGCCGCGAGCTGGTGGCGGTGACGGGGGTCGACACGCGGCGGCTCACGGCCCGCATCCGCGACGGCGGGGCGCCCAGCGGGGCGCTGATCCACGTGCCCGGCGAGGACATCGACGTCGCCGCCCTGCACGCCATGGCCGCCGCCTGGCCGGGGCTGGAGGGCATGGACCTGGCCAAGGAGGTGAGCTGCACCCAGACCTACGCCTGGGACGAGACCACCTGGTCCCTGGGCAGCGGCTATGGCCGCCAGACCGCGCCCCGGCGACACGTTGTGGCGGTGGACTACGGGGCCAAGCGCAACATCCTGCGCTGTCTCGCCGCCGCCGGCTGCCGGGTGACGGTGGTGCCGGGGACGTCGACGACCGACGACGTGCTGCGCCACGACCCCGACGGCGTGTTCCTGTCCAACGGCCCCGGTGACCCGGCGGCCACGGGAACCTATGCCGTGCCCATGATCCGCGGCGTCCTCGAAGCCGGGGTGCCGCTGTTCGGCATCTGCCTCGGCCATCAGCTTTTGGCCCTGGCGCTGGGCGCCCGGACCTTCAAGATGCACATGGGCCACCGGGGCGCCAACCACCCGGTCAAGGACCTGGAGACCGGCCGCGTAGAGATCACCAGCCAGAACCACGGCTTCGTCGTCGATCCCGACTCGCTGCCGGCCCATGTCATCCGGACCCACACGTCCCTGTTCGACGGCACCGTCGAGGGTCTGCGGGTCGAGGGGCAGCCGGTGTTCTCGGTCCAGTACCACCCGGAGGCCTCCCCCGGGCCCCAGGACAGCCACTACCTGTTCCAGCGCTTCGTCGACCTGATCGACGGTCACCGCCGCCGCTAGAGCAATATCCGATCAAACGGAATCGTTTGATCGGATTTACTTGCTCTAGAAATCAATGAATTAGAGCACGACCGTTCGATCGGATCAGATCGATCTGATCGAACGGTGCTCTAACCGCCCGGTTCACGACGGCGGGAAGATGCGCACCACGATCCACGCCGTGGTCAGCACCAGGGGGATGCCGATGGAGGCCATGTGCCCCACGATGGGCACGACACGGCTGCGCGGTTGATCGATGGCGAAGGTCCCGTGGCCGTCCTCCCCGGCATAGAGGGTCGCGGCATACTTGCCTTTCCACTGGTGGACCCGCGTCACGGCACTGACGATGCCCAACAGCGCCAGCAGACACACGGCGATCCCCAGATAGGGGATGAACGGGAAGAAGACGCTGCCGGCGACCCCGGACGACTCGGGCCCCAACGGGATGCCGATGGCCAGGGGCAGGAACAGGAACGCCTGGGAGGTGACCAGCCAGGTCACCCGGGCGTTGATGATCGAGTACTCGAAGTGGATTTCGCTGCGCAGGTAGCGGTAAATCTGATCGTTCTCGGGTGTTCTGTCCGGTCTTCCCGTCATGTGGACCTCTCACGCTCGTGGTCTGGGATTCATGGCTGCCGCCATGGTGATCGTGGGCAGTACTGTCGTCGCCGGCAAGATCATCGGCGAAGGCATGCCACCGTTCACGGCGACGGCCGTCCGCTTCGCCATCGCCACGCCCATCTTCGTTCTGCTGCTGCGGCTCTCGCGGCACCGGCTTCCCCGCCTGTCGCGACGGGACTGGGGCCTCCTGGTGGTGCAGGCGGGCGCCGGCAGCGTCGCCTACACCGTCCTCCTGATCGTCGGGCTCACCTTCACGTCGGCGGCCAATGCCGGCGTGGTGGTGGGGACCCTGCCCGTGGTCATGGGGGTGGTGGCCATCGTCGGCTTCGGCGAGCGGCCCACCTGGCGCTTCGTTGCCGCACTGGCGGTGGCCAGTGCCGGCGTGCTGCTGATCACGATCCGCATCGGCGGCGGGGGCGTGTCGATGCCCTCGCTCCGCGACGCCGTCGGCATTGGCCTCGTGCTGACGGCGGTGCTCTGCGAGGCGCTGTTCCTGCTGCTCAACAAGCGGCTGGCCCGGCCCTTGCCGGCGTTGACCCTGTCGGCGCTCATGAGCGGCCTCGGATTGGCGCTGGTCCTGGTCCCGGCCGCCATCGAGGCCGCGGCGGTCGGCTGGGACGGCGTTACCGGCGCGGCCATGCTCGGCGTCGTCTATTACGCGCTCGTCCCCACCGTGGTCGGGTTCTTCCTGTGGTACGAGGGGGCGGCGCGGGCCAGTGCCGGTGAGGCCGCGTTGTTCACGGCGGTCCTGCCCGTGTCCGCCGTGGTGCTGGCGGCCCTGGTGCTGGCCGAGCCGGTGACCCTGCAGCAGGCGGCCGGTTGCGCCTGCGTGATCGTCGCCATCCTGATCGGTCTTGACCGCTAGGCCGCCGACAAAGCATTGGATTTGGCCGTCGGAACAACGATATGCGCCATTGGCGGCGGTGTGGGGAGCCAGTGAGGAGTCAATGTCATGAAGCTGTTGTCGGTCAACGTCTCGCCTCCCAGGGAAGTCCGCCACCGCGGCCGGCGCGTGACCACGGGGATCTTCAAGGAGCCGGTGACCGGCCGGGTGCGGCTGGGACGGACCAACCTGGAGGGCGACGGCCAGGCCGACCTGGAGGCGCACGGAGGGCCCAACAAGGCGGTCTACGTCTATTCCGTCGAGAACCACCGGTTCTGGGAAGCCGAACTGAGCCGTACCGATCTCGCCCCCGGCATGTTCGGCGAGAACTTCACCGTCGAGGGCATGGGCGAGGACGACGTCCACGTGGGCGACGTGTTCCGCGTCGGCACCGCGCGGGTGCAGGTCACCCAGCCGCGGGTGCCGTGCTACAAGCTCGACCTGCGCCTGGGCGTCGAGGGCTTCAACGCGCGGTTCCTCAAGAGCGGCCGGGTGGGGTTCTACTTCCGCGTCCTCGAGGAGGGCGAGGTGGGCCCCGGCGACCCCATCGAGCGGGTGGAGACCCACCCGCAGCGGATGACGGTGCGGCAGATCAGCGACCTCCTCTACTTCCAGCCCGACAACGTCGAGGACGCCGAGCGGGCGCTCGCCATCGACGCCCTGTCGCCCGGCTGGAAGGAGTCCTTCGACGAGCGCCTGGCCAAGGCGGAGGCCCTGCACGAGGCCTGGGACGGCTGGCGCACCTTCGTCGTCGCCCACAAGCGGCCGGAGAGCGAGACCATCACGTCGTTCTATCTGGAGCCCGAGGACGGCAAGCCGCTGCCGTCCTACCGTCCAGGCCAGTTCCTCACCTTCAAGCTGGACATCCCCGGCCAGGCCGAGCCGGTCCTGCGCACATACACCCTGTCGGCCGGCCCCGGCGACCCGGAGCGCTATCGGGTGAGCATCAAGCGCGAGCCGCCGCAGGACGACTACGCGTCGTCCTCCAACTACTTCCACGACCATGTGGTGGAGGGCTCGCGGCTGCAGGTGAAGGCGCCGCGCGGCAAGTTCTTCCTGGACCTGGAGTCGGGCCGCCCCGCGGTGCTGCTCAGCGCCGGCGTCGGCCTGACCCCCATGGTGAGCATGCTGGAGGCGGCTGCGGCATCGGGGTTCGGCCATCCCCTGTGGTTCGTCCACGGGACCCGCAACGGGCGCGAGCACGCCATGGGGGCCCACGTGCGCCGCATCGCCGCCGAGCACCCGGACGCGCACGTGCACATCCGCTACAGCCGGCCCGACGCCGGCGACGTGGCCGGCCAGGACTACGACAGCACGGGACACGTGGACGTGGACCTGCTCAAGCGGATCCTGCCTTTCGATGCCTACGACTTCTATCTGTGCGGCCCCACCGGTTTCATGGCCGAGCTGTACCGGGGCCTGACGGCGCTCGGCGTGCCCGAGGCCCGCATCCACTATGAATTCTTCGGCCCGGCGACGGACCTGCACGACCGCCACGCCAAACCCGAGCGCGCGGCGGCCCTGGAGGCGGTGACCGGCCAGATCGAGGTGCAGTTCGCCCGTTCCGGCGTCACGGTCCACTGGGAGCCCGAGTGCGACACCATCCTGGAGCTGGCCGAGAAGCATGGCCTCAGCCCCGATTTCAGTTGCCGGTCGGGCATCTGCGGCACGTGCGAGAGCACGGTGGTCAGCGGCGAGGTGCACTACGTGGAAGAGCCCACCGCCGAGCCCGACGACGGCAATGCCCTCATCTGCTGTTCCCGCCCCGCCACCAACCTGGTGCTGGACATCTGAACGGGACCCCCTTGGAACCCCGGGCCGTCCCCCGGCATCCAAGTCGCGACAACCAAGGGCGGGAGACGACCCCATGAGCAAATCCGATCGACAGCTCGACCCCGAGCGCCAGCGGCTCGAAGACCAGCGGCGCGGCAAGGCCGATTGGCGCCTGTGGGGGCCGTATCTGTCGGAGAGGGCGTGGGGCACCGTGCGCGAGGACTACAGCCCCGACGGCGAGGCCTGGGACTTCTTCCCCCACCTGCACGCCCCGTCCCGCGCCTACCGGTGGAGCGAGGACGGGCTGGGCGGCCTCTCGGACGACAACCAGCTCCTGTGCCTGGCGGTGGCCCTGTGGAACGGCCGCGACCCCATCCTCAAGGAGCGCGCCTTCGGGCTCACCGGCAACCAGGGCAACCGCGGCGAGGACGTCAAGGAGTACTACTTCTACGTGGACGCCACGCCGAGCCACGGCTATCTCCGCTACCTCTACAAATACCCCCAGGCCGAATACCCCTACGCCCGCCTGGTCGAGGAGAACGCGCGCCGCGGCCGCGACCAGCCGCCGTTCAACCTGATCGACGCGGGCGTGTTCGACGAGGGCCGCTACTGGGACGTGGAGGTCCACTACGCCAAGGCCGGGCCCGAGGAGGTCCACGCCCGCATCGTGGCCCACAACCGCGGCCCCGAAACGGCGACCCTGCACCTGCTGCCGACGCTGTGGTTCCGCAACACCTGGTCGTGGGGGGAGCCCGCCGCCAAGCCGACCCTCAAGGCGGCGAAGCCGCCGTCGGGGACCGCCTGGGCGGTGCGCGCGGACCACCCGGACCTGGGCACCTACCGGCTCTACGGCCGCCAGCCTGCGGAGCCGCTGTTCACCGAGAACGAGACCAACTCCGGCCTCTTGTGGGGCGACCTCACCCCGCCGCCGTACGTCAAGGACGCCTTTCACGCGCGGGTCATCAAGGGCCAGGCCCAGGCCGTCAATCCGGACCAGACGGGCACCAAGTTCGCCGCCTGGCACACGCTCCACGTGGCCCCGGGCCAGCGATCGCGGGTCGAGCTGGTGCTGTCGTCGGAAAAGATGCGCGAGCCGTTCGCCCGTAGCGAAGTGACGTTCTCGAGCCGTCAGTCTGAGGCGAACGTCTTCTACGACTCCCTGCTGCCCGAGGCCGGCCCCGAGGACCACCGCATCATGCGCCAGGCCCTGGCCGGCATGATCTGGTGCAAGCAGCTGTTCCACTACGACGTGGAGCGCTGGCTCGACGGCGACCAGGTGCTGCCGCCGGACGCGCGGCGGGCCGGGCGCAACCGCCATTGGCAGCACTTCAAGGCCCGCGACGTCATCTCCATGCCCGATACCTGGGAGTACCCGTGGTTCGCCGCCTGGGATCTGGCCTTCCACTGTGCCGCCCTGGCCCTGGTCGACGTGGACTTCGCCAAGGACCAGATCGAGCTCATGCTGGAGGAGCGCTACCTCCACCCCAACGGCCAGATCCCCGCCTACGAATGGAACTTCGGCGACGTCAATCCGCCGGTCCACGCCTGGGGGGCGCTCAAGGTGTTCCGGGCCGAGCGGGTGCAGCGGGGCGCCGGCGACCGCCATTTCCTGGCCCGGGTGTTCCACAAGCTATTGCTCAACTACGCCTGGTGGATCAACCGCAAGGACGCCGACGGCCACAACGTGTTCGAGGGCGGCTTCCTGGGCCTCGACAACATCTCGGTGTTCGACCGCTCCCACCCGTTGCCCGCCGGATACAGCCTCAAGCAGGCGGACGCCACCGGCTGGATGGCCATGTTCGCGCTGAACATGACGGTCATGGCCCTGGAGCTGACCGCCGAGGACCCCGACTACGAGGACATGGCCATCCAGACCTACGAGCAGTTCCTGGCCATCGCCGACACCATCGGCGGCCACGCCAACGGCGCCGTGTCCCTGTGGGACCAGGACGCGGGGTTCTTCAAGGACCTGATCGTGACGCCCGACGGGGAGACCCACCGCATCGACGTCTATTCATGGGTCGGCCTGATCCCGCTGTTCGCCACCGAGGTGGTGGACCGGCGCCTGCTGGCCGCGGCGCCGCGTTTCGCCGAGCACCTGCGCCGCGCCAAGGGCGGCCAGTTCCGCGGCCACACCATCTGCGCCTGCCCCGAGGGGGCCAACGGCCGCGGCGAGCACCTGCTGGCCCTGGTCGACGCCGCCATGCTGCCGCGCATCCTCGCCCGCCTGCTCGACGAGACCCAGTTCCTGTCGCCCTACGGCATCCGCAGCGTCAGCCGCATCCACGCGGAGTACAGGGACCTGGGCACCCTGCCCGGCGTCGGCCAGGCCCTCATCGAGTACGTGCCCGGCGAGTCCAACTCACCCATGTTCGGCGGCAACTCCAACTGGCGGGGGCCGGTGTGGATGCCCACCAACTACGCCCTGGTGCAGGCCATCGAGAAGTTCCACCGCTACCTGGGCGACGACTTCCGGGTGCCGGTGCCGTGCGAAGGCGGCCGCGAGCTGACCCTGAACGAGATCGCCACCCTGGTCGCCGAGCGCCTGGTGGACCTCTACCGGCGTGGCGGCGACGGCCGCATCCCGGCCCTGCAGAGCGGGCCGCCGTTCAACGACGACCCCCACTGGAAGGACTTGAGCCTGTTCTACGAGTACTTCCACGCCGAGACCGGCCGGGGCCTGGGGGCGGCCCACCAGACCGGCTGGACCGGCCTGGTCGCCAACCTGGTCATGCGCCGCTACCGCAAGGACATCCCCGCCTACTGGATCGACAAGGCGCGGGCGGCCGAGTGAGCCGAGCCGCCGATGACGGAACCCGCCCGATACCCCGCTTTGGCTGCATCCTTCGACACGCGGCTGCGCCGCTGCTCAGGATGAGGTCCTCATGCTGAGCAAAGTCGAAGAATGAGGACCGGCTCGCGATGATGCTGAGGCGTTAGACGGACTGGAGGTCGTCTTCGTTGACCGGCGAACCGGGCGCCGAACCGGCGGCGGTGGTGTAGCTCTCGCCGTCGCTCGGGCGATCGCCATGTCCCGGTGGCGGTCCGCCGGGATCGCCGGGCTCATGGCCCCGCGCGGCAATGATGTGGAACACCACCTCGGCCTTGGAGGCGCCGTCGATGGCCTCGCCAGGGAACCCCGGGGCCCGCTGGGCCGCGTGGATGTGGGCCACCAGGTCGTGCACCGCCGGCGGCACGGCGTCCCAATCGAAGGCGAACCCGTCGAGACTGCGCCCGACGAACTCCGTGTCGTCGCGGCCCGACGCGGTGGCGCCTGCGTCATCGACCAAGACCTGTCCGTCGCCGTGGGTGTCGTCGCTGCCAACGCGAATCCCGTCCGTCCCGTCCTTGACACCGGCCCGCCAATCCAGGAACGGCAGCGCCTCCGCGAAAGGCATGTGTGACCCCAAGTCGTTGGTCGGCAAGGAGTCCGCGCCGATGTCGCGCGCGCCCTCCCCGGCCGGGTCCGGGCCCAAAGGCCGAACCGGGTCGCCCGCTTCGGCGTCCTCGGCGGCATCCACGGTCTCGGCGGCCTGGTCCGGCGCAATCTGTTCTTCCTCGGAGAACGACGCCACCTCCATGTCGAGGACCGCTTCCTCTGCCTCGGCCACATCGGCGGTGATTCCCGCTTCGTCGCCCGGCGCGGTCTCGTCGATAGCGGCGTCGGGTGGCGCCTCACCGTGGTCGTTCGCCGGGGCGCGCTCAGGCCCTTCGCGATCGAACGCCCGGCTCAGCTCCAGGGGCCGGCCATACAGGTCGTCGATGGCCTCCCGCGGGATCACCTGGGGTGGCAGCGGGACCGCCGCGGCGCTGTTGACCACGGTGGTCTGGAAGGCCTGATTGAGGACCTGCACGCCGACGCCGGTGGTGACCGCGATCTCGCCCACCTGGCCGTCGGCCTCCTCCAGCAGGGTGATGATGTTGTCCTCGCCCTCCGGGGCGGCTCGGCCCGCGACCTTGGTGCCGCGGACCCCGATGGTGGCCACCGGGGTGTTGACGATCATGGCGTCCGGCGTGGTCTTGGCGATCTCGCCGCTGACGAAGACGAACACCCCTTCGACCACCGAGATGGTGGCGCCCGCCGCATCCGCCGACGGATCGTAGACCAGCTCGTCCAGGACCATGCGCCCGTTCTCGCCCAGGGAGAAGGTGCTGTCGTCGGCCAGGTGCAGGGCGACGGCACCGTCGCCGTTGGTTGCCAACAGGTCGCCCTGGTAGACCGGGTCGCCCGGTTTCAGGGCCACCGGCGTGCCATCGGCGCGGATGGCCACCACCCCGCCCTCGGCCGAGTCCACCCGTCCGATGGGCTTGTCGTGCGGTGCCGCGGAATGCTCCAGGTCAGCCATGATCAGTTCCTTTCGCGAAACTGCGTCATGAGCCGTTATACCGACGCTCGCCGACGGGCCGATGTGCGCGGCGTCACAGGTCCGACGCTTTTTCGGGGCATTTTCCCCGAATTGTCGGAGAACGGCGGCATCAGGACCGGGGCCGCCATTGGGCCACCCGCTGCTCGGCCCGCCGGATCTGATGCCGGGTCATCCGGGTCACCAGATCGTTGCGTGCCTTCAGCGGATTGTAGCGGGGACTGACCGCCATGGCTTCGTCGCTCCGCGGAATGGCGAGGGTGAACCACTTGTAGGCTTCCACGCGGTCGCGCTCCACGCCCCAGCCCTCGCCGTACATGACCCCGATCAGGTACTGGGCGGCGGGATGGCCGCGCCGTGCCGCCCGCTGATACCAGGCAATGGCCTCGCCGAAATCGTGGGGAACGCCGCGGCCGTCGAAGTACATGCGCCCGAGCGCGAACTGGGCCTCGGCATGGCGGCCCAAACCGGCCGCCAGGCGATACCACTCGGCGGCCCGGAAATAGTCCTGGCGCACCGCCTCGCCCTCCTCGTACAGGCGGCCGAGGACGTACTGGGCCTCCACGTGCCCGCCCTCGGCGGCGCGGGTGTACCAGCGCACCGCCGCCGCCATGTTCATCTCCATGCCGCGGCCCAGATGGCACAGAACGCCGAGCGCGTACTGGGCGTGGGGGTCGCCGCCTTCGGCCCGCGGCTCGAGCGCCGCCACCTGCTCCGCCTCCGGACTGCGCTCGCCCCAGGTCTCCCCGAAGCCGCCGCCCAGGTAGAACCAGACGCCCCCGCCGACGGCGAAAACGGCAACCACGGTGATGATCAGGAAGCGTTTCATGACGGGGCGCCTCGGGCGATGTCGGTCCTGCCGGTCACCAGCCGCGCCAGGCCTTGAGGACCCTGACCGCAGTGCCGTCCACGTCCAGGCGGAAGGTCAGTTGGGCGCGCCCCGTGATGATCCGTCCCGAGGCCCAGTCGTACTCGGCCTTCACGTCCACCTGCCCCGGCTCGAAATCGGCGATTTTCAGGCTGCGGAACCGTTTGATGCGGTCGGCCTGGTAGGTCGATCCGCTGGGCTTCTCCTCGTAGTCGTAGACGAAGGACTCCCGTTGGTAGTACTCGAGAATCCGCTCCTCGATCAGCGGCCGATGGGTGGCCAGGAACCGCTCCGCATCGCCTTCCGAGGCCACGGCCGACAAAGCGGTCGCCCCGGGACCGAGGGCCGCCGTTTCCTCGGCGGGCTCCGGGGTCGGCTGCGGGCGCTCCCGCGGCGCAGGCTTCGGAGGCGCGGGCGCGGCCGGCGGTGGCGTCAAGGCGGCCAGGCGGCGGCGCGCCTCGGCGGCGTAGGGGCTTTCCGGGAATATGGCGATGAACCCCTTCAGGTCCGATGGATCGCGGCTGTCCCGGACGGTCTGCCACAGGGCCAGGTCCTGCGGCGGCTTGGCCGGCGCCGGGGCCTGCAGGCGATCGAGCTTGGCCCGCGCCAGCACGGCGAAGACGCCGTCGGGGTACTGGTCCAGGTAGGCCCGCAGCATGGCCGGGTCGTTGCTGTCCTGGACCGACTGCCAGAACACGACCTCCTGCGTCTGTCCCGCCGGCCGGGGGGCCGGCGCGGGCGCCGGGGCCTGCGGCCGGGCCGTCACCGACGCCGCCGGATTGAAATAGAACGCCCCGGTGAGGGACGAGGATTCCCAAGGGGTCTGGCGGTCGCCGGTCTCGGCCATGACCTTGACCCGGACCTTGCGGAACATCTCCTCCACCTGCACCCCGGGCTCCACCATGGCCCGGGCCAGGGCCTCAGAATAGGGGCTGTTGTCCCCCTCGCCGTCGGCCGCGACGTTGCCCGGCGACGTGGCGTAGGCGACAAGGGTGCCTCGCGGCGCGTCCATGCGGGCGAGGCCGCGAAGGGCGGAGCGGAAACTCCGCTGGAACGGGTTGTTCCGGCAGGCGTCCAGGATCACGAAATTGAGCCGGCTGCGGGCGAAGGCCATGGTCCCGATGATCGAGTCCGCGTTGACCGCCTCCAGGTCCACGGTCCGCTCGCTCTCGATGCGGGCCCCCACCGGAATCAGGTAGTTGCGGCCATTCACCTGCACCCCGTGGCCGGCGTAGTAGAACAGGCCCACCGCATCCTTGCCGGCCTCTTCCAGGCTGTCGCCGAAATCGAAGATGGCCTCCTTCATGCCGCGCTGGTCCAGGTCCACGCGGAGCAGCACTTCGAACCCCAGGCGGCGCAGGGTGCCGGCGATGAGGCGGGCGTCATTGGGCGGGTTTTTCAGCGGCGCCGCGGCATAGGCGCCGTTGCCGATGACCAGGGCGACCCGCGCCGGCTCCGCCGCCGCAGCGGCAGCCCCCGCCGCCGCCAGGATCAGCGCCGCCACCATGCAAACCACCGGCCGCGGTACCGTCTTCATCGCGCCTCCGAGATCGGATCGGGGAGCCTGCCGTCGCGACTCTGTCACGGCACCGGCGGGGATGCAACCGAGAGGCAGGCGCGGTTGCGACCAACCGCCTTGACTTAAGGATTTGTCGGTGCGTTGCGGTTGCCGTCGCTCAGGTTGATCTGGCGCCCGCGATGGGGATCGGGCTCGTGGTAGCAGGTCACGTTGGCCAGGGTGCGGTAGCAGTAGAGCGTCGGGGCCGGGTTGGCCTCGTCCTCCTCGCAGTAGGTGCGGCCGGTCTCGCGGCGCACGCCCGAGCAGTCCTTGCCGCTGGCGAGGGAGACCAGGTGGTCCTCCAGGCCCTTGTCGGTGGCGACGATGGACGCCCCTTCCGCCAGCACCAAGCCGGTGCAGCCGGAGAGGACGATCAGACAGCCGATGAGGGCGAGGATGCGCATCGTGCCACGGTCCGGACGATGGTGCCGGCCAACAGCCGGGGCCTTCTCAGGCTTTATCATGATCCGGCTCGGTTAACGACGGGTAAACGCGCGGCGGCGACGGTTGCCGGTCCGCCTGTCCGCCCCCACCTCAAGGGCATCCGGGTATCGCCGCGGCGGCCCGGTGGCCGTTGATCCACCGTTGATCGCCCGGCCGCTTGTCGGGTAACTAACGTCTGGCCCGGCGCCCAGGCTGGCGCCGGCACAGCGGAAGGAGGAAGGACCCATGGTCTCCCTGGAGACGCCAATTTGCGATTTCGGCTGGCGCGCCGTCGACTTCTCGTTGCCCGGCGTGGACGGCAAGACCTACAGCCTGGCCGACGTGCGCGGCCCCAATGGCACGCTGGTCATGTTCATCTGCAACCACTGCCCCTACGTGAAGGCGGTGCTGGACCGCATCGTGCGCGACGCCCGCGACCTGCAGTCCAGGGGCGTCGGGATCATCGCCATCATGACCAACGACCCCGCCGAGTACCCCGAGGACTCCTTCGACAACATGAAGCTGGTGGCGGAGCGGGCTGGCTTCACCTTCCCTTACGTCATCGACGAGACCCAGGAGGTGGGCCGCGCCTACGACGCCGTGTGCACCCCCGACTTCTTCGGCTTCAACGCCGACCTGGAGCTCCAGTACCGCGGACGCCTCGACGCCTCGCGCAAGGAGGCGGCGCCGCCCGATGCCCGCCGCGACCTCTACGAGGCCATGTCCGAGGTGGCCGAGACCGGGCGCGGGCCGGCCGAGCAGATCCCGTCCATGGGCTGCTCCATCAAGTGGCGTCAGGAAGCGGAGGCTTAGCCTGAGGGGGCGCAGGCCAGGTTTGCCATCGCCGAGCCGTAACAGTATCTTCTGAGCCGCCTCCGGCTTCGGGAGACCCGCGTGGCCGACCATTCCCAAGACAGCCTGTTCCGGGAGATCGACGAAGAACTCCGCCAGGAGCAGTACACCAAGCTGTGGAAGCGCTACGGCGTTTACGTGATAGCCGCCGCCGTCACCCTGGTGGCGGGGGTCGGCGGCTACCAGGCTTGGCGCGCCTACGACGTGCGCTCGCGCACGGCCGACGGCAACCGGTTCGAGGTGGCCGCCACGCTGGCCGCCGAAGGACAGACCGGCGCCGCCCTCCAGGCCTTCACCGACCTGGCCCGCGACGGCAGCACCGGGTACCGGCTGCTGGCGCGCTTCAACGAGGCCGCCCTGCTGGCCCGCAGCGGCGATGCGGCCGGGGCGCTGGCCACCTACGCGGAGCTGGCCGGCGACCCGGACGAGGACCCGGTCTACCGCGACCTGGCGGCCATCCTGGGCGCCCTGCAGAGCCTGGCCGGCGGCGGCGCGCCGGGGGCCGACCTGATGGCACGGCTCGACGCCATCATCACCGAGGGCGGGCCATGGCGGCACAGCGCGCGTGAGATCACCGCCGTGCTCGCCCACCGGTCCGGCGAACGGGCGCGGGCCAGGGACCTGTTCACGGCGCTGAGGGACGACGCGGAGACGCCCCCGGCCATGCGCGCCCGCGCCGCCGAAATGCTGGCCGTCCTCGAGCCATGAGCGGGCGCGGGACCGTGCGGGGTCTGAGCTTGGCGCGGACCGCCGCCCTGGCGGCGCTGCTGCTGCCGGTGGGCGCCTGCGACCTCTGGTTGGGGGCCGAGGACCCGCCCCTGGAGGGCGAGCGCATCTCCATCCTGGTGCACGAGCGGGAGCTGCTGCCCGATCCGGGTGCGACCCCCGAATCCATCATCCTGCCGGCGCCGACCCCCAACCCGGACTGGCCCCAGGCGGGCGGCTACCCCAACCACGCCATGCATCACATCCAGGTGGCCGACGCGGTGGCGCGGGCCTGGGGCGTCGACGTGGGCAGCGGCGCCGATGACGAGGAGCGATTCGTCTCCTCGCCGGTGATCGCCAACGGCCGCGTCTACGCCATGGACTCGGAGACCCAGGTGGGCGCCTTCGACGCGGCGACGGGCGAGGAGGCATGGCAGGTGGAGCTGACGCCGGACGACGAGGACGAGGGCCACATCGGCGGCGGTCTCGCCTACGAGGCCGGCCGCCTGTTCGTCACCACCGGGTTCGCGCAGGTGATCGCGCTGGACGCCGCCACCGGAGACGAGATCTGGCGGCGCTCCCTGAGCGGGCCCATGCGCACCGCGCCGACGGTGCGCGCCGGCCGCGTGTTCGTGCTGGCGGTGGACAACAAGCTCACCGTGCTGGCCGCCGAGGACGGCTCCACCCAGTGGACCCACGACGGCATCACCGAGGTGGCCAGCCTGCTCGGCGGGGCCAGCCCGGCCGTGGGCGCCGGTGTGGTCGTGGTGGCCTATTCCTCGGGCGAGCTGGTGGCCCTGAAGGTGGAGACCGGCCGGGTGGTGTGGACGGACTCGCTGGCCACGGTGCGCCGCACCGACGTGGTGTCCACCCTCCAGCACATCCGGGGCCGGCCCATCATCGACCGCGGCCGGGTCTTCGCCATCAGCCACGGCGGGGTGATGGTGTCCATCGACCTGCGCAGCGGCCGGCGGGTGTGGACCCGCGACATCGGCGGCCTGGAAAGCCCGTGGGTGGCCGGCGATTACATCTTCGCCATCACCAACAACGCCGAGCTGGTGTGCCTGTCGCGCGACGACGGCCGCATCCAGTGGGTCACCGGCCTGCCGGCCTTCGGCGACGAGGAGGACCGGGAGGACCCCATCGTGTGGACCGGCCCCATCCTGGCCAGCGACCGGCTGATCGTCGCCGGCAACCACGGCGAGGCCCTCGCCGTCTCGCCCTACTCGGGACAGGTCCTGGGGCGGCTCGACATGCCGGACGCGGTGACCGTGCCGCCGGTGGTGGCCGACGGCACCATCTACTTCCTGTCCGACGACGCCGAGCTCACCGCCTACCGCTGAGCGGCGATGATCCATGGCCGCGACCGTCGCCATCGTGGGTCGGCCCAACGTGGGCAAGTCGACCCTGTTCAACCGCCTGGTGGGGAAGCGCCTGGCGCTGGTGGACGACACCCCCGGCGTCACCCGTGACCGCCGCGAAGGCGAGGCCCGGCTCGGAGACCTGCGTTTCGCGGTGATCGACACCGCCGGCCTGGACGACGGCGGCGGCCTGGAAGCGGCCATGAAGGCCCAGACGGAGCGGGCCCTGACCGAGGCCGACGCGGTGCTGTTCCTGATCGACGCCCGGGCCGGCGTGACGCCGGTGGACCGGCATTTCGCCGACTGGCTGCGCGGCGCGGCGGCGCCGGTGATCCTGGTGGCCAACAAGTGCGAGGGCGGCGCCGGCGACGCCGGCCTGCTGGACGCCTACGCCTTGGGGCTGGGCGACCCCCTCGCCGTCTCCGCCGAGCATGGCGAAGGCCTGGAGGGCCTGTACGACGCCCTGACCCCGGTGGTCGGCGCCACGTCCACCGGCGAGGACGCGGACACGGGCGGCGACGCCCTGTCGCTGGCTGTTGTCGGCCGGCCCAACGTGGGCAAGTCGACGCTGGTCAACCGGCTGCTGGGGGAGGACCGCATGCTCACCGGGCCCGAGCCCGGGGTCACCCGCGACGCCATCGCGACCTCGTGGACGGTGCGCGGCCGCGCCCTCCGGCTGGTGGACACGGCGGGGCTGCGCCGCAAGGCGCGCGTCACCGAGAAGCTGGAGGAGATGTCGGTGGGCGACGCCCTGCGGGCGCTCAGGTATGCCCACGTGGCGGTGCTGGTGCTCGACGCCCAGGCGATGCTGGAGAAGCAGGACCTGACCATCGCCCGCACCGTCGTCGAGGAGGGCCGCGCCCTGGTGGTCGCCGCCAACAAATGGGACCTGGTGGCCGACAAGTCGGAGGCCCTGCGGCGCCTCGACGACCGCCTGGAGACGTCGTTGCCGCAGGTGCGCGGCGTGCCGGTGGTGCCCTGCTCGGCCCTCACCGGCAAGGGGGTGCAGCGCCTGCTGCCGGCGGTGCTGGACATCTTCGAGCGCTGGAACACGCGCGTCCCCACCGGCGCCCTGAACCGCTGGCTCGCCGAGATGAGCGAGCGCCACCCGCCGCCCGTGGCCCGCGGCCGGCGCATCCGCCTGCGCTACGTCACCCAGGCCAAGACCCGCCCGCCCACCTTCGTGCTGTTCGCCAGCCGCCCGGCGGACCTGCCCGAGTCCTACCTCCGCTACCTGGCCAACGGCCTCCGCGACACCTTCGACCTGGCCGGCGTCCCCCTCCGCCTCCACACCCGCAAGGGCCGCAACCCCTACGCGGAGTGAGGAGGCCAATGTCCCGCAAGGGCCTCGGCGACCATGCGCCATCGGCGCTGGCATTTGCGACACCCTGCTCACCGGCTTCCGACCCCTCCGGCGGCGCTTATGGCTTGAGCCCACTCGGGTTCTCGGCCCGACCCCTGATAGGAATGACGGCCCACGGTGAATCTGTCAGCGGATGTCGGCATATGTCAGCTTCGTCCGGATAAAGTTTTTATAAACAATATATTGCCCCCTTCCCGTTTTGCGACACTCCGGCCATCGCCGCCGCCCGGCCTCGAATCGCAAAAAAAGGAATAATACCACATATATTAGGAATAATCAACCTATCCCGCCGTCGGCCTGCCCTGAACCACGACCGGAGAATGCGGGGACAGAGAATGCGGGGACAGTATACTATTTCCGGGATCGCCGCCGCCTCTTCGCACCGGCCATCGCCGCCTTGCCCTTGCGTCCCGGCCGGCCCGGCTTGAGGGTGCGCCCGGTCTCCCGTTCCAGCCGCTCGACGAAGGCGTCGTCGCCCAGCGGCCGTCCGGTGCGGCCGTTCATGCGCAGGAGCCGCAGCGTCTCCTCGTCCGGGCCGCCGCCGAGGAAGGCCCGCCAGTCGCCATACTCCGCGAGCGGCGGGGCCGGGGCCAGCTGCGGGTCACGCCCGCCCGCCAGCCGCGCCGCGGCGCTGCTCCACGGCCAAGCGCCGGGGTCATCCACCAGCCCGGCGCGCACCGGGTTGAGCTCCACGTAGCGCACCGCTTGGTGGAGGTACGCCTCGTCCATGGCGAAGGAATGGAAGCGCTCCTGCCACAGGTGGCCGCGCCATCCCTCGCGAAAGTTGATGTAACGGGTGTAGCGGCGGTGGGTTTCGGCGACGGCGGCGCGCAGGCTGTCGGCGGTGGCGGGGACGCCGATCAGGTGCACGT
>JANQFP010000129.1 GCA_028277795.1 Rhodospirillales bacterium
GTGTTCTGGAACTCCGCGCGCACCAAGGTGGACGGCTTCACCATCAAGCCGTCGACGTACTTTCTCTTCAAGGAGGAGTACAAGGTGCCGCTGATTCCGCCTGAGATTGCCGCCTACATGGCGACGCTGGCGGAGCATATCTGCCCGATCCTGCTCTGGATCGGTTTGGCCACCCGCTTCAGCGCCACCGCCCTCCTGATCATGACGCTGGTGATTCAGACCTTCGTCTATCCGGGCGCCTACGTCACCCACGGGCTCTGGGTCGTCGCCTTGCTCTACCTGATGGCCAACGGTCCGGGGGTGCTGTCGCTCGATCATCTGATCCGGCGCGGCAGCGACACGACGCGTTGACGCGCCCGCGTCCGGGGGCCATATCGGCTCCATGGGCAAGCAAGTCAGGCCATTCGGCGCTTGGCCGTCGACCGTGTCGGCGCGCATGGTGGCGGGCCAGTCGCTGCGCTTCGGGCTGCTGCAGTCGAACGGCGAAGGCGTGTTCTGGTCCGAGACGCGGCCGGACGAGAAGGGGCGCGTCACCATCATGCGCGCCGCGGCGGGCGAAGCGCCGAGAGAGCTCCTGCCGGCCTCCTTCTCCGCCCGGTCCCGCGTGCACGAGTATGGCGGCGGCGAGTTCCTCGTCGCCGGCGACGACGTCTATTTCGTCAACGATGCCGACCAGGACATCTATCTGCTGCAGCCGCCTGCCGCGCCGCGCCGGCTGACGGACGAGACCGCTCTCCGCTTCGCCGACATGGACTACGACGCTCGGCGACGGCGCCTGGTCGCGGTCGGCGAGCGTCACGAAGGCGATGATCATCACCCCGAGAACCTGCTGGTGGCCGTCGACCTGGACCGCCCGCCGGGGGCGAACGTCGAGAGCCTTGCCGAGGGCCGCGACTTCTACGCCACGCCGAGGACGAGCCCGGACGGGCGCCGGATCGCCTGGCTCGCCTGGGACCTGCCGCACATGCCCTGGGAGGCGGCGGCACTGCACGTGGCCGAGATCGACGCTGCGGGGCGTCCGGCGCGGCCGCGCGTCGTCGCAGGTGGCGACGGCAGCGCCGTGTTCCAGCCGGAATGGGCGCCGGACGGACGCCTCTGCTTCGTCTGGGACGAGACCGGCTGGGGCAACCTCTATGCCTGGGACGGCGGGGCGGTCGAGCGACTGTTCGCCTGCGAAGGAGAGCTCGGGCGGCCGCTCTGGGCATTCGGGATGCGGTCCTACGCCTGTCTCGACGCCGGCCGCGTCGCCGTGGCCCTGATTGAGGACGGCGAGACCGGGCTCCGGGTGGCGGATCTGCCGGCCGGCGAGCTGGTTTCCCTCGACGCGGGTCTGCGCCGCGTCGACGCGCCGGTGGCGGTGGGCGCGGGACTGGCGGCCATCGGTGTGAGCGACACGGCGCCGCACTCGGTCGTGCACGTGCGTGTCCGCGACGGATCGGTGGAGACGCTTCGCAGCAGTGCCTCCGTGTCGCTCGCGCCGGAGGCCGTCTCGGTCGCCCGCACGCTTCGCATCGCCGGCGACGGCGGGGACGCAGTCCACGCGCTATACTACCCGCCGACGAGCACAGACTTCGAGGGGCCGGCCGGGCAGCTGCCGCCGGCCATTGTCACCGTCCATGGCGGGCCGACCGGCTCTGCCGACCGCGGCTTCAAGCTCAAGACCCAGTTCTGGACCAGCCGGGGCTTCGCCGTCTGCGATGTCGACTATGCCGGCAGCTGGGGCTACGGGCGTGCCTACCGCGAGCGGCTGAACGGGGGCTGGGGCGTTCGCGACGTCGCCGATGTTGTGGCCGCGGCGCGCTATCTGGGGGAGGCCGGCCTCGCCGATCCGGCCCGGCTGGTCGTGTCGGGCGGCAGCGCAGGCGGCTATACCGTGTTGCTGGCGCTGGCCGACTCCGATCTCTTCGCCGCAGGCGCCTGCTATTACGGCGTCTCCGACCTCGCCCAGCTGCAACGGGTGACGCACAAGTTCGAGGCGGGTTACCTTTATGGCCTGACCGGGACGACGGCCGAGACCGCCGATGCGGTGTTCGCGGCGCGGTCGCCGGCGCCGGTAAGGCGCGCGGTGGCGCGGGCAGACGCCACGGAAAGTTCTTCGTTGCCGAGACGCGCACT
>JANQFP010000131.1 GCA_028277795.1 Rhodospirillales bacterium
GGCCGCATGACCCTCGACGAGCTGGTCTACGACCCCGGCACCCAGGAGGGCTCGGCCCTGCTGTCGCTGCTGCAGGGCACCGCCGTCGTGGTCAGCGGCCAGATCGCCAAGACCAGCCCCGACGCCATGACCCTGGCCACCCCGGTGGGCACCATCGGCATCCGCGGCACGTCGCTGACGGTGCAGTGGGACGGCACCAACTTCACCGCCATCAACCTGCCGGAGACCACGCCCGAGGGCGAGACCTACGTGGGCGAGATCACCTTCTTCAGCCCCACCGGCGAGTTCTACGGCGCCCTCAGCGGGGGCAATTCGGGCTGGAGATGGACGCCCGCCGCGGGCGGGCGGCCCCAGAGCACCCAGTTCACCAAAGAGGACGTGCAGAAGTTCGCCGGCGCCCTGATGGGGATCCTGCCGGTGGTCGAGGGCGGTAACGCGCCGTCGGCCAAGGAGAACCTGGAGGACTTCGACACCGCGGCCGGCGACGACGACAGCCCCGACATCGTGGGCGAGTTCGTGCAGACCCAGATCGGCGGCGCCGGTGACGATGCACTCGGCCCGGTCATCCCGGCGCCGCTGTTCGTGCCGCCGCCGGCACCCACGTCGGTGCCGACGCCTACGCCGGCGGCGGGTGGGGACGACGACGACCCGATTCCCGAACCCACCCCGCCGCCGCCGGGACCGAAGCTGTTCCAGCACGTCCAGATCGGGAACGACCTTTTCCTCCAGGGCACGTTCATGGAGGCCGGCATCAATGACGCGGGCGTCACCATCGCCGACGGCTCGACCGAGCCGCCCGATTTCCATCCGACCAATAGCAAGCTCGGGTTCGTTGCCGATTTGGACGGTTGGGACCAGGGCGCCACGCCGCCGACCGTGGACTTCACCTTCCCCGGATCGCCGGTGGACAACGTGTCCGTCGGATGGGACGGCGCCGTCAAGGGCGTCAATGTCTCGGGTTCCCTGTCGGACGTGAGCGACGATGGCACCAACACCCTCGGGGGTTCGGTCACGGCGACCTACGGCGGCATGCTGGACGTCACGCAGACGACGACGTTCGGCCAGGACGACACGTTCATGCGCATCGAAGTCACTCTGACCAATACGGACACGTCCAACACGCTGAGTGGCGTCCGGTACATGCGCAACATCGATCCCGATCAGGAAAACGGTGCGCCGGGCGGATTTGGCGCGACGACCAAGAACGACGTCCTCTCCAACCCGGGTGAAAACGATGACACCGTGGTCGCCCAGTCCACAGGGATCAACACCGGCATCAGTGTCAACTTCGTCGCCTTCGACCTCAATGCCCGCGGCTCCATCTTCGGGTTCAGCAACACCAACCCGTTTGCGCCCAGCGCGTTCAACACGCCGGCCGATCCCAATGGCACGAATGCCGACGATGGCCTGAACATCGCCTTCGCCGTCGGCGACTTGGCGCCGGGTGCGTCCCATTCCTTCACGTACTACTGGTCCATCAACAACCCTGCGGTCGGCAGCACCCAAAGTGGCGGCGAGAGCAACGATCTGTTGGTCGGGACCGGCGGCAACGACTCCGTAATCGGCGCCGGCGGCGACGACATCCTCCTGGGCCTCGGCGGCAACGACACCATCCTGGGCAACGAGGGTAACGACACCCTGCGCGGCGGTGACGACGACGACAACCTGCTGGGCGGCGACGGCGACGACATTCTGATCGGCGGCGACGGCGGCGACACCCTCCTCGGGGGCGATGGCGCCGACACCGCCGAGTACACCGGGGCGTCGTCCGGTGTCACCGTCGATCTGTCGACGGCCGCCGCACAGGATACGGTGGGCGCCGGCACCGACACGTTGAGCGATCTCGAGAACCTGACCGGTAGCGACCACGACGACACCCTCACCGGCGACGGCAACACCAATACCTTGCGCGGCGGCAAGGGCGACGACGTGCTGACCGGCGGCGACGGCGACGACCGTCTGCTCGGCGAGGCTGGCGACGACGTGCTGACCGGCGGTGACGGTGACGACGAAGTGGACGGCGGTGATGGCGACGACACCATCATCGGCGGCGACGGCGCCGGCGACGACGACTATGAGGGCGGCGACGGCGTCGATACCGTCAGCTATGCCAGCACGACCGATGGCGTCGTCGTGGACCTGGAGGCCGGGACGGCGGAGGACGCCGCCGGCGCCGGCGACGTCATCGGCGACGACCAGCTCTTGAACATCGAGCGCGTGATCGGCGGCGCCGGCAACGATGTCCTGCGGGGCAGTGCGGAAGCCGATATACTCAACGGCGGCGAAGGCGACGATCTTCTCGACGGCCGTGACGGCGCGGATACGGCCGACTACCAGGGGGCGCCGGGGGCCGTGACCGTGGATCTGTCGACGATCGGTCCGCAGGATACGGGCGGCGCCGGCATTGACACGCTGATCAGCATCGAAAACCTGATCGGCAGCGACGACGACGACATCCTGACCGGCGACGGCGACAACAACGTCATCAACGGCGGCGCCGGCGATGACGTCCTCGACGGAGGCGGCGACACCGATACGGCCGATTACACTGGCGCGACGGCGGGCGTCACCGTCGACCTTTCGATGGCCGGCGTCCAGCAAGATACGGTCGGTGCCGGGCTCGATACCCTCAGCAACTTCGAGAACCTGACCGGCAGCGACCACGACGACAGCCTGACCGGCGACGGCAATGCCAATGTCCTCAACGGCGGCGGCGGCCGCGACGTCCTGAACGCGGGCGATGACGACGATCAGGTGAACGGCGGCGCCGGCAGCGATTTCATCGTCGGCGGCAGCGGCGGCGGCGATGACACCTACAACGGCGGCAGCGGCTTCGACACGGTCTCGTACACCAGCACCACCGACGGCATCGTGGTGGACCTGGACGATGGCAGCGCCGTGGATGCCGGCGGGGCGGTCGCCAATCTCATCGACGACGATGACCTCATCGACATCGAGGCGATCATCGGCGGCACGGGTGACGACGTCATCAAGGGCGACAGCGGGGCAAACGGGCTGACCGGGAATCAGGGCGACGATGAACTCGACGGCCGTGCCGGCGATGACTTCCTGAGTGGCAACGATGGCGAGGACGAGCTTTCCGGCGGGGCCGGCAACGACTTCCTGGAGGGCGGTGACGAGGGCGACGAGCTTTCCGGCGGCGACGGCCGCGACACGCTGCGGGGCGAGAACGGCAACGACGATCTCGACGGCGGAATCGGCCACGACCAGCTCGTCGGCGGCGCCGGAATTGACACGCTCACCGGCGGCGAAGGCAACGACGTGCTGATCGGCGATAACGCTCCGCAGCGCCTTTACGTGCTCTCCGGGGACTCCGACGACGTTACCGGCATCTTTGCCATCGATGGGCTGGAGAGCGCCACCCTGGTGGTGTCGGAAACGGCGATTCAGACCGCCACCGGCATTGGTGATTCCAATCTGGCAAACGCCGGCCTCGCGGTCGACGTACAGGGCAACCTCTACTTCACCGAGAGCGTGTCCAACACCCTTCTTAAGCAGCCGAAATCCGGCGGGCCGGTGGAGGTGGTCGCCGACGCCAACGCCATCAGCACTGCCGCCGGGCTCGGGGGCGCCACGCCGGATCCGCGTGGGCTGACCATCGGGTCCGACGGAAAGGTGTACTTCACGGAAGGGGCCAGCGAATCGGTGCTCAGTTACGACCCCGTCACGGACACCCTGAGCCAAGTCGTCGGCCGGAGCACCCTGGAAGCCCTCGCGAACGGCGCGGTCAATCTGGACAACGGGATCGTCGCCAGCCCCTTGGGCCGCATCTACGTCGCCTCGGCCGAGGACATTTCGGTGGTCTCCCGCATCTTCGAGATCGACATCAGCGGCACCTCGCCCACCGTCCGCCTGTTGGCGGAGGACCCCTTGTTCGACGACATCGACGAGTACATGACCCTGGCGCCCAACGGCGACCTGATCATCGCAGACGAGGGAGGCAGCGAAGAGATCCTGCGTGTCGACGCGTCGGACGGCACCGTATCGGTGTTCCTGTCCAACGCTGAGATTGCCACCGTGGCGGGAATCGGAGGCGGCCTTGTCAACCTGGAGAGTGGCATGGTGTTCGACGCCGCGGGCAACTTCTACCTGGGTGAGGACCAGACCGACGCGATCTACAAGTGGACCGGATACGACCCCGCGACGGGCACCATTAACGGCGCCTCCGGCGCGGTGTTCGTTTCCGAGGCCACGCTCGAAACGGCGGGCAGCCTCCCGGCAGACGACACCGATCTGCAGGGCCAGTTGGTCGCATCGTTCGATTTCGGGGCCACCGTGGGCGTTGCCGCCGGCGACACCCTGTTCGGCGGCGACGGCGACGACATCCTGGTGGGTGGCGACGGTGACGACAGCGTCAGCGGCGGCGCCGGCAACGACACCATCATTGCCGGCGGCGGCGACGGCGACGACGAGTACGATGGCGGTTCCGACATCGACACCATCGATTACTCGAGCACCACCGATGGCGTCATCGTGGACTTGGTCGCCGGCACCGCCGAGGACGCCCCCGGGGCGGACACGGATCTCATCGACGACGACGACATCATCAACATCGAGAACGTGATCGGCGGCTCGGGCAACGACGTTATCGAGGGCGACGCGGCCGCCAACACCCTGCGAGGCGGCGGCGGCGATGACACCCTGCGGGGCGCCGGCGGCAACGACACGTTCGTCTACGTCGCGATCTCGGAGTTCGGTGATTTCCTCGACGACTTCACCGCCGGCGGGTCCGACGATGCCATCGATTTCAACCTTGCCCTCCTCGACCGCGGCGGCAACGACCATGTCCACAAGCTGTCCTCCGGCGCCGTCGACAACGATGCGCCGGTGATCATCTTCACGCCGGACATCGGCGCTCCAGCGGACGCGTTCACCGTCGCCTCGGAGCTGTCGACAGCTCTTTCGGGGTTCAGCAGCGGCGACAAGATGCTGTTTGCCGTCGGTGACGCCAGTGAAGTGACCAAGACAACGACCTTGTGGTACTGGGAAGACGACTCTGGAGGGGGCTCTCCCGGCGCGGTCGAGAGTTCCGAACTGACCGCGGTCGCCGAGCTCGAGAACACGATCCATTCGGACATGACGGCGGACGACTTCGTCGGTCTGACGGCCGCCTGATCCTTTCGGCGTCGTTGACCGGACACATACCGACTTACGGAACCAATGAGGTTCCGTGAGTCGGCGATCCGCTGTCTGGCGACCGAATGGGGCAGGGCGGCCCCCGGCCGTCTGGTCCCGGCCCGTTCCGCCGTCGCGGCGGGACTCCCCTTACTCGCCGGCCTCCGCCTTTGGCCCCGGCTCGTCGAAGATGGGGATGAACCGGTTGAGGATGTAGTAGACGACGAACGGCGCCACGAAGATGGCGGTGACCGTCAGCACCCCTTCCTTGTCGAAGAACTGGAAATGGTAGTCGACGAAGCCGCGCTCCGACTTGGAGATGAGCTGGCCGCCGATGACCACGTTGAAGCGCATGAACAGCACCTGCAGGCAGATCATCAGCGCGCTCAGATTGGCGAGGGCCAGCATGGCACCGTTGCGCAACGGCGCCAGGACGACGAAGCCGAGCACCACCAGCGGCACGAAGGACAGGATCATCACCTGGCCGATCAGGTACGAGCCGTAGAGCGGGCCGGTGATCAGCGGCTTGATGATGGTCCAGTGGTGGCCCTGCTCGTAGGCCGCATACAGCACCTCCAGCATCTCCAGGGCGAAGGTGACCATGAAGATGCCCCACAGGAAGGCACAGAACTTCCTGACCATGGGGTAGTCCACCGGCTTGCGGCCGGCCCACATGATGACCGCATACATGAGCAGCAGGATGGCCATGCCGCTGACCATGCCCGACAGCAGGAAGATCACCGGCTGCAGGGGCGTCGCCCACCACGCCACCGCCTTCACCGAGCCGAAGACGAAGCCGACGTAGCCGTGCAGCAGGAAGGCCCAGGGGATGCCGATGCCCGACAGGATGGTGGCCAGCTTGTGGTCGATGCGGGCCGAATCCGGGTGGTAGGTCATGACGCCCAGGGTGAGGACCTTCCATGGCAGGGAGAGCGCACCCTCGGTCTCGTTGGCCCGCTGAATGAAGAACGGCCGGTAGATCAGCCAGATCTCGACCATCAGCAGGATCAGGTAGCCGCCGTAGACATAGCCGAAGACGCTCATGGCCGAGGTCAGGTGCGGCGTGAAGTAGATGTTGAAGGCCCGCTGCGGCTGGCCCAGGTGGACCAGCAGCGGCGTCGCCGCGAACAGCCCGAAGCAGAACGACGCCACCAGCGCGAACTTGGCGATGGGCTGGAAGTCCTTGACCTTGAAGACGTGGTACAGGGCGGAGACCACGAAGGCGCCGGCGATCAACCCCGTGATGTAGGGGTAGATGACGATGGTGATTTCCCACTCAACATGCATGTTGTTGGGAAAGACGTAGTTGGCCAGCGCCTGGTTGGGGAACTCCGCCATTACACGACGCCCCGCGGCAGGCCGACGTAGAAGCAATACGGCGTGGTGTGCATGTCCGGCTTGAGGACCATCCACCGGTCCTCCTTGAACACCTTGGCCACCTCGCTCTCCGGGTCCTTGAGGTCACCGAACCACCGCACCTTGTTGGGGCACACGGTCACGCAGGCCGGCAGCTTGCCCACCTGGACCCGGTGGTAGCACCAGGTGCACTTGTCCGACTTGTGGGTCTCGGGATTGATGAACCGCACACCGTAGGGGCAGCCCTGCACGCAGTACCCGCATCCCAGGCAGTGGTCGCCGTCATTGAGCACGAACCCGTCCTCGGTGCGGAAGGTGGCGCCGACGGGGCAGACCTGGACGCACGGCGGGTTCTGGCAGTGATTGCACATCTTGGGGACGAAGCGCGACGAGTCGAGGGCCTTGGCGCGCAGCTCCTCGTTGACCTCCTCGAACCCGTTCATGGCGCCGTCGGGCGAGTCGATGTAGATGCCCTCCTCGGTGAAGATGTAGCGCTCCACCCAGGTGCGGAACACGCCCGAGGGGACGGCGTTCTCCCGCTTGCAGGCGCGCACGCAGTTGCCGCAGCCGATGCACTTGCCGACGTCGATCACATAGGCGTATTCGTGGTTGGCGTCGCTGCGGCCTTGCGTCGCTCGGCCGAAGGCCCCGGGCGTGTAGACCAGCAGGACGGTGGCCGAGGCCGTGCCCGCGAGAACGTGCTGGAGGAACTCCCGGCGGGAGTCCGAGACTTGGTTCACCACTGTGTGTCCTCCCAACTCGTGGCCGTCCATCTGGTTCTGTGAACGGACCCTCTGGTTCTTCTTTTGGCGTCCGGTGCCCGCGGGGTTGCGCCTCCCTCAGGCCCGCGGGTCGTGGGGTGCGTGGCATTCCACGCAGGGATCTTCCGGTTTCAGTTCCTGGTGCCGCCTCACCTTCTCCACCAGCTCCTTGGTGAACTGGGTGAAGTCCTTGGGCCGGCTGATGAGCTCCCCGTGGCAGTTCAGGCACTGCCACTGGCTCTCGTCGACGACGGCGTCGGCGAACTTCTCGCCGTCCTTGATGTGGTCGGCAAAGGGGCCGTGGCACGATTCGCACGACAGGGTGCGGTGCTCGTACTCCGCCATGTCGTCGATGACTTCCTCGTGACAGGCCTGGCACGACTCGTTGCCGCCGTAAATCAGGGGCAGGGCGGCGACGTCGTCCACCGCGTCGGCCCGGTGCCAGTTGTCGTAATCCCAGTTGGCCGGCGTGGCCAGCGCCCGGATTCCCAAAAAGGCGAGCAAGCCGATCAACAATACGCCCAAAAGACGGTACAGATGTGAGCGGGGCGATGGATTATTCACTTCCTTTGCCTCCCTCGATTCGACTTGCCGCGACGTGCCCGACGAATCGGCCCCCTATGCCATGACTTATATCATTCACGTCTTTGCTCGTCGATACCGACACAGGGCCGCCATCACTTCCGCGTCGGCAGGGTCTGGGCATAGGCCAGAATGTCCACCAGGGTCTGCAGCCCGAGCACCCGGAGCGGCGGCATGTTGCCGTCGGGATGGCCGTTGAGCATCTTGTGCATCGCGTCCCACGGGCTGTTGTTGGCCAGCCGGCCCAGGGGCGGCTGGGTCAGCTGCATGCGGCCGTCGGCGCCGTGGCAGGTGGCGCAGATGGTCTTGTAGAAAGCCGCCTGCCGCTTGGAATCGCCCCGGGCCTTGTTGGTCTTGCGGTCGATGTAGACGTCCATATCGATCTGGCCCTTGCTGACGAAGTTGGCCAAATCCACCAGGTCCTGCTCGGTCAGCATGGCGCCGTAGCGGTGGTTGCCGTCGTGAAGAACGGCGACGATCTTTTCCGGGTCGGCGCCGGCCATCGCGGTGATGCCTTTGATGCCGGTGTAGTGGATGCCCTTGCCGTAGGCCCCGTCCTTGCCCTTGTAGTCCCACCCGTGGCACTCCTTGCAGCGCCAGTTGTTGCGCGGGTACTTGGCGTATTCGGCACTCCTCGGGTAGGCCGGGTGGGGCTCGGCCGGCGGCGGCGCATCCACCTCCTTGAACCAGTTGTCGTAAAGGCGGCCGCCGCGCACCACCGACGACATCTCGTCCTGGGTGGGCAGGGTCTGGACGTACGCCAGGATGTCCACCACCGTCTGCATCTCGAAGGCGCGCAGGGCCGGCATCAGCTCGCCGGGATGGCCGTTGAGCATCTTGTGCAGCGCGTTCCACGGGTCCTCACGGGCGACCACCCCGAAGGCGGGCAGGTTCTTGATCATCAGGCCGTCGTATCCGTGACAGGTGGCGCAGATGGTCTGGTAGAAGTCCAGGCGCCGATCGGGGACGCCCTTGGCCCGCCCCGTGTCGCTGTCGATGACCGTATCCATGTCCACCTGGCCAAAGGCGACGAACAGGGCCAAGTCCCGGATGTCCTGCTCGCTCAGATAGCCCTGATAGCGATGGGTCCCGTCGGTGAGAATTTCCATGACGTGCTTGGGGTCGGCCCCCTGCATGTCCCGGATGCCCTTGATGCCGGTGTAGTGGATGCCCGTGGCATTGGCGCCGTCCTTGCCCTTGTAGTCGTAACCGTGACATTCGGCGCAGCGCCAGTTGATGCGGGGGGCGTCGGCGTACACCATGTCGGCCGGATAGGCCGGGTGCGACAGGGGCGGCGTCGGCCGGTTGGTCTCCAGTTGCCAGTCGTCGTAAAGGCGGCCGCCGCGGACGATGGCGGTCAGGTCTTCGCTGGCGGCCTTCATCTCGTGCGAGTCCGCTGCCGCCGGACCCGGCGTCGCGCACCCTATTGCCAACACCACGGCGACCAACGCCAGCCGCCCCGCCGCTCCGGTCCGTGTACCCGCCTTCTGTGCCATGATGGTCCCGCCTTCGACGTCCTGTCCCTTTGTCAATTATGGACGGCACCGCAGGGGCCGGATCGCGCCAACTGAGGCGATCCCGACGCCCGCCGCGGCTACCGACCGCGCAGCACGATGTCTGCCGGAAGCGATTGGGTGTATGCGAAAATCCCCAGCAGCACGTCCTGATTGATGACCCTGAGCGGTGGTTTGTCTTCGTCCGGCAGACCGTTGAGGATCCGGTGCAGCGCCGCCGCCGGACTGGCCCGGGCCACCCGCCCCAGGGGTGGCATGGTCAGGTTGCCGGCCCCGTCTTCACCGTGACAGTCGGCGCACAGGGTGGTGTAGAACACGGCGTACTTGCCCAGGTCGGACTCGGCCTGCTGCCGGGCCTCGGCGATCAGCGCGTCCATGTCCACCTGGCCCTGGGTGATGAAGTTGGCCAGGTCCTGGAAGTCCGGCTCGTCCATCAAGTCCTCGTAGCCGTGGGTCTCGTCCTTGAGCACGGCGATGACACGGTCCGGGTCCTCGCCGGCCATTCCCGTGATCCCCTTGATGCCCGTGTAGTGGCGGTTGCCCTCCCCGTAGGCCCCGTCCTTGCCCTTGTAGTCCCAGCCATGGCACTCCTTGCAGCGCCAGTTTGTCCGCGGCTCACGGGCGTACTTGGCGGTGCGCGGATAGGCGGGGTGGGAGACGGTCGGCTCCCTGCGCTCGGTCTCGGTGTACCAGTTGTCGTAGAGGCGGCCGCCGCGGCTGATGGAGGCCAGCAGCTCCTCCGTGGGCAGGGTCTGGATGTAGGCCAGGATGTCCACCGACGTCTGGCGGTCGAGGGCCCTGAGTGCTGGCATCACCTCGCCCGGATGGCCGTTGATGATGGCGTGGAGCGCCTTCCACGGGTTCTCGTTGGCCACCTTGCCCAGCAACAGGAGGTTGGAGCGCATGGCGCCGTCCTCGCCGTGACAGGTGGCGCACATGGCATTGTAGTGGTTGCGGCGCCGTTCCGGATCGCCCTTCACCACCCCCGTCGCCGGATCGATATGCCGATCCATGTCGATCTGGCCCTCGCTGATGAAGTTGGCGAGATCGATGAAGTCCTGCTCGCTCAAGAGACCGAAATAGGCGTGGGTGTCGTCCTTGAGGACGGCGAGGATCGCCTCCTGGGGCGCGCCGGCCATGCCGTGGATGCCCTTGATGCCCGTGTAGTGGCGGTTGCCCTTGCCGAAGACGCCGTCTTTGCCCTTGTAGTCCCAGCCGTGGCACTCCTTGCAGCGCCAGTTCAGGCGCGGCGATTGCGCGTAACGGGCGGTTTTCGGGTAGGCCGGGTGGGTCTCCTGGGGCGGCTTGACGCCCAGTTCCTTGTACCAGTTGTCGTAGAGGTGCCCACCGCGGTTCACGGATGACAGCACCACCCCCGACGGCAGGCTCTGCACGTAGGCGAGAAGGTCGACCACCACGTCGATGTCCAGCGCCCTGAGGGCCGGCATCTGCTCGCCGGGGTGGCCGTTGAGAATGGTGTGCAGGGCCTTCCAAGGATTTTGATTGGTCGTCTTGCCGAGGGGCGCCAGGTGACGGCCTGCCTGCAGGCCATCCTTGCCGTGGCAGTTGGCGCAGATGGTCTCGTAATAGACCTTCCGGCGGTTGCCATAGCCCTTGGCCTGCCGCGAGGCGCGGTCGATGTACTTGTCCATGTCGACCAGGCCCTCGCTGATGAAGTTGGCCAGGTCGCGGAGGTCCTCCTCGTTCAGCAGATCGCCGTATTGGTGAGTGTCGTCCTTGAGGACGGCGATGATGCGGTCTGCCTCCGCGCCCGCCATGCCGAGGATGCCCTTGATTCCCGTATGGTGCCGGCCCTCCGAATAGGCGCCGTCCCGTCCCTTGTAGTCCCAACCGTGGCATTCCCGGCAGCGCCAAGTGACCCGAGCGTTCTTGGCGAACGCCTTGTCCTTGGGATAGGCCGGATGGGCGCGTTCAGGCGGCCGAACCCCGACCTCTTTGTACCAGTTGTCGTAAAGATGTCCGCCACGGCTGATGGACGACAGGACCACACCCGTGGGCAGAGTCTGGACATAAGCCAGAATGTCCACCGCCACCTGCACCTCGAGAGCACGCAGGGCCGGCATCTTGACCCCTGGATGGCTGTTGAGGATGTGGTGCAGGGCCTTCCAGGGGTCGTCGTTGGCGACCCGCCCCAGAGGCGGCATGGTCTTGACTTTGAGGCCGTCCTTGCCGTGGCAAGTGGCGCATACGGAGTTGAAGAACGCCTTGCGGCTGGCGGTTGCCGCCGCCGCATCGGCTTCCGTCGAGCCCCGGGCCAGCTTGGTCGACCGATCGATGTATTGATCCATGTCGATCTGACCGCGACTGACAAACGCCGCGACGTCGTGCAGGTCCTCATCGTCGAGCAGGCCGTCATAGCCGTGGGCCGGGTCGGTGAGGATGGCGATGATCTCATCCAGAGAGGCCCCGGCTTTCCCCGTGACGCCTTTGATGCCTGTCGCGTGCTTGCCCTGGCTGTAGGCCCCGTCCTTGCCCTTGTAGTCCCAGCCGTGGCACTCCTTGCAGCGCCAGTTGACGTCGGGGCTCTCGGCGTAGGTCCTGTCGGCGGGATAGAGCGGGTGGGTCGTCTCCGGCGCCCGGGCGCCGATCTCCTTGGCCCAGTTGTCATAGATGTGGGCGCCACGAATGACCGAAGACAGAGGCGGCTCGGCCGCGTCCGCTCCGGCCGCCAGCATCGCCGAGGCCACGGCCGCGGCCACCGCAATCGGGCGGAAACCCGCAGAAAACCTCGAAAAGAACAAAGTGGACGATGCAAGCATACGGGTCATGGCAGCCCCCCCCAAAGCGGCATCCATGGGTTAACGCGTCAGCGGCGCCGACCGTCGTCTCTGTGGACCTTGATGGTACGACGTCCTCCCTCTGAGACGAATTTATCACGGCACTGGACCACGTGCACAGATCAAAATGGCAGCCGGCCGGCGGCTTTCGGCGCCTGCGGCGCCATCTCGGCCCCGGTTGAAACGGTGCGTGTTTCCGGGCACAATCGCGCCCCTCGCGCATACCGGCATCACGCAAAGCCCCATAAGATCAACGCCGCGGAGACCTCCATGACCCCAGAAAACGGCTCGCAGAAGCCCCCTTCCGGACGCGCCAACCGCACCGTCGCCGCCCTCGTCGGCGCCGCGCTGGCCATGGTCGCCAGCGCCGCCCTGGCTCAGAGCGAGGGCGAACGGGCACCGGAAAGCGTGACCCACCAGATGTACCTGGACATGAAGCTGGGCAAGCTGGACATTCACGGCGACAACGCGGTGGTCGAGGCCCTGGTGCTGCAGCGGCACATCCCCATCACTTACGATTACATCGCCACCCTGATGCGCACCCCCAACGCCTTCGGCGAGGGTCCCGCCTGCATCGTCTGCCACAGTTCCAACGACCCGGCCAAAAGCTATCGCGGCCTCGACCTGTCCACGTGCGAGGGCATCCTGCGCGGCTCCACGGAGGATCCGGCCCGGCCGATCATCGTGCCCGGAAAGCCGACAGCCAGCCTGCTCACCAACATGATCCGCGACAACCGCATGCCGCTGGGGGTCGAGTTCTTCCAGCCCGTGGACACCGAGAGCATCTCCGCCGTGTACGATTGGATCGAGTCCGGCGCCGCGGACGACGAGACCTTTCGCACCCAGATCCTGCCTTTGTTCGCCGACCCGGAGGCCTTCGAGGGCGGGGCGCCATGCGTGGAGTGCCACCAGTCCTTCCGCGACCCGCCCAGCTTCAACGAGGTCAACCTGACCAGCTACGAGGGCATCATGAAGGGTGCGTTCTCGACCACCCGCGGCAAGGAGGGCAAGCCCGGACTCCCCATCGTCGTGCCCTTCAGCGCCGTCGACAGCCCGTTGTATCAGCGCCTGGTGCGCAACCGCATGCCGCCGGGCATCGACCCGGGGGAGGACTTCAACCACCCCAACATCCTGCTGCTGATGCGCTGGATCGAACAGGGGGCGTGGTGCAAGTAGTCGTCGGGAGGCGCCAGGGGAACGAACCCATCACACCACGAAGCCGAAAATATGAACCAAGGAGGAACCGTATGGTCATGAACAAGCCGATCGCCCGGGGTGTGCCGAGTCGACTGATCCCGGCCGGTGCTCTCGCCGTCTTCGTCGCCGCCCTGGTCGTGGCATCCTGGCCGGTGGCGGCGGAAGAGATCGAATCCCGCATCGCCCGTGGCGGCATGCTGTACGACCGCTGGTACAAGATCACCAGCGGCGACATGCCCCGCGGCACCCACCCGGTGTACAAGGACACCAAGGGCCGGATGAAACGGGCCAACACCTGGCGCTGCCGCGAGTGCCACGGACCCGACTACCTGGGCAAGGACGGGTTCTACGCCAAAGGCAAGCACAAGACCGGCATCAAGGGCATCCGCGATTTCGAGGGCCAGGATCCGGCCAAGGTGGTCGCCATCCTGGCAGACGATAATCACCGGTATACGGACGGCATGTTCACCGCCACGGACAAGGAGGATCTGGCCCTGTTCGTCACCAAGGGGCAGGTGGACATGGCTGCGGTCATCGATGCGGGAAACAAGACCGTGAAAGGCGGCGACCTCGGCAAGGGCAAGGGCTACTACAACACCCTGTGCGGCGGCTGCCACGGCCTCGACGGCCAGAAGATCACCGACATGCCGGCCATGGGCAAGGTGGCCAACCGCGATCCGTGGACGACCCTGCACAAGATCCGCAACGGCCAGCCCGGCGAAGCCATGCCGGCGCTCAGGGCACTGGATCCGCAGATCTCCGTCGACATCCTCGCCTACTCCATGACTCTTCCCAAGGAGTAGGCGCCACCGACAACCCGTCAAGGCGCGCCGGCTCCGCGGAGCCGGCGCGCTTTTCGTGACCGCGACCGAGAACGCCCCGGGGGGCCATGACCATCTTGCGCACGCCCCACCTGCGCGGCCTCGTGCTGTCGGCCACGGGCATGGTCGTCATCAGTCCTGACGGCCTGCTGCTGCGCCTCATCGACACCGCCGGGCCGTGGGAGATCATCCTCTACCGGTCATCGTTCATGGGCATCGGCCTGGCGCTCGTGCTGGCCCTCCGCCATGGCCGCCGGGTGGGCGGCCTGTGGTGCAAACTGGGTTGGGCGGGCCTGGCGTCGGCGGTGCTGATGGCCGGTGCCAACATGGGCTTCATCGGTGCCATCACCCACACCACGGTGGCCAACACCCTGGTCATCCTGGCCGCCATGCCGCTGATCAGCGCCGTCCTCGGGCGCCTGCTCATCGGCGAGGCGGTGGCCAGGCGCACCTGGGGAGCGATTATCGTGGCCATGGGCGGGATCGTGGTCATCTTCGCCGATTCGCTGGGCGGCGGCGCCCCCTTGGGCGACGGACTGGCCGCCGTGACCGCCGTGCTCATGGGCCTCAACCTGGTGCTGCTGCGGCGGATGGGACCGCGGGATGTCCTGCCCATGCTGTGCCTGGCCGGCTTTCTGGGCGCCGCCGCCGCCGCGTTCTTCGCCGAGCCGACCGCGGTCAGCGGCCGCGACCTGGCGATCATCGCCGTGCTCGGGTTCGTCGTGCTGCCCCTCGCGCTGGCTTTGTTCTTCGGCGGCGTCCGGTTCGTTCCCGCGGCGGAGGTGGCGCTCCTGGCGCTGCTGGAGACGGTCCTCGCCCCCATCTGGGTGTGGCTGGGGGTCGGCGAACGGCCGTCCGCGGCGGCCATGGTCGGGGGCGTCATCGTCGTCGGCGCGGTGATCGTCAACGCCGTCCTCGGCCTGCGCCCTCCGGGGCCGCCTCAAAGCGAAGCCGCCCGGAGGGACCCTCCGGGCGGCTAAAGGCGTGTCGATGACCGCCGGCTCTATTCGCGTTGGCCGAACAGGTGCAGCAGCATGATGAACAGGTTGATGAAGTCCAGGTACAGCTTCAGGGCGCCGAGCACCGCCTTCTTGGTGTAGACCTCGCCGCTGTCCGATTCCAGGTACATGGACTTGATGGCCTGGGTGTCATAGGCGGTCAGCCCGACGAAAACGAGGACGCCGACCACCGAGATGACGAACTCCAGGGCCGCGCTCTGCAGGAAGATGTTGACCACGATGGCGATCAGAACGCCGATCAGGCCCATGAACAGGAACGAGCCCCAGCCGCTGAGGTCGCGCTTGGTGGTATAGCCATACAGGCTCATGGCGGCGAAGACGCCGGCCGTGATGAAGAACACGCGGGCGATGCTGGTGCCCGTGTAGACAATGAAGATGGAGGCCAACGAAAGCCCCATCAGTCCCGCGTAAACCCAGAACAGGGCCTGGGCGGTGGTCGCTTTCAAGGCGTGGATGCGGGCGCTGAGGAAAAACACCATGCCGATTGGCGCCAGCGCGACCAGCCAGAACATCGGCGTCCCGAAGATCGCCTGCATGGCCGTCTCGGACGAGGCCACGCCAAAGGCGACGATACCGGTGAGCGCCAAACCCGAGGCCATGTAGTTGTAGACCCGCAGCATGTACTGGCGGAGGCCGACGTCAATCTCGGCGGCACGCGCCTCGGCCGGCGTCATCTGGGCGGTCCGCAGTCCGAATCGCTGATTGGGGTCGAGAGCCATGGATACACCTCTTGGTGTCGTTGAATGACCTGCCGCTAATATGGCAGCCTGGCCCGGGAAATCAAGCGAAGGAGGGGTTCATTCGTTGCGCAGGTAGGGCGCCGCATGACGCCCCATGGCGCGCCACGTGCCGGTGAAACCTACGGCAATGGTGAGGGCCACGCATACGGCGACGGTCACCGCCACGGTGGCCGGCGAGAAGCCCCATTCCATGCCCATCAGGAAGACCACCACCGCCCACGCGGTCAGGGTGCCGATGGCGGCGGCGATGACCCCGGTGAACAGGCCGAGGATGCCGTATTCGATGAGGAAGGCCCGCAGCACCCGGCGCCGGGTGGCGCCCAGCACCTTGAACACCACGGCGTCGTAGATGCGCCGGTGGCGGCCGGCAGCCACCGCCCCGGCCAGCACCAGGGCGCCGGCGACCAGGGTGATGGCGGCGGTGCCGCGCACCGCCGTGCCGATGCCGGCGAGGATGCGGGCCGCCGCCTCCAGGGCCTCGCGGACGCGAATGGACGTGATGTTGGCGAAGCGCTCGGAGACTGCCCGTTCGACGGCGTTCTCCGCCTCCGGCGGCGTGCGCACGGCGGCGATGTGGGTATGGGGCGCCCCTTCCAGGACCCCGGGCGCGAAGACGACGGCGAAGTCGAAGCGCAGGGTGCGCCAGTCGATCTCGCGCAGGTTGGCGATGGTGGCCGTGACCTCGCGGCCGAACACGTTGAAGGTCAGGGTGTCGCCGAGCCCCACCCCGAAGCCGCGGGCGACCCCGGCGTCGAAGGAGATGATGGGCGGCCCGCGATAGTCGGAGGGCCACCACTCGCCATCGACGATCAGCGTGTCCTTGGACGGCTCGGCGGCGTAGGTGAGCGACCGGTCGCCGCGCACCGCCCAGGCGCTCTCCGGGGCGATCGTCGCTTGCCCAACCGGCACGCCATCGATGCGCACGATGCGGCCCCGCATGGTGGGCACCCGCTGCAGGTCGCGGGTCCCCGGGACGCCGCTGACGGTGGCGTCGAAGTCCGCGACCTGGTCGGGCTGGATGTCGATGAAGAAGAACGACGGCGCCTCCTCTGGCAGGCGCTCGCTCACCTGATGGCCCAGGTTGTTCTCGATCAGGGCCACCGCCACCAGCACCGACAGCCCCAGCCCCAAGGACAGCACCACGTTGGGCGTCGGCGCGCCGGGCCGGTGCAGGTTGGCCAGCACCAGGCGCAGCTCGGCGCCCCGCACCCCCTTGAGGCGCGCCGCCCCGGCCATCACCGCGACCGCCCCAAGGCGCAGCAGGGCCAGGGTTGCGGCGGCGCCGCCGACGAACCAGTAGGCGAAATAGCGGTCGTTGGCGGTGGCGATGGTCAACACGGCCAGCGCCGCGAACCCGGCGACGGTGGCCCCCACATAGGGCAACCGGGGTCTGGTCGCGACCGGCACCACGTCGTTGCGGAACAGGTTGGCGGCCGGAACCTCCCGTGCCCGGGCCAGGGGCCACAGGGCGAAGGTGACAGCGGTCAATAGGCCGAACACGGCGGCGAGCGCCAGCGGCCAGGGGTAGAGGTCGATCTGCGGCGTCACCGGCAGCCGGTCGCCGAGTGCGGCCAGCGCCGCGGCCGGGGCCGCCCCGCCCACCACCACGCCGACGGCGATGCCGCCGACCGCCAGCACCAGGATCTGGATCATGTATGTCGCGAACACCGTTCGCCCGGGCGCGCCCAGGCACTTCAGCGTCGCGATGGTCGCCGTCTTGCGCTCCAGGTAGCTGTTGACCGCGTTGCCGATGCCGATGCCGCCGACCAGCAGGGCGGTCAGGCCGACGAAGGTGAGAAACAGGGTCATGCGGTCGACGAATCGGCGGATGCCCGGCGCCGCCTCGTCGGTGCCGCGGATGCGCCAGCCCGCTTTGGGGAAAGCCGCCTGGACGCCCGCGATCCAAGCCTCCTGGGACTGCCCCGGGGGTAGGAGCACGCGCGTGTGGTGGCTGATGCGGCTGCCCAGGCGGACCAGGCCCGTGGCCGGCAGGGCGTCCATGGACACCAGGACCCGTGGCCCGAAGCTGAACAGGCTTGCCACCCGGTCCGGCTCCTCGACGATGATGGCGCGCACCACGATGTCGGCGTCGCCGACGCGCAGCCGGTCGCCCACCTGCATGTCCAGCTTGGTCAGCAGATTGGCGTCGATGGCGCCCCCCCAGGTGTCGCCCGCGCCGGCCAGAGCCTCGGACAGGGGCAGCGGCGGATCCAGGGTCACCGTCCCGACCAGGGGGTAGCCCTGGTCGACCGCCTTCAGTTCGATCATCGACCGGCGGTCGCGCACCGTCGCTGGTCGGGCCATGGCCCGCATCTCGACGGTCCGCGACAGACGGTCGCTGGTGGCGGCCAGATGGGCGATCTGCCGCGGCTTCGCCGGCCGGGCCTGCAGCCGCAGGTCCACGTCGCCACCGAGCAGGGTCCGCGAGTCCGCGCGCAGGCCGGCGACCACGGACTCGCTCAAGGTCCCGACCCCGGCGATGGCGGCGACGCCGAGGGCCAGACAGGCGAAGAACAGTCGGAACCCGTGGAGTCCGGCCCGCAATTCCCGGCGCGCCAAGCGCAGGGCGATGGCCAGGTCGGTCACGCCCGTACCTGCGCCGCCGCCGGGCCGGCGGCGTCTTCGGCGATGCGCCCGTCGGCCAGATGCAGGATGCGGCGGCATCGGTCGGCCACGTCGGGCTGGTGGGTAACCAGGATGAGGGTGGTGCCGCGGCGTTCGTGCAGGTCGAAAAGGAGGTCCATGACCGCATGGCCGGTGGCGCCGTCCAGGTTCCCCGTGGGCTCGTCGGCGAGCAGGATGGTGGGCTCGGCCACGAAGGCGCGGGCCAGGGCCACCCGCTGCTGCTCGCCCCCCGAAAGCTGTCCGGGGTAGTGCTCCAGGCGGCGGCCCAGGCCCACCGCCTCCAGCTGCGCCCGCGCCCGGTCGAACGGGTCGTCCGCGCCGGCGAACTCCAACGGGATGGCCACGTTCTCCAGGGCCGTCATGGTGGAGACCAGGTGGAAGTTCTGGAACACGATGCCGATCTGGTCACGGCGGAAGCGGGCCAAAGCGTCCTCGTCGAGAGGGCCGATGTCGGTGCCGGCCACATGGACGGCGCCGCCGGTGGGCCGCTCCAGGCCGGCGATGACCATCAGCAGGCTGGTCTTGCCCGACCCCGACGGGCCGACCACGCCGACGGTCTCGCCGCGCGCCACATGCAGATCGATGCCGCGCAGGATATTGACCGGGCCGGCGGCACTGACCAGTGTTAGTTGGAGGTCGTCGAGGTGGACGGCGGCCCCATCCTGCATTGGAAGTCCTGTCATCTATGCCGAGATCGCGGCCCCGGCCAAGGCATCCGTCCCCTCCCCGATATGGCTTTGGGGTCTGGTTTGTCAACGTGACCCTGGCACTGGTGCTGCTCACCACCGCCGCGCGGGGTGGCGACGGCGTCCGCATCCTGGTCCTCGGCGACAGCCTCACCGCCGGCTACGGCCTTGCCGCCGAGGCGGCGTTCCCGGCGCGCCTGGAGCACGCGTTGCGGCAGGCTGGTCATCCGGCGCAGGTGGTCGGCGCCGGGGTGTCGGGGGACACCACCGCCGGCGGCCTGGCCCGGCTCGACTGGAGTCTGGCCGTCGGCGCCGACGCGGTGATCGTCGAGCTGGGCGCCAACGACGGCCTGCGCGGCCTCGATCCGGAGGCCACCTATGCCAACCTGGACGCCATCGTCGGCCGCCTCAGGGAGCGCGGCATCCCGGTGCTGCTGACCGGCATGCTGGCGCCGCCCAACCTGGGCCGCGAATACGGGGCCGAGTTCGCCGCCGTCTTCCCGCGGGTGGCCCGCAAACACGGCGTGCCGCTGTATCCCTTCTTCCTCGACGGGGTGGCGGCGGTCCCGGACCTCAACCTGGCCGACGGCATCCACCCCAATGCCCGCGGGGTCGACGTTGTGGTGGGGCGGATTCTCCCCTATGTAAAAGACCTCATCCGACCCCTGAGCGACCCGGCGGCAGGCCGCTGACACGCGGGCACCGGGCGCCATCACCAAGGGATCTCGTTGCGGCCATGGAACCGTTCAAAGCGGCCCACGCGGCATCCGACAACTGGGCCGAGGCCGTCTCCATCTGTGCCGAGGCCCTGACCCCGGTGCCGGCGGGCGCCAACCTGGGGTTCGTCTACGTCACGGACCTGCTGGCCGACGACTTCCCGCGCATTGTCGACGACCTTCGGCGCCGCACCGGAGTCGAGTCGTGGGTGGGCAGCGTCGCCCTCGGCGTGTGCTCGGCCACCGCCGAATACTTCGACCGCGCGGCGGTCGCCGCCATGGTGGCGTCCCTGCCGCCCGACGGCTTCCGCACTTTTCCCGCCATCGCCGAGACCACCGACGAAATGGCGGCCGACAGCCGCGCCTGGATCGCCGGCACCGCGCCGCCCTTCGGCATCGTCCACGGCGACCCCTACAATCCCCGCACGCCCGACCTAGTCGAGGACCTGGCCGAACTGGGCGCAGGCTTCCTGGTCGGCGGCCTGACCTCGTCGCGCTACGCGCGCCACCAAGTCGCCGGCGGCGTCACCGAGGGCGGCCTGTCGGGGGTGCTGTTCGCCCCCGGGGTAGAGGTGGCCACCACCCTGAGCCAGGGCTGCACCCCCATTGGTCCCGACCACCTGGTCACCGAATGCGTCGACAACGTGCTGATCACCCTGGATGGCGTGCCGGCCCTGGACGTGTTCAAGCAGGACGTGGGCGACCTGCTGGCCCGCGACCTCAACCGGGCCGCTGGCTTCATTCATGCCGCCCTGCCGGTGGAGGGCTCGGACACTGGCGACTACATGGTCCGCAACCTGATCGGCATCGACCCGACCCGGGGTTGGCTGGCCATTGGCGCCCCGGTGGAGACGGGCAGCCGCGTCCTGTTCGTGCGCCGCGATTCCAACAGCGCCGGCGACGACCTGGAGGCCACCCTGGGGCGGCTCAAGCAGCGGCTGTCGTGGACGCCCAGAGGCGGCGTCTACTTCTCCTGCGTGGCCCGCGGGGCCCACATGTTCGGTGCGCCGGGCCGCGAAGTGTCGATGATCCGCGACGTCCTGGGCGACATCCCGCTGGTCGGGTTCTATGCCGGAGGAGAGATTTCCAACGGACGGCTTTACGGGTATACCGGGGTCCTCGCCTTGTTCGCCTGACCGCCGAGGGGGCG
The DNA here is from genome assembly GCA_028277795.1 of Rhodospirillales bacterium. Lineage (GTDB taxonomy): Bacteria > Pseudomonadota > Alphaproteobacteria > Rhodospirillales > JANQFP01 > JANQFP01. The sequence goes on from JANQFP010000131.1 coordinate 21,102, forward strand.
GTGGGCGATGTCCGTCCGGAGGTCCGGCCGTGTTGCGCCTGTTCGTCGGAGTGCCTTTGCCCGAGGCCATACGCGACCGCTTGGCCGGGCTGAGCGCCGGCCTGCCCGGCGCCAAATGGGTCTCGCCCTGGAACATGCATCTGTCGCTGCGTTTCATCGGCGAGGTGCCCCGTCACCAGGCCGAGGACATCGACCATGCCCTGGCCGCGGTGCGCGGCCGCGCCTTCGACATGACTCTGGCCGGCGTCGGCTTCTTCGGCCCCGGCGACAAGGTGCGGGTGCTGTGGGCCGGGGTGCGCCGATCCGACGCCCTGATGCACCTGCAGGACAAGGTGGAATCCGCCGTGGTCCGGGCCGGCCTCGAGCCCGAGCGCCGTAAGTTCAAGCCCCACGTCACCCTGGCCCGCTTCAAAAGCAGCCCGGGCAACCACGTGGGTGCCTACGTCGAAGACCACGACGGGTTCAGTGCCGGCCCGTTCGCCGTCGATCACTTCGTGCTGTTCCGCAGCCACCTGGGCCGCGAAGGCGCCCATTACGAGGTGCTCGCCGAATACCCTCTCGACGACGCCTGACCCGCAAGCAGGCCCGGCAGTTGAGTCATGTCGGCGAACACCACATGGGCCCCGGCGGCGGCCAGCCCGGCGGCATATTCGTCTCCGGCATGGCTGGCGCCTGCGAAGCCGAGCACTGTCATGCCCGCCGCCAGGCCGGCGCGGACGCCCGACTCCGCATCCTCGACGACCACGCAATGGTGCGGATCGGCTCCCATCTGGCGGGCCGCGTAGAGGAACAGATCCGGGGCCGGTTTGCCCCGGGCCACGCTGCGGGCCGAGAACAGGTCCTTGCCGAAATGATCGATCAGGCCGGTGACCGTGAGCGAATGGCGGATCTTCTCCGGGCTGCCCGAGGAGGCCACGCATTTGGGCATGGCGATACGCGGCAGGGTCTCGGCCACCCCCGCCACCGGCTTGAGCTTGGCGGCAAAGGCGTCGGCGTCGCGGGCCCTGACGCGGCGCTCGAAATCGGGCGGCAGCGCCCGGCCCCAGTCGGCCTCGACCAGGGCGACCACGGCGGGGAAACTGATGCCGGTGAACCGCTCGCGGCAGTCCTGCGGGGTCACGGCGTAGCCCACCTCGGTCAGCATTTCGGCCAGGACCCGGCTGGCGATCATCTCGCTGTCGACCAACACACCGTCGCAGTCGAAGATGACCAGGCGCGGCGGCCGAGGCCTGACGGCGACGGGCTCAGACACCGAACCGGCGCAGGGTGCGCTCCACCGAACCCACGTAGCCACCGCCGAACAGACGCACGTGGACCAGCAGAGGATAGAGGTTGTAGAGGTCCCGCCGCTCCTCGAAGAACCCCGGCGCCAGGGGCCGCAGGGCCTCGTAGCGGGAGAAGAAGGCGTCCCCGAAGGTGCCGAACAGCGTGCTGAACGCCAGCTCGATCTCCGGGTCGGCATAGTAGATGGCCGGGTCGACGAAGCCGGCGATGCGCGGCCCCCGGCACAGCACGTTGCCGGTCCACATGTCGCCGTGGATGAGGGCCGGCGCCGCCGGCTCGTCGATCCACCGCTCCAGGCGGCCGGCCAGGGTCTCGATGCGGGACATGAGGGGGGCCGGCAGGCGGCGGGCGTCCAGGGCCTGGCGGGCCATGTACAGAAGGCGCTGGTCGCGGAAGAAGTCGCGCCAACGGGCCGTCCATGGGTTGGGCTGGTGCAGTCCGCCGATCAGGGTGGCCCGCTCGAAGCCGAACTGGTCCGCCGTGATGCCGTGCAGGTCGGCCAGCAGCTCGGCGGCGTGCGCTTGTGACGCGGCGGTGAGGCCGCCGTCGGTCTCCAGGTAGGTCATCACCAGGAGCCCGTCGTCGGCATGGACGACCTCGGGCACCGGCAGGCGGCTGTGGCGGCCCAGGTAGTCGAGCATGAAACCCTCGATGGCCAGGCCGCCGCCGCCGTCAGCCACCTTGGCCACCAGGGCGCCACCGTCGGCCAGGCGCACCTTGTAGACGTCGCCGACGCACCCGCCCCCCATGGGCGAGACGCCGGTGGGTTTGGCTCCTGTGGCGCGGGCAACCGCGTCGATCACCGATCGGGTCACAGCGGTCCCCCGAGCCGGTGATCGCGGATGTGATCAAGCAAACCGGCCGAGGCCCGCTCCACCAGGTCCAGCACCACCTCGAATCCGGCGGGGCCGCCGTAATAGGGGTCGGGCACGTCGCGCCGTCCCGTATCGGGGGCGAAATCCAGCAGCAGGTGCAGGCGGTGCTCCTCGCCCCGCGGGCACATGTCGATCAGGTCGGCGTGGTTTTCCCGGTCCATGGCGACGATGTAGTCGTAGCGCCGGAAGTCCTCGGCGGCGGTGCCCCGCGCCCTGTGGGTGGCCAGGTCGAACCCGCGGCGCCGGGCCGCCGCCACCGCCCGCTTGTCGGCCGGCTTCCCCCGGTGCCAGTCGATGGTGCCGGCCGAATCGACGGCGATGGTCCCGGCCAGCCCCGCCCTGTCGACCAAGGTGCGGAACACGCCGGCCGCCGTGGGCGAGCGGCAGATGTTGCCGAGACAGACGAACAGGACGTTGACCAGGACTCAATCCTCCGTGGCGGGATCGGCAAGCGATGGATTATCATGGCGCCCCCGGTCAGCGGCAAGGGGTCACCATGAACGAAAACGACCGCCGGAAGATCGTCATCCTCACCGGCGCCGGCATCTCCAAGGAGTCGGGTCTCGACACCTTCCGCGACACCGACGGAATCTGGTCCAAGCACAGCCTGGAGGACGTGGCCACGCCGCAGGGGTTCGCCCGTAATCCGGTTCTGGTCCACCAGTTCTACAACGACCGCCGCCGCAGCCTCATCGACAACAGCGTCCTCCCCAACGCGGCCCATGCGGCGCTGGCCCGCCTGGAGGCGGAGTGGCCGGGCGAGGTCTTCCTGGTGACCCAGAACATCGACGACCTGCACGAGCGGGCGGGCAGCCACAACCTCCTGCACATGCACGGCGAGCTGCTCAAGATCCGCTGCTCCGCCTGCCGCACCGTGTCCGCCTGGGCCGAGGACCTGAGCACCGATCACGTGTGCGCCAACTGCGGCACCGGCGGCAAGCTGCGGCCCCACGTGGTGTGGTTCGGCGAAATGCCCCTGGACATGGAGCGCATCTATCAGGCGCTGTCCGAATGCGCCCTGTTCATGTCCGTCGGCACGTCGGGCAACGTCTATCCGGCGGCCGGTTTCGTGCAGCAGGTGCGGGCGTCGGGCGACGCCCATACGGTGGAGCTCAACCTGGAGCCGTCGATGAAGGCCAGCGCCTTCGCCCAGCACGTCTACGGCCCTGCCACCGAGGTGGTCCCGGCCTACGTGGAGCAGATCCTGGCCGGCGGCTGGTAAGCACGGGCCGGTTTTTCGCACCGATACGCCCCCCCGGGGCCGGAGGGCCCGGAAGAGGCGCCAAACCTGGCGATATCAATGAGATATGCGTCTGGCGGGACTCTGGGTTGCAGGTATGTAGGGTTGAATCCCATAAGGGCAAATGTTATCAGTTTAGAACTTTCTAATATACAAAACCGACGACTCAATGTGACGACGATGAAGAACACAGCTTTGAGCGTTTTCGCCCTGTCGGCGGTCACTTTCTTGCTGCTGGTCTCGGGGCGTTTCCATCAGCTCCTGGCCTACCTCCAGTAGACGAATCGGACTCGCCGCGTCCGGTGGTGTGACGTGGCGGGCAGCGCTAGGATCGGTCCCGATGGCCGATCTTGCGTCCCTGCTCGCCGAGGTGCGCGCGTGCACCGCGTGCGCTGATGACCTGCCGCTGGGACCGCGGCCGGTGCTCCGGGCCGACTCCAGCGCCCGAGTGCTGATCGTTGGCCAGGCCCCGGGAACGCGGGTGCACGAGACCGGCATTCCCTGGAACGACCGTTCCGGCGACCGCCTGCGGGCGTGGCTGGACATGGACCGGGACACGTTCTACGACGCCGGGCGCATCGCCATCGTACCCATGGGCTTCTGCTACCCCGGCCGCGATCCGCGCGGTGGCGACAACCCGCCGCGGCCCGAGTGCGCGCCCTTGTGGCACGAACGCCTGCTGGCCGCCCTGCCGGCCCTGCGCCTGACCTTGCTGGTGGGCATGCACGCCCAGGCCCACTACCTGGGCAGCCGGCGCCGGGCCACCCTGACCGAGACCGTCCGCGCCTGGCCGTCCTACGGCCCGCAATACCTTCCCCTTCCTCACCCGAGCTGGCGCAACACCGCCTGGCTCAACAGGAACCCGTGGTTCGAGGCGGAGCTGCTCCCCGACCTAAGGCGCCGGGTGCGGGAGGCGATCAATTAAGATCAAGCGCTTGATCTTAATTTCTCGTCATGGCACACTAAGATCAAGACTCTGATCTTAGTGTGCCACCATGCTCCAAGTCTCTGACGAAGAAATAAAAACCCGGCTCCGTTTCGACAATCCGTGGTGGACGGAAGGACAGGGCATCGATCCCGAGGTGGATAGCTGGCCGCGGCGGGACTACTTCGATCCTTTCGTCGGTTTGGTAACTGACAAGGACGTACGGCGGGCCGTCGTTCTGATGGGACCTCGTCGGGTCGGCAAGACAGTGATGGTCCAGCACACGGTCAAGGCGCTCTTGGACCGCCGTGTACCACCCACCTCCATCTTCTACGTGTCCGTCGACAACCCCACCTACACGGGATTGAGCTTGGAAAAGCTCGTGCTTCTGTTTCAGGAGATCCACAGTCACGACCGGCGGCAAGTTGGCCCCTATGTCTTCTTCGACGAGGTCCAATACCTGAAAGACTGGGAGGTCCACCTCAAATCCCTGGTGGATTCATACCCGGGGATTCGGTTCATCGCGTCCGGTTCAGCGGCAGCAGCCTTACGCCTGAAAAGCCGGGAATCCGGCGCCGGGCGCTTCACGGACTTCCTGTTACCTCCGCTGACCTTCGCCGAATTCCTATGGTTCCGGGGTCTGGACAAAGAGTTCGTTGGATCGCTCTTGGGGACCGAACCAGAGATGAAAGGCATAGAAAAGCTCAACGAAGAGTTCGTCGCCTATGTCAACTACGGAGGATTCCCCGAACCGCTGTTTTCCGAATCGGTTCGGGGAGATCTGAGGCGATTCGTTGGCAACGACATCATCGACAAGGTTCTGCTTCGTGACTTGCCGGCGCTCTATGGTATCCAGGATTCCCGAGAGCTAAACCAACTGTTCTCTGTCCTAGCCTACAATACCGGGTCAGAAGTCAGTCTGGACGGACTTGCCAAAGCATCGGGCGTCGCCAAGAACACCCTGCGGAAATACCTTGATTACCTCGAGGCGGCCTTTCTGATCCATCGTCTCTACCGCGTTGACCAGAATGCCCGGCGGTTCAAGAGAGTGACGTCATTCAAGGTTTATCTTACGAACCCCTCTCTTCGCGCTGCGTTGTTCGGTAGCGTCGGGGCAGACGACGCTGCCATGGGCCGGATGGCGGAGAACGCCTATTTCGCCCAGGTCGCTCACCACAGGATGGTTCACAATCTGTACTACGCACGCTGGAAAGACGGCGAAGTGGATTTCGTTAGATGGAGCGATTTCGATGAAGGCCGATGGCTTATTCAGGAGATCAAGTGGAGTGACCGTCCCGTGCGCGATCGGTCTCTTCTCAAAGGGGTTCTCTCAATGGCGGCGAAGATAGAGGCCCGCGACATTCTTGTTTTGACCCGGACAGCCAAAGCCGATGATCGCGTCGGAGACGTCAAGGTGCTTTTTGTTCCTGTAAGCATAGCTTGCTATGCTTTAGGTGCGGGCGTCGAGTTGGTTTTGCGCCTCGGCATGAATCCTAGAACCTACATTCCATACAACCAGGCGTAGGCCCCGTTCGTGAAGAAGCGCCTTGGGATCACTGCTTTCATTGCGTGCCACCCGGCGGGCGGCGGGATTCGCCGCGGGTGACGTAGAGGGCGGCGCCGACGATGACCACGGCGCCGGCGACGGTCCAGGCGGTCAGGGGTTCGTCGAATATCGCCCACGCCGCTGCCGCCACGAACACCAGCTGCAGGTAGATCAACGACGACAAGGCCGATACGTCGGCCCAGGCGAAGGCACGGGTGGCCGCGGTCTGGCCGCCGGTGGCGACGACGGCGAGGGCCAGCGCCCACAGCACCGCCGACCACGTCGGTGTGGTCCAGACCAGCGCCGCCGGGATGGCCGTCAAGCCAACCAGGATGACGGTCAGCCAGGCCACCACGATATGGGTCTCCACGGCGCGCGACAGGGGCTTGAGCATGAGCCAGTCGCCGGTGCCGAACAGGGCCGAGGCCAACGCCAGAGCCGCCCCCGGCGCGATGCCGGCGGGGCCGGGGCGGATCACCATCAAGGCGCCGGCCAGGCCGACGACCACCGCCGCGAGGCGCCGGACGCCGACCCGCTCGGACAGGAACAGGGCAGCGCCGACGGTAGCGAACAAGGGCAGGGTAAACTGGATGGCCGTGGCCTCGGCCAGGGGCATGAGGGAGAAAGCCCAGAAGGCGCTGACCATGGCGCCAGCGGTGAACAGCGCCCGAAAGAAGTGCAGACGGAAGTGGCCGAGGGGCAGCAGCAGGCTGCGGCGGGCGGCCAGCCACGGCATTACCAGGGCAAGCCCGAACACGGTGCGCAGGAACGCGATCTGCATGGGATGCATGTCGGCGGCGGCGAGGCGCACGAACACCGGAATTGCGGTCCAGCAAGCCACCCCGCCGATCATCCACAACGCACCGCGCAGGGCCGGCGACAGCCCGCGGCCGTCCCCGTCCGGGGCGGCCTGGGGTTCGGGATCGGTCATGGCGTTCCGTCTCAGCCGGCCCGCGAATCCATCCAGATGGTCACCGGCCCGTCGTTGACCAGATGCACCGCCATACGGGCGCCGAACACGCCGGTGGCGACCGGCACGCCGGCCCCCCGCAGGCCGTCGCAGACCTCCTGCATCAGGGGTTCCGCCACCTCGGGCCGGGCAGCGCCGGAGAAGCTCGGTCGGTTGCCCTTGCGCCACTCCCCGGCCAGGGTGAACTGGCTGACCACCAGGGCGGCGCCGGAGACGTCGAGGACCGACCGGTTCATCTTGCCGGCGTCGTCCTCGAAGATGCGCATGGCAGCGATCTTGCACGCGAACAGGGCGGCATCGGCCGCCGCGTCCCCGTTCTCGACGCACAGTAGGACGGCCAGGCCGCTGCCGATTTCCGCCACCGTCTCGCCGTTCACGGTGACGGCGGCCTGCGAGACCCGCTGCAGCACGGCGCGCATGGGACGCGGCGCCGGCCGGGCCTTCAGCCGCGCGGCGCGCGGCCGAGGCGCAGCCTGAGCGCGTTGAGGCGGATGAATCCCTCGGCGTCGTGCTGGTCGTAGACGGCGTCGTCCTCGAAAGTGGCCATCTCGGCGTCGTACAGGCTGTTCGGTGCCTTCCGCCCGACCACCGTGACCCCGCCCTTGTAGAGCTTGAGCCGCGCCGTGCCGGTGACGTTGGCCTGGGTGGCGTCGATGGCGGCCTGCAGGGCCTCGCGCTCCGGCGAGAACCAGAAGCCGTTATAGACCAGCTCGGCGTAGCGCGGCATCAGCTCGTCCTTGAGGTGGGCGGCGCCGCGGTCCAGGGTCAGGCTCTCCACCGCCCGCCGGGCGTGCAGCAGGACGGTGCCCCCCGGCGTCTCGTAGACGCCGCGGGACTTCATGCCGACGAACCGGTTCTCGACCAGGTCCACCCGCCCCACCCCGTTGGCCCCGGCGAGCTGGTTGAGGCGCTCCAGAAACGCCGCCGGCGACAGCCTTTCGCCGTCCACAGCCACCGGGTCGCCGCCCTCGAAGTCCACCTCGACCACGACCGGCTGGTCGGGCGCGTCCTCGGGCGCCACCGTGCGCAGGAACATGGTCGGGTCCGGCTCCACCCACGGGTCTTCCAGCGCCTTGCCCTCGTAAGAGATGTGCAGCAGGTTGGCGTCCATCGAGTACGGCGCCTCGCCCCGCTTGTCGGTGGGCACCGGGATGCCGTGGGTCTCGGCGTACTCGACCAGCTTGGTGCGCGAGGTCAGGTCCCATTCCCGCCACGGCGCGATGATGCGCAGGCCCGGGGCCAGGGCGTGGTAGCCCAGCTCGAACCGCACTTGGTCGTTGCCCTTGCCGGTGGCGCCGTGGGCCACGGCGTCGGCGCCGACGGCGGCGGCAATCTCCACCTGGCGCTTGGCGATCAGCGGCCGGGCGATGGACGTGCCCAGCAGGTAGGTGCCCTCGTACAGCGCATTGGCGCGGAACATGGGGAACACGTAGTCGCGGACGAACTCCTCACGCAGGTCCTCGATGAAGATCTCGGTGATCCCCATGGTCTCTGCCGTGCGGCGGGCCGGCTCGACCTCCTCGCCCTGGCCGATGTCGGCGGTGAAGGTGACCACCTGGCAGCGGTAGACGTCCTGCAGCCAGCGCAGGATGACCGAGGTATCGAGGCCGCCCGAGTAGGCGAGCACCACCTTTTCGACCGTTGCGCCCATGGCCTGCGCGTCCGCCGCCGTTTCGAGGCGGCGCAGTATAGGGGAACCCAGGCGGGTCGCAAGGGAGCGGCGGCGATGGCCGGTCAGCCGGACTCCAGCCAGGTCTCCAGCGGCGTCTCCAGATCTTCGAACGGGCGGTACCCCATGGTGAGGTAGCCGTAGTCCCCGCCCTCTTCCATGCATACGACCGTCGGGAAACCGGTGGCGCCGAGGGCGCGGGCAAGCTGGAAGTCGGCGTTGGTGGCCTCCACCGTCTCGGAAGTGGCGTACGCGGTCCGGAAGGCCTCGGCGTCGATACCCAGGGGCTCGGCCACGGCGGCCAAAGTCTCGGCGTCGGTGGTGTCGCGGCCGTCCACATAGAAGGCCCGGTGCACGGCCTCGAGGTACGGGAGCGCCGTCGGCGGGTTCAGGCTGCGCACGGTGACGACGGCGTGGCAGGCGGGGCCGGTGTCATAGACGAAGCCCTCGCGGTCGAAAAAGTCGAAGGAGAACGGCTGGCCCGTGGTTTTCGCCACCTCCTCCCAGTGGTGGCGGACGTAGGCCTTGTCCTTGTCCGTCATGGCCCGATCCGTACCCACCCGCAAACCGCCGACCACCAAGTGCATGAAGGCGCGGCCGGCAAGGTGGCCGTCGATGGCCCGGATCACCGGGGCGAACCCCCAGCACCAGGAGCACATGGGGTCGACGACGAAGATCACGCGCTTGGCCATCCGGGGACGTGGCGCCTCCCTGCCGGATTCGCGTCCGACCGCGTCATCGGCGCCCGCCGGGGGCGGCGGGGATGCCGGTGGGGCGCCCTCGGTCATGCCTTGAGCGCCTCCAAGGCGGCGACCACGTCGGACGGCTCCATGCGCTTTGTGTAGTCGGCGTCGACGAAGCTCTGGACGATGGTGCCGTCGGCGGCGATCACGTAGGTCGCCGGGATGGGGGTCTCATAGCGGTCGTCGCCGTTGTGGGCCGGAATGTCCAGGCCCCAGGAATGATAGACCGGGCGCAGGTCCTCGGCCAGGGCGAAGACCAGGCCGAAGTCGCGGGCCACCGCGTTGCCCACGTCGCTGAGGACCTCGAAGGTCAGCTCCGCCTTCTCCGCCGTGCTCAGGGATTGGTCGGGCACCTCGGGCGACACCGCGACCAGACGTGCGCCCAGGGTTTCGATCTGTTGCAGCGCCTGCTGCAGGGCGCGGAGCTCCAGGTTGCAGTAAGGGCACCAGCCGCCGCGGTAGAAGCTGAGAACGACCGGGCCTTCGCCCAGCAGGTCACGCAGGGCCACGGTCTCACCGCGGACGTTGGGCAGTGTGAACGCGGGCGCCACATCGCCGGTGCCGCGGGCGCTTTCGGCGAGGCCGGACGCGGCCAGACCCTCGGCGGCCTGGCGCATCTTGGCGCGGGTCTCCTCGGGCACCATTTCGGCGGACTTCTGCCGGCAGGCGGCAAGCTGATCGGTCAGCGACATGACAGCGTCTCCCCGGCACGATTATGGAACGGTCATTCAAAAATTTTGTCCGCCGTTATAGATTCCGCCGGACCTGCGGTCAACGATTTTATACCGATCGTTCCAGAATGCCCTCGGTCGCCGGGGCCGGATGGTCAGTCCAGGTGGCCGAGCACGGCGTCGGCGGTGTCGCGGAGGATGGCGGGGTCACCGCCAACCCGGGCCATCACCCTCATCCCCTGGGCGCTGGTCACCAGAAATCGGGCGAGGCGCCGCGCCTCGTGCCAGGGCGCGATCTCACCGGCCGCCTGGCCGCGGATGACGAGGCGGGCCAGCGCGTCCTCCAGGCCCCGCAACGCTTCCGCCACCTTGGCCGCCACCGCCGGGTCGCGGGGCGACAGCTCCACCGCCGTGTTGGTGATAAGGCAACCGCGGTTCTCCCGATCGACCGCTCCGTCCTCGACCAGGAATCGGAACAAACGCTCAATGGTGGCGCGGGGCGGCGCGGATTCCGGGTCGCCGAGGATTTCGAGGACCGGTGTGACGGCCAGGTAGCGGTCCATGGCGGCGTCGAACAGGCCGGCCTTGTCGACGAAGGCGTTGTACAGGCTGCCCCGGTTGACGCCGGTGGCGTCCACAAGGTCCTGCACCGAGGTCGCCTCGAAGCCCTTGGCCCAGAACACGGCCATGGCCTTGTCCACCACCTCGTCGTGATCGAATTCCTTGGGGCGCGCCATTCGCTTCGTCCTCTCCGGGGCGATGCTAGCTATTTTTGAATGGTGGTTCAAGAATAGTGGCGGCGGCGGTCGGCGTCGGGGTCCCATGGTGGTCGTCGGCGATGCCGGCGCGGGCCCGCGCACGGGCTCGGCTCAGCCGCTGGCGCTGGCTGTCGGAACGCAACTGGCCGCAGGCGGCCATGATGTCGCGGCCCCGCGGCACCCGGATCGGGGCCGAGTACCCGGCGTCGTTGAGGATGCCGGCGAACCGGGTCATGGCGCGCGGGCTGGAGCAGCGGAACGGCGCCCCCGGCCAGGCGTTGAACGGGATCAGGTTGAACTTGGCCGGGATGCCGCGCACCAGCCGCGCCAGTTCCTTCGCGTCGGCCGCCGAATCGTTGACCCCGTCGAGCATGACGTACTCGAAGGTGATGCGCCGGGCGTTGTTGGCGGCCGGGTACTCGCGGCAGGCCTGCAGCAGCTCGGCAATGGGGTACTTCTTGTTGATGGGCATCAGGCGGCTGCGCACCTCGTCGGTGGCGGCGTGCAGGCTGATGGCCAGGTTGACCCCCAGCTCGGCGCCGCAGCGGCGGATCAGGGGCACCACGCCGGCCGTGGACAGCGTGATCCGCCGCTTGGAGATGGCGATGCCTTCCCGGTCCATGACGATGCCCAGCGCCTTGGCCACCTCTTCGTAGTTGAACAGGGGCTCGCCCATGCCCATGAGCACCACGTTGGACAGCAGCCGCGCCTCCTTGGGGCTCGGCCACTCGCCGTAGGCGTCGCGGGCCACCATGACCTGGCCCACCATCTCGGCGGCGCTGAGGTCGCGCACCAGGAGTTGGGTGCCCGTATGGCAGAAGGTGCAGGTCAGCGTGCAGCCCACCTGCGACGAGATGCACAGGGCGCCGCGGTCCTCCTCGGGGATGAACACGGTCTCGGCCTCGTTGCCGTCGGCGAAGCGCAACAGCCACTTGCGGGTGCCGTCGTCGGAGCCCTGCTCGCGGGCCACGGCGGGGCGGCCGACGACGAACCGCTCGGCCAGGCGCTCGCGCAGCGGGGCGGCCAGCGTGGTCATGGCGGCGAAGTCGGTGACCCCGCGGTGATAGATCCAGTGCCAGAGCTGCTTGGCGCGGAAGGGCTTCTCGCCGATCGCCGCCACCTGGGCCGCCAGCTCGGCGCGCGACAGGCCGACCAGGTCGATGCGGCCGGCGTCCGCCGCCGGATTCAGGTCAGCAAAACTCTGTCGCGTCATGGCTTTTCGCCCGGCCGAATGCCCCTCTGAAAGATGGGGAGCGCGGCCCGCCGCCGCCAACCGTCACTTGACGCCGCAGGCCTTGCTGATGGCCCGGTAGGCGGCGGTGAACCCGTTCAGGGAATAGGTGTCGGTGGTGAGGGTGCCGCGGCTCGAGGTTCCCTTGACCACCATGGTGGCGCCGGCCCGCATGGCGTCGACCAGGGCCTTGTCGGTGGCGCGGTCCCGCGCCCAGGCCTGGCCCTTGTCGGTGAACAGCGAAAACGTGCTGTCGCCGATGGTGACCATGACCTCGCTGTCGGTCTTGTAGGTGTAGCCGGCCTCGATGCTCACCACCCCGACGCTGCCATCGGCGGTGCGGTGGGTGACCAGGGCGTACATCTCGCCGCGTTTGGTGTAGTCGCCCTCGGCCTTGGTGGGGGCGCTGGCCATGTAGCACAGGCGCGTCTTGCCTTCGCCGTCGGCGAAGGCGCTCCAGTCCCCGAAGTTGTCCATGAACCCGGCGCCGGCGGGCAATGCCGTCAGCAGGGCGGCGGCCAGGGCAGCGTTGAACCAAGCGGGTCTCATGGCGGCCATTGATACCCGCCGCCGGCGCGGGCGGCAATGCCTCAGTCGCCGCCGTCGGGCGAAGGAGCGCGGAAGCGGCCGGCGGCGGCGCGGAACTTGGGGTCGCCGAAGACGTGCTCGGGCAGGGGCTCGATGGGGCCGCCCGGCCGCTCGGGCCGGCGGGCGAAGCGGCCCAGGCTGAGCAGACGGTCGTACATGACGATGGCCCCGGCCAGGCCCAGGTTGATGGAGAACCGGGTGGGGATGCGCACCACATGGTCGCAGCGTCCCGCCAGTCCGGCCGACAGGGCGCCACGCTCCGGCCCCAGCACGTAGGCGGCGCGCGGCGGGTGATGGAAGCTGGGCAGGTCGATAGCGTCGTCCTGCAGCTCGATGCCCACCAGCCGGCAGCCGTCGGGCAGGACCATCGACTCGCCGTCGGGAAAACGGTAGAAGGGCACCTGTCCCGGGGTGTCGGAGGTATCGGACTTGCCGCCCTCGCCACGGGCATAAGCGGCGGCGACGGTGAAGACGAAGCTGGCGCCGAAGGCATGGGCGGTGCGGAACAGGCTGCCCACGTTCATCGCCTTGCTGACCCCTTCGACGCCAATGCCGAAATAGCCCCGCATGCCCCGGTCGTTCCCGATTGCCGCCCCGCCGCTTCCCGCTACCCTTGGACAAACCCGCTGAACAATCAAGGAGATCGTCGTGCGCGCCGTGCTGTGCCGGGCTTTGGGAGACGCCGCCGACCTGACCGTGGCCGACGTGGACCCGCCACCCCTGGGGGACGGCAGCGTCCGAATCCAAGTGCGCGCCGCCGGGCTCAACTTCGCCGACACCCTGCTGGTGGCCGGCACCTACCAGGTCAAGCCGCCGCTGCCCTTCAGCCCCGGCCTGGAGCTGGCCGGCGAGGTGCTGGAGTGCGCGCCCGGCGTCACCCGCTGCCGCCCCGGTGACCGGGTCATGGCGGTGGTCGACTACGGGGCCTTCGCCGAGCAGGCGGTGGTGCCCGAGAGCCAGGTGTACGTGCTGCCGGACGGCATGGACCTGGTTGCCGCGGCCGCCGTTCCCGTCGCCTACGGCACGTCGCACCTGGGCCTCAAGCTCAAGGCCGGGCTCAAACCCGGCGAGACCCTTCTGGTTCACGGGGCGGCCGGCGGCGTCGGCCTGACGGCGGTGGAGGTGGGCAAGCACCTGGGCGCCACCGTCATCGCCACCGCCGGCGGCGCCGACAAGCTCAAGGTACCGGCCGAGTACGGCGCCGACCATCTCATCGACTACCGGGCCGAGGACATCCGCGAGCGGGTGCTGGCCATCACCGACGGCCGCGGCGTGGACGTGGTCTACGACCCGGTGGGCGGGTCCGCGTTCGACGCCTCGCTGCGCTGCACGGTGCCGGGCGGGCGCATCCTGATCGTCGGCTTCGCCAGCGGGACGGTGCCGCAGATCCCGGCCAACATCCTGCTGGTCAAGAACATCACGGCCATCGGCTACTACTGGGGCCTGCACCGGCGCATCGCCCCCGACCTGATGGCCGAGTCGTTCGGCGAGTTGCTGGCCTGGTGCGCCGACGGGACCATCAAGCCCCACGTCTCTCATGTCTTCCCCCTGGACGACGTGGTCGCCGCCTTCGACACCCTGCGGGGCCGGAAATCCACCGGCAAGGTGGTGCTCACCCCATGACCACGGACGCGGTCCGGGCCCAGTACGAGGCCTACCCGTATCCGGCCCGCGACCCGGCCGACGAGGCGAAACGGCTGATCACCGGGTCGCCCAGCCACATCCTCGAGCTCGACCACTCCGTGTTCGCCGGCCGCCGCGACTTCTCGCGGCCGTTCCGCGTCCTGGTGGCCGGCGGCGGCACCGGCGACGGCACCATCATGCTGGCCCAGCAACTGGCCGACGCGGGCTGCCCGGCCGACATGCTTTACATCGACGTCTCCGACGCCGCCCGCGCGATCGCCGAGGCGCGGGCCAAGACGCGCGGCCTCGACGGCATCCGATTCGCACGCGGCTCGCTGCTCGACCTGCCGGACGACGCCGGGCCCTTCGACTACATCGACTGCTGCGGCGTGCTGCACCACCTGGACGACCCGGCAGCCGGTCTCCGCACCCTGGCCCGGGTCCTGGCCGACGACGGCGGCATGGGCCTGATGGTCTACGGCGCCCTCGGCCGCACCGGCGTCTACCCGGCGCAGACGGCGCTGCGCATGCTGGCGGAGGAGGAGGATCCGCCGGCCGACCGGGTGGCCTTCGCCCGCCGGCTGATGGAGCAGCTCCCGCCCACCAACTGGCTCAAATGCAATCCCTTCGTCAGCGACCACCTGGACGCCGGAGACGCCGGGCTGTTCGACCTGCTGCTGCACAGCCGCGACCGCGCGTACACGGTGCCGGAGGTGGCCGAACTCGCCGGGGCGGCCGGCCTTGCCATCACCACCTTCATCGAACCGGCCCGCTACGACCCCACCCGCATCCTGTCCGACGGCGTGGTGCTGGGCCGCCTGGGGCGGCTCCCGTGGCTGGAGCGCTGCGCCGTCGCCGAGCTGCTGGCCGGCAACCTGCGCAAGCACATCGCCTACCTGGTCAAGGCCGATCGCGCCGGCTCCGCCGTCGCCGATCCCGCGGACATGGACGCCATCCCCCGCCTGCGCGAGATGGAGGGGCCGGAGCTGGCCCGCCGGATGCAGCCCGGCGGCACCCTCGGTGCCACCTTCGACGGCCTCGCCGTCCGCTACCCCCTGCCGCCCCTGGCCGCGGCCATGGTCGACCGCATGGACGGCCGCCGCACCGTCGGCGAGATCGGAGCCGAGCTGCGCGCCATCGACTCCGGCCTGGATTCGGATGCCTTCGCCCGCCAGTTCCGCCAGCTCCACGACGCACTCAACGGCCTCGGCCACCTGTTCCTCAGCCGTACGCCCGTGCCGAAACCCGGCCCGTGAGGCGACGGCACACCTCATACCGCCGCGCCAATGAAATGACCCTCCGGGCCATTTCATGCGAAGGCGGTGGCGCTCAGGCGCCGCGCGGGCTTTCCGGCGCGCCAGGACGGCGCTTCGCGAGTCGGTTCAAAGGCGCACCGGTATCACCCCTGCTCGTACAAATAGATCATCAGGTCCAGCGGCGGCGGGTCCACGGGGACCTGGCTCAGCATGTCGTGGACCTGCCCCCGATGGTGGGTGGCGTGGTTGAACAGGTGCGCCAGGATGGCGCGCACCGGCATCTCCTGGTCCTCGCCGGCCATGGTGCGGTAGGCCACGGAGTCGTGCAGCCGGCCGTCGTCCAGGCCGTCGACGTGGGCAACGATGCGCCGGTCCTCCAGCGCCCGCGCCCGCAGAAGGTCGAAGAACGTCTGGTGGAGGATCTGGTCGAGGGCGTTGACGCCCGGGTCCACGGTCTCGATGCGGCCCATCCACAGGCGGTCGACCACCAGGATGTGGTTGAGCGTGTTGTGGATGGAGCCGAAGAAGGACGGCCGCTCCGCCATGTAGGCGCCCTCGGGCAGGGTCGAGCAGGCCTCGTACAGGCGGCTGTTGGCCCAGGCGTTGTAGCGCGCCATGGTGCGCAGGTGATCGAGCATCAGCGAGCCTCCAACGCCGCCGGCCGCAGGGGCCGCTCGTTGATGGGCAGGTGCAGGGCCGCCGCCACCAAGCCCAGCGCGATCGACGCGATCCAGATGGCGTCGTAGGACCCCGTGGCGTCGAACACCCAGCCGCCCAGCCAGGCGCCCAGGAAGCTGCCCGCCTGGTGGCTGAGGAAGACGATGCCGAACAGGGTGGCCATGTAGCGCACCCCGAAGATGTGGGCCACCAGGCCGCTGGTCAGCGGCACCGTGCCCAGCCACAGCAGCCCCAGGGCGCCGGCGAAGATGAGCACCGAGACCTCGGTCTTGGGCAGCACCAGGAACACGGTGATGGCCAGCGACCGCAGCAGGTAGAGGCCGGCCAGCAGCAGCTTCTTGGGGTACCGCCCGCCGAGGGCGCCGCAGAGATAGGTGCCGACGATGTTCAGGGCGCCGATGAGGGCCAGCGCCGTCGCCGCCAGGCCGGCCGACAGGCCGATGTCGGTGAGGTAGGCCGGCAGGTGGACGGCGACGAACACCACCTGGAAGCCGCACACGAAGAAGCCGGTGGTCAGGTACCAGTACCCCTTGTGGCTTGAGGCCTCGGCCACCGCCTGACCCAGGCTCTGGCTGTGGGCGCCGGGGGCCGGCGCCGCCGGCCGTCCGCGCAGGACGAGGGCCAGTGGTGCCATGAGCGCCACCAGCGCCACCATGGTCACCAGCGCCCCGGCCCACCCCTGCTCGGCGATCAGGCCCTGGCCGATGGGCGCCATGATGAACTGGCCGAAGGACCCGCCGGCGCTGGCCACGCCCAGGGCCATGCTGCGTTTCTCCTCGGACACCAGGCGTCCGACCGCGCCCAGCACGACGGCAAAGCTGGTGGCGCTCATGGCCAGCCCGATGAGCACGCCGGCGCCCATGTGCAGCTCCAGCGGGGTGGCCGCTCCGGACATCATCACCAGCCCGAACCCGTAGGCCACCGCGCCGGCCACCAGCACCCGGGCGCTGCCCCAGCGGTCGGCGATCATGCCGGCCACCGGCTGGGCCAGGCCCCAGACCAGGTTCTGGATGGCCATGGCCAGGGCGAAGGTCTCGCGGGTGAACCCGAGGTCCAGGGTCATGGGCGTCAGGAACAGCCCGAAGGTCTGCCGCACCCCCATGGCCACGGTGAGGATCAGGGCGCCGCAGACGAGGGCGATGGTGGCGGTGCGGGACATGGGCGTGCTCTATCCGGGATCCGTTGGGTTGCGGGAGGGGCGACGGCCCGCGTGCCTCACCATATGGGGCGCCGCCGGGCCCATCGACAGCCCTGGAATCGCTGGCCCCGGGTCATAGCCGACAACCTGCTTTCCCGTTTCGCGCCGTCTTGCGACAGGCTTCCCCTGTTTGCGACAGCCCAAGCCCTTGATGTGAAATCACTCCTACGGCTGATGCGCCTATAGAACTGTCAGCATATGTCAGCATGTGTAAACAGATGTCGGCGGGCCACAAAACCAATTTTTCTCACAATACGTTATAGCTCTGCTCATCGTTAACCACCGCCCCGCGATCCTGAGAGCCAGGAAATAGGAAAATATACACTTTTCGTCGAGAGATGTCAACGGACGGGCCTAGTCTTGAAAGACTGGCGAGCGATGTTCCAGTTCGCTAACTTCGCCATGCACTGAAAATGGACCGAGCCATGCCGATGCAAAACTCTCCCCACCCCGGCGGTATCGTCAGGCGACAGTGTCTGGAGCCCATCGGCCTCACGGTAACGCGGGCGGCGGAAGGCCTCGGCGTTACCCGGCAGGCCCTGTCCGATCTAGTGAACGAGAAGGCCGGCATCTCGGTCGAGATGGCGATCCGCCTGTCCAGGGCGTTCGGATCGACGCCCGAGACGTGGCTCGGACTGCAATTGGCCTACGACCTGTGGAAAGCGCAGGACAGGGCCGAAACTATCAAGGTCGAGTAGTTCGAGGCGGCGTGACAGATAATCCAGGGCGAACCAACCTCTCTTCTGGCACTCGAGTAGCCTCATGGCTCGGCCTACGCCCTCATTTTAGCCTCCCCTCTCCGCCAGTCTCCTGTCCCCGCACGCCGAAATGAAAAACCTGTTCGGCAAACGTTATATCTCGGACAAGGAGTTCCTGGACTATGCCTGGGACGTCGGCCTCTTCGCGGATCATCCGTCCCGCCTGCTTCTCGAATTCCTCGAACGGCACGGTATTCTAAAACCGTCGGCGCGCATCCGGTTTCCGGCGGAGATCGCTCGGCGCTGGCACAAGGATCACTATCCTTCCGCCAATGTTCCCGAACCGGTCGAACCGGATACGCCACGGCTGCGGGCGGCATGCATCCTGTACGAGCAGGTGTTTGACCATCTCTGGAGCGAGCCCGAAATCTTCGGCGAACGAATTCACCCTGTGGACGAGATGAGGCCCGAACACAAACCCTTTATCGAGACCACCTTTGATACCACCACCTTCCTGCCCTGGGACGACCTCAAGGTTTCGATAGCCCTACATGCCGGAGAGGAAATCCATGACGGGGCAACATACATCCGCATTTGTTACCACTATTGGCACATCTTTCCGCTCGCCTCCTATATGCGCTCCGGCTTGACCATCCTCTACGACCTTGGGGACGACGCGTTGTTCTATGACTTGTGGAAGCTCAAAATCCGCAGTGAATCGAGAGCGAAGCTCTATCCGAGGTTCAACCTCGAAGCCCGGCACGAACTCAAAGACATCATGGAACATTCAGCGTTGTTCGACGCGGTGGCCTATTTCGAAGCTTACCGCCAGAACGCATTTCGAAGACATATCCACAGCGTCGATCGTACGACGGGAAAGCTGCCTTTACATCTGAGCCGCCAGTATCGGGCACGGCAACGCGCCCTTGCCGAAGAGACAATGGTGCGGTTCGACCTAAGACCCGATCAACTTCTTAAGTTCATCAAATTCCAGGCCGAGCTGTGGTGTGAAGCGTCGCGCCGCAGCCCGCCAATGATCGCGGACGAATACAGACGCAATATCGGCAGCACCGTGGACCTCTATCGGCTTGTCGCCCGCAAGAGCTTTGATCAGATCACAGCGGATGTCGGGCGGGCCGGCGGTTATTTCAAACCGATCCTGAAGGTTATCTTCCCGAGCTGGCTTGATGAGCAGCGTGGTCTCGCGGAGCGGTCCCTGAGGCGATGGATGTTGCCGTCAATGGCTGCATCTCCGCCGCCATTTGCGGTCTCGGCACAAGACGTCGCCGCTTTTTGCGACTGGCTGGAGAAGGAGGGCCTATTTCAGTTCTACTGGCACTTCAGGCGCCTTCTCGATATCGGCTTCACAGATACTCCGATTGCCCGCACCGCAATTGCCAGCGAAGTCGTCAGTTATGCCAATTCGGTCGAACTGTTAGCTAACGCCATCCTGCTTTCTCGCGGCAAATCGCCGCGTAACAAGACATTGGGCGAGAAAGTACCGAAGATCGTTGTATGCAGCGCTCCAAAGTTGGCTGAGGCTCTCCGCGGATTAAGAGAGTTGACGAGGACAAACAAAAGCACCCTAAAAAGGCAGCTCGCTCGCATTAATCGAATCAAGGAAGGCGGACCTCATGCGCCAGTGCTTCGCATATTTTTGAGGCTCATCGTCATACGCAATGAAGGTAGCCATCTGGGCCTGCGTGACTTCGACCGGAAGGCCATTTATGCATTGCTCGAATCGTTGGTTCAGGCAAGCATGCTTCTCTGGATGGCCCAAAGGAAACAATGACTATGAGGCGCATATCGACCTATCCCCTGCGCCTGCCGCGGTCGATCAAGGCGGCGGTGGCGCGGATCGCCAAGGAGGAAGGGATCAGCATCAACCAGTTCGTGGCCACCGCCGTGGCCGAGAAGCTGGCGGCCATGAACACCGCCGCCTACTTCGCCGAACGCCGGGAGCGCGCCGACATCGACGCCTTCAAGCGCGTCCTTCAGCGGCCGGGCGGCGAGCCGCCTCGGCCCGGCGACGAGCGGTCATGAGCGTCCGGCCGTTCTACTCCCAAGCTTTTCCGGCTCATCCACCGTCCGCGGCCAGTCCTTCTTGAGGAGCCGCGAGAGCGCCCGGTCGGCCAGGAGACGGCCGCCGGTCTGGCAGCGGGCGCAGTTGTTGGTCTCTTTGGTGGTGGTACGCATGCGCCGCGTCGGGGCACCGCAGTCGAGGCGACGTGTATGAACCGGCTTCGCGTATGAGTTGAGGAATGCCTCTCGTGATGGAATAATCGATCCTCTGTCGGGAGTCATGCGCATGCGTCGATTTGCGGCACTACTGTCCATCGTGGCTGGCCTGTGGGCGGGCGCGCTGTGCGCCCAATCCGAGACCCTTTGGCAGATCGAAGAAGAAGGTGCGGCGGCGTATCAAGCGGGCCGGTACGGAGAAGCGATCCGATCCTGGGAGGAGGTTGTCGCACTCAGCGAGAAGGAGTTCGGAGTCGACCATCCACAGACTGCGGCATTTCTCAAGAACCTCGCCGACGCGTATCAGTTGCAAGGCCGATTCGAGGAGGCAGAGGCCCGCTACAAGCGCTCGCTGGCGATATGGAAGGAGATTCTCGAGCCCGGACATCCCTACCTCGCCAATGGGCTCGCCGGCCTCGCTGAGACCTATCGGAAGCAGGGCCGCTACGCCGAGGCCGAGCGGCTCTACAAGAGTGCCTTGGCCATCGAGAAGAATGCCCTAGGCCCCTACCATCCCGGACTAGCCACGACCCTCGACAACCTTGCCCTGCTGTTCGCCGAGCAAGGCCGCTATGGCGAGGCCGAACACCTGCACAGGCGGGCTTTGGCAATCTACGAGACCGCCTACGGCACCGAACATCCCGATGTGGCGGCGAGCCTGGGGAGTCTCGGCGCGCTATATAGGGAGCTGGGCCGCTATGAGGAGGCAGAGCCCCTCCTCGAACGCGCCCTGGCCATACGGGAAAAGGTGCTCGACCCCGCACATCCCGACTTAATCTCGACGCTCACGACCCTCGCCCTGATGCATGAAGCGCAAGGCCGCTACGGTGATGTCGAGCGTCTTCTCAGACGTGCCCTGGCGATCGGTGAGAAAGCGCTCGGCCCGGACCACCCCACCATTGCCACCAGCCTCAACAACCTAGCCGCGGTCTATTTGAGAGAGGGCCGCTACGACGAGGCCGAATCGCTGCACAGACGCGCCCTGGCGATTGTCGAGAAGGCCCTCGGACCAAACCATCCCAACCTTGCCATGAACCTTCACAATCTTGCCGCGGTATATCGGGACCAGGGCCGCCTCAACGAGGCGGAGGCACACCAAAAGCGCGCCCTGGCGATCTTGGAGAAGATCCAAGGCCCGCAACATGCAGATTTCGCCGCGGGCCTCCACAACCTTGCCGCGGTGTATCAGATGCAGGGCCGCTATGGTGAGGCCGAGTCTCTCCAGAAGCGCGCCTTGGCGATCTGGGAAAAGACCCTCGGCCCCGAACACCCCAACGTCGCCGCGGGCTTCGAGTCCTACGCCACATTGCTCCGGGAAACGGGACGAGACGCCGAAGCAGCGGAATTCGAGGCACGTGCCAACGCCATTCGCGACAAGCGCGATATGGGAGAACGCGAGGAATAGCGGGAGGTCGACGTGGCCGCGAGGGTGTTTTCCTTTTTGGCCTCGGCGACGTGTGCGAAGCGTATGCGATCCATGCTGAGACCCACCATCAAGGGCGGTTTCCGAGGGTCGTGACTTCGGCCACGAATGCTGGGACAGGGTGCGTCGTCAGATGGTGGCCGCAGTTGCCCCTCCATCGACGCGAACGCGTGTTGCGGCCGGCCTCTGTCGCGTCCACGGAGCTCTGGTTCCGCGCCTACCCGCCCCCCATTCGTTCCAGCTCATCCAGCGTCCGCGGCCAGTCCTTCTTGAGCAGGCGCGAGAGCGCCCGGTCGGCGAGCAGGCGTCCGCCGGTCTGGCAGCGGGCGCAGTAGTTGGTCTCGTTGTTGGCATAACGGATGCGCTGGACCGGGGCGCCGCAGTCGGGGCAAGGCTTGCCGAAGCGGCCGTGTACAGCCATGCCATCCCGGAAGGCGGTGACCCGTTCCGGGAAGCCGTCCCCGGTTTCGTTGCGCAGGCGGTCGGTCCATAGGGTCAGGGTGTCGCGGGTGGCGTGGAAGAGGCGGGCGGTCTCGTCGGCCGAGAGGCGTGTCGCCAGGGTGACCGGTGACAGGCGGGCTTGGTGCAGGATCTCGTCCGAATACGCATTACCGATGCCGCTGAACAGGCGCGGGTCGGTCAATGCCCGCTTCAGCGTGTGGTTGCCTTCGATCAGGCGTGCGGCGAAGGCGCCGGCGTCGGCCTCCAGGATCTCGAGGCCGCCCGGGTCGAGGGCCGCCAGCCCGTCCGATCCCGCGACCACGTGCAGGGACGCCCGCTTCTTGGTGCCGGCCTCGGTCAGGACCAGGGTGCCGGGGTCGAAGTCGAAGGCGGCCATTGCGTTGCGGCCCTTCAGCGCGGCGCCGGGCTCACGCCAGTGCAGGCGGCCCGCGATCATCAGGTGCAGCACCAGCCACAGGTCCCCTTCGACGCCGATGGCGATGCGTTTGCCGATGCGCCGCAAGCCCGTCACCCGCCGGCCGACGGCATCGTCGATGGGCGGCGTCACCGTGCGCAGCAGGAACGGGCTGGCCCGCCGCACCCCGGTCAGCGGCTCACCGACGATGCGGCGCTCCAGGGCCTCGATGTAGACGGTGATGTCGGGCAGTTCCGGCATGGGATACCGCTATCACGCCGGCCGACTCGTGCCAACGCGCCACGGTCCCGTCATTGTCCGTCCGTCATTCCCGCGCAGGCGGAATCCCCATCCACCGTGGGATGCCTGGACTCCGCCTGCGCGGGAGTGATGAGGAGGAGCCGGCATCCTCTGCGCACCTCAGCGTCCTTTGCGTTTCAAACAAAAGCAAAGGCATTCAACGCAAAGGACGCGGAGGAACGCGGAGGACCAGGCCATGGACCGCACACACCGTGCCCGTCACTCTTGCGCAGCCGGGAATCCACAACCATCGTGGGATGCCTGGACTCCGCCTGCGCGGGAGTGACGAGGAGGGGCCGGCATCCTCTGCGCACCTCAGCGTCCTTCGCGTTTCAAACAAGTGCAAAGGCGTTCAACGCGGGGGCTGCGGAGGGTCGCAGAGGAGTGCAGGTGTCGGACTCAGCCGGCCGCGGCTTGGGCTTCGCCGGCCGCTTCCGCCGCCGCGGCGGCGGCGCGGCCGGCGTCGAAGGCGCGCTCGTTGAGGTCGGCGAGCTGCGGCTTGCGGGCGCGGAAGCGCTCCAGCACCACGTCCTTCAGTAGATCCGGCGAAAACGGCAGGTGGTCGGCGATGGCCCCCAGCATGATGGTGTTGCCGAGCCGCAGCTCGCCCAGCTCGCGGGCGATGGCGCCGGCATCGAAGTCGTAGACCCGAACCCCTTGGGCCCGCATCTGGCCGATGGGGTCGTCCGGGTAGTCGAACATGCCGATGTTCACGATCGGCGGCACCATGCGCATGGTGCTGACCATGGCCAACCCGTCGGGCCTGAGCTGGGCGCACCAGCGCAGCGACTCGGCGGGCTCGAAGCCGACCAGCAGGTCGGCCTCGCCGTCGGGGATGGACGGCGACAGCACCCGCGGGCCGAAGCGCAGGTGGGAGGTGACCACGCCCCCCCGCTGGGCCATGCCGGCGACCTCGGTCTTCTTGACGTCATGGCCCAAGCGCATGGCCGCCTGGGCGAGGATCTCCGAGGCCGTCATCACCCCCTGGCCGCCGATGCCGCAGACCAGGATGTTGGTGACGGGGTCGCCACCGGTGCTTGCGCGGGCGTCCATCAGGCCACCGCCACCGCCTCGGCCGGCACGATGGCGCCGGGGCCGCAGGTCTTCTCGCACAAATCGCAGCCGGTGCAGGCGGCGGTGTCGATGCGCACCCAGGCCTTGTCCACCTCGCGGCCGCTGGGCCGGACCTCGGTGCCGCGGCGGGTCACGTGGATGGCCGGGCAGCCGACTTGGAGACAATTCGTGCAGCCGGTGCAGTCCTCCTCGACCACCTTCAGGGGCGGCTTGCGCTCGAAGCGGTCGATGAGGGCGCAGGGCTGGTTGGTGATGATGGCGGACGGCTCGGGCTGGGCGATCTCGTCCTTCAGCGCCTTGAAGAAGGTGGGCATCTCGAAAGCATCGGCGACCTTGATGCGCTCCGGCCGCACGCCCAGGGCCTCGACCAGCTTGGCGAAGTCGACCCGCGGGGCGTCGGCACCGTGGATGTCGCGGCCGGTGCCGGCGTGCTCCTGGCCGCCGGTCATGCCGGTGGCGCTGTTGTCGAGGATCAGCACGGTCACGTTTCCGCGGTTGTAGCAGATCTCCAAGAGCCCCTGCATGCCCATGTGGAGGAAGGTGGAATCGCCGATGACGCCGATCACCGCCTTGTTCTTGTCGGCCTCGCCGCGCGCCAGGTCGAGCCCCAGCGCCATGCCCATGGACGCGCCCATGCAGGTGGTGGTGTCGAGCGCGTTCCACGGGTGGCCGGCGCCCAGGGTGTAGCAGCCGATGTCGCCGGCGATGGTCGCCTTCTTGGTCAGACGCGACAGGCAATAGTAGACCGGCAGGTGGGGGCAGCCGGTGCACATGGTGGGCGGGCGCGGGAACAGGCCGCCGGCCGGGGGCTTGATCTCTCCCGGCGGCTCGCCCAGCAGGCCGCTGACCGCGTTGCCGACGATGCGCGGCGTGAGCTCCCCGGCGCGCGGCAGGATGTCCTTGCCGTGCACGGCGAGGCCGGCGGCGCGCAGCTCCTGCTCGACCAGGGGCTCGGTCTCCTCGGCCACCACCAGGCGGTCGACCCCGGCGGCGAAGCGGCGGATGGCCTCCACCGGCAGCGGGTGGCTGAACCCGAGCTTGAACACCGGGGCATCGGCGAAGGCCTCGCGGATGTTCATGTAGGCAGGACCGGAGGTGACGAAGCCGACTCTGTTGTCGGACCCGTCCTCGGCCCGGTTCCACGGGCTCGCTTCCGAGACCTCGGCCAGGCGCACGTCGCGGTCGAACACGCCGGGCAGGCGGGCGCGGGCGTGGGCCGGCACCATGACCCAGCGCTGCGGGTCCTTCTCGAAGGTGCGCACCGGGCCGTCGTGGCGCTCGTCCACGGTGACCAGCGCCTTGACGTGGCAGATGCGGGTGGTGAGGCGGAGGATGACCGGCACCTCGAACTGCTCCGAGAGGTCGAACGCCTCCTTGACCATGGCGTAGGCTTCCTGGGAGTCCGAGGGCTCCAGGATGGGCAGGTGGGCGAAGCGGCCCCAGTACCGCGTGTCCTGCTCGTTCTGGGACGACGAGAAGCCCACGTCGTCGGCCACGGCGATGACCAGGCCGCCGACCACGCCGGACAGGGTCTGCGACATGAAGGCGTCGGAGGCCACGTTCATGCCCACGTGCTTCATGGCGACGAAGGCCCGGGCGCCGGCCACCGAGGCGCCGATGGCCACTTCCAGCGAAACCTTCTCGTTCACCGACCAATGGGTGTGGATGTCCGGGTAGCGGGACAGGTTCTCCAGGATCTCGGTGGACGGGGTGCCGGGATAGGCGGTGCCGACCCGCGCCCCGGCCTCCCAGACGCCACGGGCGATGGCCTCGTTTCCGGACAGGAGCAGGGTGCCGGTTTCGGCCTTGGCGGCTACGGTCACGATGGGTGTCCTCCCTCGGGCAAACGGCAAAGGGCGCCGCGGCGCCCCCTTATTCGGCCCAGCATAAGCCAAACGGCGGCGAAAGGCCACCGAACTGGGGATTTCGCAGCACCCTAGAAAACCGCAAAACTGTTCGGGATGCAAACAAGTCTTGTGTCGGGTGTGCACGGCGGAGTGTTGCCCTCGGGGCCCGCCGGGGTGGCCGCGCCAACGCCGTCCTGGCCGCCACGTGCGACGGCGACACCTCCGTCGGCAAGCGGTTCGAGGCCTTTTTGTGCGCTTTGCTCGGGCCGCTGCCAGAAGCCATGGTCTCCTTTCGGGCCGAGCATGAAGATCGGTCGGCGAGGGGTGCTCACGGACGACGATCTGCGCGGGGATTGGTCATGTCGAGACTCCGGGCAATCACATCGACGATGTTGAGCACTCCCGCCCAATTCGGACAAATGATTGATTTTCCGAGACAATCACCCGGTCATCGGATTGCATCGAAAGGCGAGGCACTGTCGGATTCCTTTACATAATTTCTTTAACGCCGTGGGGTTATTCATCACAGGTTTTTGAAGTCATTGGGGAAAAATGATTGGCACAATATTTGCTGAGATGTGGACGGATTAAGAGTTGCCCGAGGCGGCAGATGGGGCAATTCGGTCGCCCGGCTGCCGCCAAGGACCGGACCCTATTTAGGGGCGCGGGTGCCGGCTCCCGGCGATCAACCGATGCCCATGGGTTCGGACGTGAGACGTCTGGCAGTTGACGCCTGCCGGGCATTGTTTGGGGAAGAGCCATGACAAAGCATTTCGCGAAATGGGCAGGAATGGCGGTTCTGGCCGCGCTGCTCGCCGGTCCGACGCCCGGATGGGCCGGGGCCGTTATCACTTTCGGAGAAACCTCCCTAGGCGTTAACAACGAGGGGCACCTGAACTTCTTCGGGTTCGGTCCGGGTACGCCGGAGGACAACCCCGGTGAGTCCCTTTTCGACCCGCTTGGATTCGGGCCCTACGGGTTGTTCCGGCGCGGCGTCGGCGACGCGACGTCCCCGGGATGCTTATGCGAGGGCTGGGGCGTCGCCGCTACCAACGACACCACCGGCGTCCGCTTTTCCGGCACCGCCAGTGTCGACAACTTCCCAGGCGTCACCAACATGAACAACGTGACGCCCGGTACCTTCGGCTTCACGGCGGACAGGGCGACCTCGGTGGTCCATATCGATAACGGCCTCCCGACCGGGTTTGGCGGTGCGTCCCACCCGATGACCGTGACCCATCAGTTCGGGCCGTCCTTGGCCCCTGACGTCTTCCAGGTCCAGGTGACCATCGAGAACACCTCGGCCACGGACACGCTCAGCGACGTTGTCTATCGACGGGCGATGGATTGGGACATCCCGCCGACCGAGTTCGACGAATACGTCACCCATCAGGGCGTGGCGGCCAATCTGGAACCGGTCGGGAATATCCGCGGCGCCAACGACAATGGTTTCAATTCCGTCGACCCGCAAGATCCGCTGAATCCTATCGACCCCGCTACGCAGGATACCGACTTCGTCGACAATGGTCCGAATGATCACGGATCGGTTTTCGATTTCGCGTTCGGTAACCTCGCGCCGGGGGCGAGCCGCATCTTCAACATCTTCTATGGTAGTGCCGGCAACGAGGCCGACGCACTGTCCGCCATAGCGACGTTGGGGGCAACCGCCTATTCCTTGGGACAATCCAATCCCGATCCCTTCGGACCCGGGCCTGCTGGTGTAGGTAACCCCGACGGAACACCGGCAACGTATCTGTTCGCGTTCGGCGGCGTTGGCGGTGTCGAGCCGGGCTCCACGCCTGACGTGCCCATCCTCCCGTTCGTGCCGGCGCCGGCGGAGTTCGAGTTCCCCGCGCCAGAGCCTCGCCGTTGGTTTGATCCGCCGTTCGTGGACGGATTCGAGTATTCGCTCGTCGGTGATCCCACCGCCGAGTTCCTTTTCGTAGACGTTCCGCCGGCGGCCTTCGGATTTGGACCGATCGACCTGGTGATCGGGGGCGTCGTGGTCGCCACCCTCATCGGTGATGGCGGCGGCTTTGATTTCCTCGCCAACGGCTTCTCGGGGGTTCAAACCTTCAGCCTCGTTGGCATAGATCCGCTGCTGGACTCGGCCGGTCCCGGGTTCTCCACGGCGTTTCCGACGTTCCTCGACTTTACCGGAAGCCCGACTGCTCTGACCATGAGCGGTATCGAGGTTGCGACGGTCCCCGAGCCGTCGGCGCTGCTCATTCTGGCCGTCGGGCTGATCGTGCTCGTGGACGTTCGGCGCAGATGGGGTATCGTGCGGTAGGGCGCGCCTGACCGGCCGCCCCACCGTTCAGGGGTCGTCTTTCCCGACATCCATGGGCTCTGACGCCGACAACGCATTTGGCGACAGAGCCCATGGAGCTTCGGCTCCTCGCCCTTCCGGTGTCGTTCTTGCGCTCGATGATCCTGTACGAACCTTTGACAGGACCGTCGGACCCGGGGACGACACCGGCGTTGCCGTCCCTGCCGCCTGCGCTATAGTCCTACCAGCCGTATCCGCGTGCCCGTGAGCCGGCCGGTGGCGATGCCCCCTGCAGGGTGGGGCGTGGTTGCGACCCGCCCCTCCGCCCAAGCAGTCACCGCGCGGCGGACAGTGTGACGGTACGGCGCGTGCTTCCGAACCAGAAAGCTGCACAGGTGCTTCGGTTGTCGTTTCCTCTTACACGCTTACCACCGTTCCCATCGACGGCCGGGATCCGGACCCTGATCCGTCCGGCGTTGGTTGCCGTGCTGCTCTTGATCGGCACGTTCGAGACGCATGCCGCGGATTCCGAGGGCCGGTTCGCCATCAAGGGGACGGGGACCAGCTCATGCGAGCGGTTCTTGGTCGAGACCAGCGAGCGGTCTCAGCATGCCGCATACTTTGCCGGGTGGCTAAACGGCTTCATGACGTCCGAGAATCGGCGTCTGGACGACACGTTCGACGTCGCGTCATGGGAAAGCTTCAACACCCTGGTGACCTATCTCGCCAATTTCTGCGCCCAACACCCCAAGAGGAGCTTCTTCGAGGCCGTCGCGGCCATGACCGATGCGCTCAGGGAGCGCCGGGTTACGACCTTTTCCCCGCGGGTTGACATAGACCCGGAAGGCGGCTCGATCTACGTGTACCGCGAGGTGATTGAACGGGCGCAGCGGCGCCTGTCCGAGCTCGGCCATTTTCATGGAGAAGCGAACGGGCAGTTCGACCGCGGAACGCGCGACGCCCTGACCGCGTTTCAGAGACGAGAGAACTTGCAAGTGACCGGTCTGCCCGACCAGGAGACTTTGCATCGTCTCTTCGTGCGGCCCGCCAACTGACTCTCCCAACCGGATTCCTCGAGCACCCGGACGGGGGTTGTCTTTCGCCGGCCCCTCCCCATGTGTGCGGCAGGTCGAAAAACCCTGAAGACGGAGGGACATGGCGATGAGGGCTGGGATCGTTGCGCTGATGGCGGCCGTGCTGCCGCTGAGCGCGCAGGCCGGCGAGACGGTCACCTACACCGTGAACGGCGGTGCGTTCGAAGGCTACCGCGCCACGGCGTCGGGGTCGTCCAAGGGGATGGTGTTGATCATCCACGACTGGGACGGGCTCACGGACTACGAGGTCCGGCGGGCCGACATGCTGGCGGCCATGGGCTACGACGCCTTCGCCGTCGACCTCTACGGCAAGGGCAACCGGCCGACGGAGACCGGCGCCAAGAAGGCCGAGGTCGGCAAGCTCTACAAGGACCGGGAGAAGATGCGCCGCCTGATCCTCGGCGGCCTTACCGAGGCGCGCAAGGCGGGCGACGCCAAGACGGTGGTCATGGGCTACTGCTTCGGCGGCGCGGCGACCCTGGAACTGGCGCGGTCGGGCAAGGCCAGCGGCATCGCCGGCTACGCCACCTTCCACGGCGGCTTGTCGACGCCCGAGGGCCAGAGCTATCCGGCCAACACCCCGCCGCTGCTCATCGCCCACGGCGGCGCCGACACCTCCATCACCATGGACCACGTGGCCACCCTGTCCAAGGAGCTGGAGGAGGCGGGGGTCCCGTACGAGATCCAGGTCTATTCCGGCGCCCCCCACGCCTTCACCGTGTTCGGCTCCAACCGCTACCGCAAGACGGCCGACGAGCACTCGTGGGACGCCTTCACCGACTTCCTGATGGCCAACCTGGGGAAGTAGGCTGTCCGCAATCGGACCGGACCGTTCCACGATCTCGCAATAACGCGTCGGCGCTCTGCCCCTCGAACACGGGATGAGCGCTCGCGCAGGCGCGGGGATCACAACGCCCGGGCGGCCTCCAGCACGGCGTCCACGTGGCCGGGGACCTTCACCTTGCGCCACTCGGCGCGCAGGATACCGGCGGAGTCGATAAGGAAGGTGGCGCGGTCGATGCCCATGTACGTCTTGCCGTACATGGACTTCTCCACCCAGGTGCCGTAGGCCTCGCAGACGTCGCCGTCGGCATCGGACAGCAGGGTGAAGGGCAGGTCGTGCTTGGCCTTGAACTTGTCGTGCTTGGCGACGGAGTCCTTGGATACCCCGACGATCTCGGCGTCGATGGCGGAAAAGTCGGGCAGCGCGTCGCGGAACCCGCAGGCCTCCTTGGTGCACCCCGGCGTGTCGTCCTTGGGATAGAAGTACAGCACCACCGTCCTCCCCCGCAGATCCGACAGACTGACGCTGCCGCCGCCGTCCCGAGGCAGGGTGAAGTCGGGTGCAGGGTTGCCAACCGTTGCCGTTGCTGCCATCAGCGCGCCTCCCTCACTATAGATGCCCCTTATACGTCCCGGGATGCGGGGCGGATCAAGGGCAGGGCGGCAGCGCCCGTCGATTAAGGATACTCGAAATTAGTCTACTGTTGTCTAATCGCGGCTTCTCTCACACTCCCCTGCTTGAGAGCTAGAATCGCGCCACCGATTAGCGGCTGCTATATTGGATACTCGACTTATTTGGAGGGCTCGCATGGTCAATCGCAGTAATGCTCGCTCACGACTCATCGTGGTTGCGTCACTCGTCCTTCCGGCACTCCTTGCCGCGTGCGGACCGAGTGCAGAAGAAAAGGCGCGCCGTGCATCAGCTGCTGAAGCACGTGCAGCAGCAGCGCAAGCGTTGGCCGACAGGCGCGAAGCCATGATGTCGAGAGCCGAGGAGCGCAGTCGGACTGGAGATCAAGGTCCGCCGCGGGTTTACGATCCGGGTTACCGTGTCGCTCGCTGCGGTGGGCGGACGATAACAGACGACGTCGGCTACATCAAAGCGCCGTCCCTGATCGGTGACAGCGAGGCCGCGCCTTCCGCCGCTGTGTGCGAAAACACCAAAGCCGGAAGGGCGATTATTGCTTGGAGAGACTGGTTCTGTGAGGGCGACAGAGTGTGCGTGCTGTCATACTGGGCCGAGGCGACTCGGAAAGGGGAACCCGTGTTCATACCGTTGATGACGAGCATCATAGACATAAGCATGACCATCAGAGGAGCGGGAGCTACATATCGATTTTCGCCTCCGCGATGGCCGAACAACTGAGCCGCAGCGTTTGAAATGCAAGGACTGCGGAGCAGCAATATGGGAGACGGTCAAACAATCAACCAATTGGACGACTGATTTCGCGCGCCAGGACTGCTATCGGAGGTTGCCATAATTCATGGTAGCCAAGCATCATGTCTTGAATGTTGTTAGCAACATTCAAGACATGACCCCTTTGACCCCAACGGTCCTACGCCGCCGTCGGGGGCCGGCGGGATTGGTCGCCCTTGCCGGCGAGGAGGCCGGCGACCGATATGTCCTCGTCGATGTCGTCCCAGTGGAGGCCGTTGCCGGTGACGCTGATGCGGTAGCGTTGGCGTTGCTCTGGTGTCGCGTGCAACAGGCGCGGGAACCACGCAAGTGGGACGCCGATGGTGCGGCCGTCCGACAGGTCTACCCAAAGGGTGTCGTCATCGAATCGAACCGACTCAGCCGAAATGGTCATGCCACGCCCTTTCGATCTCGTCCCTGCGATGTTCCACCACCTTCACCAGTTCCGTGAGGGTCCGGCGGTCGAAGCCTGCGCTCCCGCCCACCTGAACGTCTGGAAAAAGCCAGAACTTGGCCTCGGCTCCCTGCTTTTCGGCGTGGACATGCACGGGTTCACGCGGGCTACCTTCGTTCGAAAAGAAAAAGAACCTGACACCCTTCCAACGAAAGACAACCGGCACGCACCTACCCTCGACGCGATGCTTTCAACCGCAGTCGCACGCCGAAATGGTAACAGGTTTTCGCGGAGGCGGCCATGGCACTACCCCGGCGGCCCTCACCATCCCTCAGTTTTCTCTTGCGCTGAAGAATCCGTGTGTGATTCAAGGAGTCCGCCCTTTTGTCAGGCGGAGACCGAAGGATGGGTGGGATCG
>JANQFP010000093.1 GCA_028277795.1 Rhodospirillales bacterium
TGGCGGTCGAATGCCGCCCCGGGCCCGATGCGCAGGACCTGCCGCTGGTCCCCGGCCTGCCCGACGAGGCCTTCCACAATGACGGGCAACTGACCAAACGGGAGGTGCGCGCCCTCACCGTACCGGCGCTCGTCCCCCGGGCGGGCGCGGTGCTGTGGGACGTGGGCGGCGGCGCCGGATCGGTCGGCATCGAGTGGCTGCGCGCCGCCCCCCGCCGGAAGGCGCACGCCGTCGGGCGTGGCGAGGCCAAGTGCGTCACCTTCGAACGCAACCCGGCACGATGCTCGTTCATCGCCCGCAACGCGGCGTTCCTGGGCGTGCCGAACCTGCACATCGTCGCCGGCGAGGCGCCGGCCGCCTTCGCCGATGCCGACGGCGACCCGGATGTCGTTTTCGTCGGCGGCGGCCTTGCCGAGCCGGGACTGCTCGAGGCGTGCTGGGAGCGGCTGCCGTCGGGGGGGCGCCTGGTGGCCAATGGCGTCACCGTCGAGGCCACGGAGCGGCTCCTGGCCTTCCGGGACCGCGTCGGCGGCACCTTCGTGCGCATCGCCATCGACCGCGAGCAGCCGGTGGGCGAATACCGGGCGCTGAAGCCCCTGGCGCCGGTGCTGCAATTCCGCGGCGACAAGCCATGAGCGGCACCGCGTTCGGCCTTGGCGTCGGTCCCGGCGATCCCGATCTGATCACCGTCAAGGCCCTGGCCATCCTCAAGCGGGTCCCGGTCATCGCCTATCCGGCGCCGGACGGGGGCGACAGCCTGGTGCGCGCCATCGCCGCCCCCCACCTGCCCGGCGGCCAGACGGAGATCGTGGTCAGCACGCCCATGGTGGCGGGGTGCCATCCGGCCCACGACGTCTACGACCGGTACGCCGACGAGATTTCCGCCCACCTGAGCGACGGCCGCGACGTGGCCATCCTGTGCGAGGGCGATCCGTTCTTCTATGGCTCCTTCATGTACCTTTTCGAGCGCCTGGCCGGCACCCACCCTGTGCAGGTGGTTCCCGGCGTGTCGTCGTTGGGTGCCTGCGCCGCCGCCGCCGGAATGCCGCTGGTCTCGCGCCAGGACGTGCTGGCCATCGTTCCTGCCCCCCTCGGCGAGGCCGAGCTGGAGGCCCGCCTGCGCGACGTGCCCGCCGCCGCGGTCATGAAGGTGGGCCGCCATCTGGACAAGGTGCGGCGGGTGCTCTCCCGCCTCGGACTCGTCGACTGTGCCCGCTACGTGGAACGGGCCACCATGGCCGGCGAGCGGGTGCTGCCGCTGGACGCCATGGACGACGCCGAAGCGCCGTACTTCTCCATGATCCTGGTGCGGCGGGACGGAGCTCGGCCGTGACCACGCTGCCCGCCGGCGCCGTGATCGTCGTCCTTGGGGCTGCCGGGCTGGCGCTGGCCCGACGCCTGCGAGCGGTGCTGCCGGCGGCCGAGGTGCACGGACTCGCCGGGCGGGTGGCCGACGCCGACCACGCCTTCGCCGAGACCGTCGACCACCTGCGGGGCCTGTTCTCCGCCGGCCGCCCGGTCATCGGCGTGTGCGCCGCCGGCATCCTGGTCCGCGCCCTGGCACCGGTGATCGGCGACAAGGACTCGGATCCGCCGGTGGTGGCGGTGGCCGAGGACGGCAGCGCCGCCGTGCCCCTGCTGGGCGGCCACGGCGGCGCCAACCGGCTGGCCCGCGCCATCGCCGCCGCCACCGGCGGCACCGCCGCCGTGACCACGGCCGGCGATGCCCGGTTGGGGTTGGCCCTGGACGACCCGCCGTCCGGATGGCGGATCCATAACCGACACGCCGCCAAGGGCATTGCCGCCATGCTGCTGTCGGGAGAACCGGTGGCGCTGCGGGTGGAGGCCGGCAACGCGGATTGGATCACGGAGAGCGGCGCAGCGATTGCCGACCATGGCGAGCGGGCCGTCATCATCACCGACCGGTCGGTGGCCGTGCCGGGCGACGACCTGGTGCTGCATCCGCCGGTGCTGACCGTGGGAGTCGGCTGCGAACGCGGCATCGATCTGGCGGACCTGACGGCCCTGGCCGAAGACACCTTGGCCCGGGCAGGCTTGGCAGCCGGTGCCGTGGCCTGCGTCGCCTCCATAGACGTCAAGGCGGACGAGCGGGCGGTCCATGCCGTGGCCGAGGCCCTGGGCGTGCCGGCGCGTTTCTTCACCGCCGCCGAGCTGGAGGCCGAGACCCCGCGGCTGCGCAACCCGTCCGACACCGTGTTCAGGGCCGTCGGCTGCCACGGGGTGGCCGAGGGGGCGGCGCTGGCCGCGGCCGGCCCGGACGCCGGCCTGGTGGTGGAGAAGACGGTGGCGGCGCGGGCCACCTGCGCCGTCGCCCGCAGCCCGACGGCCATCGACACGCGAGCGGTGGGCCGGCCGCGCGGCCGTCTGGCGGTGGTCGGGGTCGGCCCCGGATCGGCGGAGTGGCGCACGCCCGAGGCCACCCGCGCCCTGGCCGAGGCGACGGATATCGTCGGCTATGGGCCCTACCTGGACCTGGCCGCCGACGTGATCACCGGCAAGGCGTGGCACACCGCGCCACTGGGCGAGGAGGAGGCGCGGGTCCGATTGTCCCTGGACACCGCCGCCGCCGGCCGATCCGTCGCCCTGGTCAGTTCGGGGGACGCGGGCATCTATGCGCTGGCCTCCCTGGTGCTCGAGCTTCTCGACAGCGAGGACAGACCGGAGTGGAACCGGGTGGCGGTGACCGTGATGCCGGGCGTCTCGGCCTTCCAGGCGGCGGCGGCCCGGGTCGGGGCGCCGATGGGCCACGACTTCTGTGCCATCTCGCTGTCGGACCTGCTCACCCCGTGGCCGGACATCGAGGGCCGCCTGCGCGCGGCGGCCGACGGCGACTTCGTGGTGGCGCTCTACAACCCGGTGTCCAAGCGCCGCCGCCGGCAGCTCGCCGTGGCCCGCGACATCCTGCTCGCCCGCCGGTCGCCGGACACGCCGGTGGTGCTGGGCCGCAACCTGGGCCGCGAGGGCGAGACCGTCGACGTGATCCGCTTGGCCGACCTGACGTCCGAGGCCGCCGACATGCTGACCATCGTCGTGATCGGCAACAGCCACACCCGCCTCGCCGACCGGGGCGGGCGCGCCTGGGTCTACACGCCGCGCGGCTACCTGGCGGACCGTCCGGCCGCGGCGGGCGAATCGTGACCGTCCATTTCATCGGCGCCGGGCCGGGGGCGCCCGACCTGATCACGGTGCGGGGGCTCGACCTCATCCGGCGCTGCCCGGTGGTGCTCTACGCCGGGTCCCTGGTGCCGGCGGAGGTGGTGGCCGAGGCGCCGGCCGGCGCGCGGGTGGTGGACACCGCTCCCCTGACCCTGGACGAGATCATCGCGGAAATGGAATCCGCCGACCGGGCCGGTCAGGACGTGGCCCGCGTCCATTCCGGCGACCCGTCCCTGTACGGGGCCATCGGCGAGCAGATGCGCAGACTGGACGCCCTGGGCATCGCCTACGACGTCACCCCCGGCGTGCCGGCCTACGCCGCGGCGGCGGCGGCGCTGGCCACGGAACTCACCTTGCCAGAGGTGGCGCAAACCGTGGTGCTGACCCGCACCGCCAGCCGCTCCAGCGCCATGCCCGTGGGCGAGGACCTGGCGACCCTGGGTGCCAGCGGGGCGACCCTGGCCATCCACCTGTCGGTGACCAACCTGGCCCATGTGGTGCGCGAACTGACGCCGCTCTACGGGGCCGATTGCCCGGCCGTGGTCGCCTACCGGGTGAGCTGGCCCGACGAAGTGATGATCCGCGGCACCCTGGGCGACATCCGCGACAAGGTGAAGGCGACCTGCATCACCCGGACGGCCCTGATCCTGGTCGGCCGGGTCCTTGGCGAAAGCGGGTTCACCGATAGCCGTCTCTACCACCCGGACCACCACCACGTGCTGCGGCCCAAGGCGGATCCCTAGACGCGGTCCGACAGCCAGGCCATGGCCTGGTCCACGGTCGCCACCGTTTCGCCCGGCTCCGGCTCCGGTCGCGCGATGAGCACCACCGGCAGGCCCAGCCGGCGTGCGGCGGTGAGCTTGGCCGCCCCGGCCGCGCCGCCGCTCTGTTTCGCGACCAGGGCGTCCACCCGGTGAGCCGCCATCAGGTCTTGTTCGTGCTCGACGGTGAACGGCGGCCGTTCCACGACCACGTCGCATCGGGTCAACGGCAGAGGCGTTTCGGGTGCCGTCATGACCCGCACCAGGAACCACACGTCGGCGAGGCCGGCGAACGGGGACAGGCTGTGGGCGCCGACGGTCAGGAAGGTCCGGCGGGCGACAGTGGGCAGCAAAGCGGCGGCGGCGCGTCCGTCCGTTACCTCGGTCCAGCGGTCGCCGGGCTCCGGCCGCCACGGCGGGCGGACCACCATCAGGCGCTCCACGCCGCACCTCGCGCAGGCTTCGCGGGCGTGGGCCGAGATGACGGCGGCAAAGGGGTGGGTGGCGTCCACCACCAGGTCGATCCGTTCCGCCTCGAGGAACTCCAAGAGACCGTCGGCGCCGCCGAAGCCGCCGCTGCGGACGGTGCCTGCCAAAGCCGGCGGCGGCTCCGTCCGTCCGGCCAGGGACGTCACCACGTCCAGCCGCCCTGCCATATCGCCCACCACCCGCCGGGCCAGCGCCGCCGCCTCCGTCGTGCCGCCGAGAATGAGAAGGCGTTTACTGGCTCGCATGGGCGAGCAGGGTGCCGTCGCGGTCGAACACCGCCACGTCCACAGCGGTGGCGCTGTCCACCACCGATAGGGCGACGCCACGGGCCCGCTCGGCGATGGCTTGCGCCAGAGGCAAATCCAGCTCCTGTGCCATCTCCAGCACCTGATGGGCCGTGTTGGCGATCCCTGCGGCGGCCACCGCGCCGGGGCCCGCCCCCAGCTCGCCCAGCAGGCGGGCCAGCTCTCCGAAGTCCACCCGCGAGCGGGACGAATGCAGATACAGCGCGCCCTGCGCCAGCTTGCACATCTTGGCGAAGCCGCCGGCCACGGTGAGCCGGGGCACCGGATGGCGGCGCACGTACTTGAGCAGGCCGCCGACGAAGTCGCCGACGTCAATGAGGGCTTCGTCGGGCAGGTCCAGGAGGCGCTGCACGGCGGCCTCCGACGTGCTGCCGGTGGCGGCGGCGATGTGGGCGAGGCCGGTGGCCCGGGCCACGTCGACGCCGCTGTACACCGAGTGCAGCCAGGCCGAGCACGAGTACGGCACCACCACCCCGGTGGTGCCCAGGATGGAGAGGCCGCCGACGATGCCCAGACGCGGGTTGGCGGTCCGCGCGGCCAACGCCTCACCGCCCGGGA
The DNA here is from genome assembly GCA_028277795.1 of Rhodospirillales bacterium. Lineage (GTDB taxonomy): Bacteria > Pseudomonadota > Alphaproteobacteria > Rhodospirillales > JANQFP01 > JANQFP01. The sequence goes on from JANQFP010000093.1 coordinate 5,291, forward strand.
TGGAGACCGTGACCGTGACGTCGCCGGCGGCGTCCAGGTCGTCGGCCGCGGCGGCGATGGCGTCGGCGATGAGGCGCCGCGGCGCCGGGTTGATGGCGGGCTCGCCCACCGGTACCGGCAGGCCCGGCCGGGTGACGGTCCCTACGCCCTCGCCGGCGCGGAAGCCGACGCCGGTGCCCGGTGTGCCGGGAGTCACCGCCGCGACGACTTCGGCGCCGTGGGTCACATCGGGGTCGTCGCCGGCGTCCTTGATGATGCCGGCGGTGGCCTCCCTGTCGGCGAGGACGGCCCGCGCCAGCGGGAAGCGGGCGACCACCCCGCGCGGCAGCACCACCGTCACCGGGTCCGGGAATTCGCCGGTCACCAGGGCCCGGAAGGCGGCCGTCGCCGCCCCGGCGGCGCAGGCCCCGGTGGTCCAGCCCCGGCGCAATGGACGATCGGTGGCCGATGCGGTCATGGGGCGAGTGTAGCGCCGGCGGCTACGCTGTCCCAAGGCGGTAGTGTCGCAGTTTGAACACTCGTCGCCGCCTTTGTCGCTGATCTGTTCCGCCACCTGACCGCCACCACCGTGGCTGCGGAGGCGTTATGCAGCTTAGGGCTCTCATAATTCGTGAGGGAGTAGCGTGGAGCAAGACAGAGCCACCCCAGCCAGGAGCGGCACCTGTCGGTCAATTGCCCTCTCTGCATAGCGGTAAGCAAATTAAAACTGCGCGGCCTGCCTCGCACCCAATACACGCTGAAAAATCAACGTATTATATCCAGCCTTGCTTTGATCCGGCCTAGACGCCATATTTATCAAGCAATCGATACGCCCGCGTTGTGGCAAGGAGGCCCCGCATGACCCGCAAAGGCTGGGGCAGTTAATCTGCCAAAGCATGGACGAAGCACTTCAAGCTGCAATAGAGCATCACACACATGGCCCCAACTGGTGGACAGTTGGGGCCATCGTCTTTTCGGCAACAATCGGTGGGTTCATTGCGTTGCTTTCTGTTGCAAAGCACAGAATCATCGCGAAGAAGAAGGCCGCACATGATTTTATTTTGATATTGTGGTCGGATCCAGTGCAAAAAGCGGAGATGAAGTTCAGAGAATTTTTAAGTCACGACAAAATATTAAGGATATTTGATGCCAACACTCCATCGGAGATTGATGAGAAAGTTCAGGTTCAACATTTTTTAAATCACTATGAATTGTTGGCTGGCTCTATACGAAACAATATAATTGACGAATACCTGTGCAAGGATCTCGTTATTGACGACGTATTTTTTGCTTACGACAAAGGTTTTCCGATTATAGAAAAATTAAGATCGCTCGAAAACGATGATGGATTCTATTGTGAATTGGAGTGGTTGGCCAAAAGGTGGAAGGCCGATCCATACCCCACCGAAAAACGTAGCTGGCTGATAGAATCGATTCGCGAGATCGGCAGAATATAAGGGGTCAAATCAGTCGGTCTTCATACTGAGACACTACCCCCAAGGCCCCAATCTTGATCCGGCGGCGACCGGCAACTATGGTCCCGGGTGTCTCTGGACGGGCCCCATGGACCAGGACGCCATCCTTTTCGAACTGCTGGCCTCCGGCGTCGCCGTCTGCCGCGCCGCCATCACCGACCACGGCGGCCTGATGGCCAGCCTGTTCGTGGCCGGACTGGTGGGCGGCGGCGGCCACTGCATCGGCATGTGCGGGCCCTTCGTCCTCGCCCAGGCGGTGGCGCGGCTGGAAGCCCAGCCGGCCGGCACCATGCGGGAGTTCCACCGCCTCACCGGCGCCGCGTTGCTTCCCTATCACCTGGGGCGCGCCACCACCTATGCCGGCCTCGGCGCGGCGGCGGCGTTCGCCGCCGGCGGCGTCCGGGACGTCACCGGCCTGAAGTGGATCTCGGCCCTGCTGCTGATCCTCGCCGCCCTTTTCTTCCTGGGTTACGCGGTGCGGCGGCTGGGAGTGGCCATCCCCTGGCTGGGCCACGGCGGCGAGGGCTGGTGGCAGCGCCGCATCGGACCGGCGGTCAAGCCCCTATTCGGCCGGCCGGTGGGGTGGCGCGGTTACGGGCTGGGCTTGGCCCTGGGGTTCCTCCCCTGCGGCTTGCTGTACGGCGCCCTCGCCGCTGCCGCGGCCAGCGGCGGAGCGGTGGCCGGCGGCCTCGCCATGCTGGTCTTCGCCGCCGGCACGGTGCCGGCGCTGGTGGCGGTGGGGCTGGCCGGCCACGTGGCGGGACGGGGCTGGCAGGCGCTGGCGGCGCGGGTGACGCCGGTCCTGTTGATGGTCAATGCCGCCGTGTTAACATACTTGGCGTGGCGCATGGTCGCGTGACCCGAGTGCAGCCGTGAGCGAGACATCCCTTCCCCCGAAGTTTCCGCTGAGCCGCTTGGTCTTCTACGCGGCGGTGGTGGTGATCTTCGTCGTCGCGGTGTTGGTGGGCCGCCAATGGCTGGTGGGGACAGGCGCGCCAACTCCGTCGAGCGAGGCGACCCCATCGATCCCGACCATCGGCGGCCCGTTCACCCTGGTCGATCACGACGGCAACACGGTGACCGACGCCGCCTTCCGCGGCCGTTACATGCTGATCTATTTCGGCTACACCTACTGCCCGGACGTCTGCCCGACGGCCCTCGGCGCCACCGGCGAGGCCCTGGACATGCTGGGCGAGGCGGGCGACTCGATCGTCCCGCTGTTCATCACCGTCGATCCGCAGCGGGATACGCCGGCCGCCCTCAAGGACTACGTGGGCCACTTCCACCCGCGGATGGTCGGACTCACCGGGTCGGCCAAGCAGATCGTCGACGTGGCCAAGGCCTATCGGGTCTATTTCGCCAAGGTGGTGGAAGAGGGGGCGGACGAGGACGCCTACCTGGTGGACCACACCGCCATCACCTACCTGATGGGCCCGGACGGCGGGTTCCTCACCCATTTCGCCCACGGGACCACGCCCGAAACCATGGCCCGCCGCATCCGGGACTATCTTTGATGCCACCGCCGTGCCGGCACCCGGACTGATCGTCGCCGCGCCCGCGTCGGGCAGCGGCAAGACGGTGGTCACCCTGGGCCTGCTGCGGGCCCTGGCGCGGGCCGGCGTCGCCGTGGCATCGGCCAAGGCCGGGCCCGACTACATCGATCCCGCGTTCCATGCCGCGGCTAGCGGACGGCCGTGCCTCAACCTGGACCCCTGGGCCATGCGGCCCGCCACCCTGGCCGCCGCCGCAAGCCGACTGGGCGAGGATGCCGAGCTGGTGGTGTGCGAGGGCGTCATGGGCCTCTTCGACGGGGCGACCGTGGACGAGGGCTCCACGGCGGACCTGGCCGCGGCCTTCGGCTGGCCGGTGGTCCTGGTGGTCGATGCGCGCGCCCAGGCGGCGTCGGCGGCGGCGGTGGTGCGCGGGTTCGCCGACTTCCGCGCCGACGTCACCGTCGGCGGCGTTCTGTTCAACCGCATCGGCGGGGACCGGCACGCCGACATCCTGCGTGCCGCCTGCGACCGCGCCGTGCCCGGCATCCCGGTGCTCGGCTGCCTGCCCCGCGAGACGGGACTGGTGCTGCCCGAACGCCACCTGGGCCTGGTGCAGGCCGCTGAGCACGGCGACCTGGACGGCTTCCTCGACCGGGCCGCCGGCCTGATGGAGCGGCACGTGGACCTGGCCGCCCTGCGCCGCCTGGCGGAACCGGCCCGGTCGATCGAGGCCAACGACCATCATCCGCCCCTGGCGCCCCTCGGCCAGCGCATCGCGGTCGCCGACGACCCCGCCTTCGCCTTCAGCTATCCGCTGGTCATCGACGGCTGGCGCGCCGCCGGCGCCGAGGTGCTGCCGTTCTCGCCCCTGGCCGACGAAGCGCCGCCGGCCGGGGCCGACGCCGTCTATCTGCCCGGCGGTTACCCCGAGCTGCACGCCGGCCGGCTCGCCGCCAACGGCACCTTCCTCGACGGGCTGCGGAAGGCTGCGGGTGCCGGCGCCGCCGTGTTCGGGGAATGCGGCGGCTACATGGTCCTCGGGCAGGGACTGGTGGACGCGGACGGCCACCGCCATGCCATGGCCGGGCTGCTCCCGCTGGAGACGTCCTTCGCCGACCGCACGCTGCATCTCGGCTACCGCCGCGTCCGCCTGGCCCTCGACGGCCCGCTGGGCGCCGCCGGCGCCACCTTCCGCGGCCACGAGTTCCACTACGCCCGCGTGGTCGCCGAGGGGCCGGGCGACGCCCCGTTCCGCTGCACCGACGCCTGGGGCCGGGATCTGGGCCCGGCGGGCCTCGCCCGCGGCCGGGTGGTGGGCTCGTTCGTCCATCTCATCGACAGTGGAGACGGACACTGAGAAACGACCGTGGCGGCAGGCCCCGTCGCGGCTGTACAATGGCCGCCAGGAGGCGAACCCGCATGTCCCCCATGTCGTCCGAGCCCGCGCCCGAGGTGCCGTTCTGGCAGCGCAAGCGCCTGGACGAGATGACCCGGGACGAATGGGAATCCCTGTGCGACGGCTGCGCCCGCTGCTGCCTGGAAAAGCTGGAGGACGCGGACACCGGCGCGGTCAGCTACACCAACGTCGCCTGCCGCCTGCTGGATCTGGACCGCTGCCGGTGCAAGGACTACGCCCGCCGCCAGCGCTACGTCCCCGACTGCGTGCCGCTGTCGCCCGGCAACATCGCCGAGCTGGAATGGATGCCGTCCACCTGCGCCTACCGCCTGCTGACGGAGGGCCGGGATCTGCCATGGTGGCATCCCCTGGTCTCGGGGGAGACCGAGACGGTGGTGCAGGCGGGCATCTCCATCCGCGGCCGCGCCATCCCCGAGAAGGTCGCGGGCGTCCTCGAAGACCACGTGGTGACGTGGCCGGCCTAGACGCCCACGCGCCGCCGCTGGCCGGTGTGTTCGCCGCCGTGCTGACGCCGCTCACCGCCGAGCGCGCGGTCGATCACCGCACCTTGGCGGCCCATTGCCGGTGGCTGCTGGCCAACGGCTGCGACGGCTTGTCGGTGCTCGGCACCACCGGCGAGGCCAATTCCTTTTCCGTCGAGGAACGCACCGACCTGCTGGACCGCCTGATCGACTCCGGCATCCCGGCCGACCGGCTCCTGCCCGGCACCGGCTGCTGCGCCGTCCCCGACACCGTGGCGCTGACCCGTCATGCCGTGGCGCGGGGCGTGGCCGGGGTCCTCATGCTGCCGCCGTTCTATTACAAGTCCGTGTCGGACGACGGGCTGTTCGCGGCCTATGCCGACGTCATCGAGGGCGTCGGCGATGCACGATTGCGGATCGCCCTCTACCATTTCCCCCAGATGTCGGCGGTGCCCTTGGGTGCCGCCCTGATCGAGCGCCTGCTGGCCCGCTATCCCGGCACGGTCGTCGGCATCAAGGACAGCTCGGGCGACCTCGCCCACATGACCCGCACCACCCATGCGTTCCCCGACCTCGCCGTGTTCAGCGGCTCGGACACCGAGTTCCTGCCCCTGCTGCGCGAGGGCGGGGCCGGCTGCATCACGGCCGTGTGCAATGTCGGCTGCCACCTGGCGGCCGAGGTCTATGCCCACTGGCGGACGGGCCGGGCCGAAAACGCCAACGAGCGTCTGGCCAACCTGCGCGAAGCGGTCGCCACGTACCCGCTGACGGCGGCGCTGAAGGCCATCCTGGCTCGCCACACCGGACACGCGGGGTGGCGTTTCATTCGTCCGCCCCTGATGCCCCTGGACGATGCGCAGGCGACCGAGCTTTTCGCGCTCCTGGACGCCGCCGGTTTCGCCCCGCCCCCACCGTGAGCGGTCGGCAATCCATCCTCGGTCGGGACACCCTGGCGCTGGGAGATCGTTCGGTGCCCCTGACCGTGCGTCGCAGCGACCGCGCCCGGCGCATCATCCTGCGGCTCGATTCGGCCGGCGACGGGGCCACGGTCACCGTGCCGCCGGGCGTGCCCTTCGACGAGGGGCTGGCCATGGCGCGGCGCAAGGCCGGCTGGATCGTCGCCCGCCTCGACGCCCTGCCGCCGCGGGTGCCGTTCGCCGACGGCGCCGTGGTCCCGTTCCTGGGCGAGGCCCATCGGGTGCGTCACGCCCCCGGCGGCCGCCGCGGCGTGTGGCGGGAGGACGGCGAGATCCGCGTCTCAGGTGCCGCCGAGCACCTGGCCCGCCGGCTGGGCGACTGGATGCGCCGGGAGGCGCGATGCGTCATCTCGCCGCGGGTCATGGACTTGGTGGCGCGTCTCGGGCGCCACGACGTGCGGATCAGCATCCGCGATCCGCGCACCCGCTGGGGGTCGTGCTCTGCGCGCGGCACCCTGTCGTTCAGTTGGCGGTTGGTGATGGCGCCGCTGCCGGTGCTCGACTACGTGGTCGCCCACGAGGTGGCGCACCTGGCCGAGCGCGGCCACGGACCCCGCTTCTGGCGCACCGTGGCCGGGCTGGCCGACGACGTGGACTGGGCCCGCGCCTGGCTCAACTGCCACGGCGCCGGGCTGCACCGATTTGGCTGACGCCCCTCCGAGGCCTAGGGCGTGCCCTTGATATGTTCGCCCAGAATATCGGAACTCAGCTTTATCAGCACCTTTTGATTGGTATCTTTGATCTTCACGGTCACGGTCAGTGAGCCATCTTTGTTCCGGCGAATTGTTGCTTTTGCCCCGGAGACGCCCGCCGCGTGCCAGATTTCGTCAAGGTCTTCCTCCGAGATCGTTACCTTGATTTCCTTCGCCATTGCTCGATCTCCTTTCTGATCCGATCGATCGCGCCCATCCGAGGCGGACGGCAGCGCTTGTTTCGGCCGGCCGATGCTTCCCGCATCCGCCAAGACGGATCGATTTGCCGGCCCCTATCCCCAACGCTGCCCTTCCGCCTTGATGTCCTCGTAGACCAGCGCGTCCGGGTCCGGCAGCTGCGCGTCGAGGGCCGCCGCGATGTCGAGGATGCCGGCGCCGAACTGGTCGGCCATGCGGGTCTTGATGGGCCGGGCCGTGGCCCGGATCACGTCGCGGAACGCCTCCACCACCCGCCATGTCCTGCCGTACATGGTCGTGATCCGGGGGCCGTGATGGCTGAGCCATAGGGCGGCGGCCGCGGCCACGTGGACCGTGGCGTAGGACGTGCCGTCGCCGCCGTCGCCATAGAGGCTGCGGTTCAGGCGGCCGTTCCGCAGCTCGGTGGTCGGCCGGTACAGGTTGGCGGCCGGGGCGCTGATGTCGAGGGAGGTGCCGCGGCAGCTCCCCCACCAGGTGTATTCGTCGCGGGTGATGCCGCCGACGCCGATGGTGCGCAGGTAGAGCGCCGGATAGACCACCGGGCCGATGTAGTTGCCGGCGGCGGCGCAGATGATGACCCCCTTCTCGTAGGCATGGTCCACCGCCCGTCCCACGGCGCGGGCCGGGAAGGCGTTGTCGCCGAGGCTGACACTGATCACCCGGCAGCCGACGTCGACCGCGGCCTGGAATCCCAGGTCGAGGCGGGCGTCACGGCTGCCCAGGGGCGCGTTGACGATGACGCTGCGGGTCACCCGGAACGGCACCAGCGAGGCGCCCGGCGCCACCCCCAGGAACGTGTCCTCCAGATCGCCCGCCAGCGTGCCGCCGGTACGGGTGCCGTGGCCGGGATGGCCCGGGTAGTCCTCCTGCACCGGGTCGCGGGGATCGGGGTCGCCGTCGAGCACGTCCTGGCCCAGGTCCGTGCGGACGATGGGGCTGTTGCCGGCGTCATCGAAGCGGAACACGTCGTGCCGGGTGTAGCCGGTGTCGAGGTGGCCGATCAGAACGTCCCGCCACGGCCGGTCCTGGGAGCGCTCGAACTTCTGCCAGGCGTCGGGCGCCCGCACCGTCTTCAGGTTCCATTGCTTGTCCTCGTCCACCGCCTCGGCCGGCGGCCGCCGCGCCTCGGACGGATCGAGCACCCGCAAGAGCGCCTTGGCGTCGGCCAGATCGACGGCGACGGCGCGGGTCACGCCCGCCTGGCCGGCCAGCCACTGGGCGACGCTGCCCCAGCCGGTGCCCTCGAGACTCAGCGCAATTGCCTTGGCCGCGGGGGCGGCGAGCAGGTAGCGGCCCTGGCCGACCGGGGTCAGCATGGGCCCGCCCTCGCGGGGGACGGCGTCCCCGGTGCCGGCATCGGTGACGGCGACGGCCTTCTGGACATTGTCTTCGACGGTGGCGACGGCGTCCCCGTCCGGGATGGTGACGAGAAGCAACGGCGGGGCTGTCGGGTCGTCGGCGGAAACGGGCGGCATGGCGGGGACCTCCTGACGGTCGAGGGGATCGCTGCCTTCGTCTTATAGGAGAAATTGTCCGGATGACAACACGGACTCGGAAATATCATGTTGGCGGCATCCGCCGTCGGGGAATTGCCGCGCAAGCATCGGATAGAATCCGTCGCGTCCGCCTGTAGGATGGGGCCATGGCTGCACCCGATACCCGTCCCGTGACCGACGATGCGCGCTGGCAGGCGGTGCTGGCCCGCGACGGCCGATGTGACGGATTGTTCGTATATGCGGTCGGCTCGACGGGCGTGTTCTGCCGGCCGTCGTGCCCCAGCCGCCGCCCGCGGCGCGACAACGTGGTCTTCTTTCCCGTTGCCGAGGCGGCCGTCGCCGCCGGCTTCCGGCCCTGCCGGCGATGCCGCCCCGACGAGGCGCCGGCCCCCGATGCGCGTATCAACCTCGTGCGTACTGTCTGTCGCGTCATCGCCGAGCGGGACGAAGGCATCCCGACGCTGGCGGCTTTGGGGCGGGA
>JANQFP010000150.1 GCA_028277795.1 Rhodospirillales bacterium
AGCACCGCCAATGCCCCAATCTCGTCTTCGTGGCCCTCCAGGCGGGCGGTCTCGGCGCCCGCAGGCGTCAGGCTGGGCCGTGCAGTCAACAGAGAAGGCCGGTCGATCACCTTGTGTGCGGAAGCAACGAAAACGGGTACCGACGGTTCGCCGCTCGCCATCAGGCGGCCCATAAGCTGTGGCAGGAGCTGGCGCGGATCGCGCTCGCAGATGCCGCCGGTCACACTTAGCGTGCGGCCGATCAAGTCCTGCATCCGGCCCCGGCCGTATTGTACGTAGTCCGCCACCAGGGACGGCGGGCTCCCCGTGGCCGCCAGCTTGGCCTTGAGCCAGCCGGGATCGAGCAGCAGTGCGTCCAGCGCCCCACGGTCCCCGGCGTCGGCGAGATGCTGGGGCAGATACCGGTAGACGTACTCCGCCTCCGATTCCGGGGCCCCATCCAACTGGCGGACGTCACCGATGGCGTGGATCAGCGCCTCGTTCTGGACGACCAGTTCCTCCGGATCCGCCCGGTGCCGCAGGAAGTCCCGCGTCGTATCGTGCAGGCGCAGGGTGCGACGGTCCAGGTCCAGGGAGAGCACCAGGGAGAGCCCCGACAGCTCGACCAGCAGGTCGTCGGTGTCGAACTCGTCCAAACCCCCGGTTTCGGCCCACAGCCGTGCCACGATGCCGATTGGGATGTCCACGTCCTCGGGGAAGACGCCCAGCTCGCCGAAGCGGGCGCGCCTGTCGCCGTCGAGCAGTTCCAGCGACGTGTCGATCACCTTGGCGACCGAGGCGTGCCGGTCCTCGTAGCCCACGTCCGTCGCCGCGTCGAGGGCAAGGAGGCCGCGGGCGCCGAGGCGCCGGTCGAGGTCGGCGACTGCCCGGTCGAGCGCCATGCCCTTGCCGACGCGCTGCCTGAGGAAGCCGTTGGCCAGCTTCAGGAGTTGCGCCCACTCGCCGAGGCGGGCCGCCGACCCGCCGAGGGCCGCGGCCTGGCCTGCCGCCTCGTCGGGCGGCAGGCCCCAGCCGAGCAGGGCCAGCGCCTCGGAGTCCTGCATTGCGTCGACCGCCTGCCGCGCGGCCGTGGCGGGCAGCACCGCATCGAAGCGTGTAGTTACCAACCGCGTTGTGTGGCGCCCGCCGTGCAAAAACGGGTTCAGATGATGGCGCTGCCACACGTCGTCGACCACCAGCAGAACGCGGCGCTCGCCCAGGGCCTCGCCGAGGGCCGCCCGCAAGCCGTCGAGCGTGGTCTGCGCGCAGGCCTCTCCGGTCATTGTCGCGAAGAGATCGGCAAGGGAACCCTGTACGCGCCCGCCGCCCTGCTCGCCCAGCTCCACCCACAGCACGCCATCGAAATAGGCGTCCTGGATGTCCGGGTCGTGGGCCAGCGCCCTGGCCAGGGTCGTCTTGCCGTAGCCGCCGGCGCCGCGCAGCGCCGCGGTGATGGCCACCGCGTCACCTTTCGCATCGAGCAGCTGCCGCTTCAGGGCCCCGAACTCGATGGGCCGGTCAACGAAATCCTCCGGCGGCTCCGGCGCCATCATGGGCACGCGGCGGGCGTCGCTCGGCGATTCCAGGACGCGGATGAGGTTGGTGCGGCGCTCGGGGATGTCGAGGTCGTAGAGGTTGCCGAGCCAGCGGGGCATCGCCACCATGTCGTCGATGCCCGGTCCCCGCACCGGCGACACGGCCTTGCCCTCCTGCCGGGCCAGCCTGATTTCGCTGCGCACCACGGGGCTCGCCAGCGCACCTGGCGTGACGACCAGGACGAAGTGCTGCAAGGCCTTGGAGCGCAGGGCGCCCTCGATCTGCGTCCACCAGTCGGCGTTGCCCCGCAGCGCGACAATGTCCTGCCAGATGGAAAATCCGTGCGCTTCCAGGTCGTCGCGCAGCCCGGCGGCGAACTCTGCGCCGTCTTTCGTGGAATACGAGATGAAAACGCGCTTCGGTTGCTCTGCGGTCATAGACCATTTCTAGACCATCGTCCGCAACCGGACCAGCCGCAACGGTGGCCAGGTGACCGGCCCCGCCCCGTTCCCGCTCCTCCCTCCTACTCCGTGTGGATCGTCCCGTCCGGGTGGAAGGCGTGGAAGACGAAGGCGAAGGTGACGTCGTGGACGGCGTCGGTGCCGGCCTGCTGGACCACCACGTTGCCGACGTCGCGGCCGCGGGCGATGGATCGGGCGTCGAGGGCCGAGTTCTGGCCCGCATGCCAGGTCAGCACCAGGTCGTCCTTGACGATGCGCCCCTGGCGGCGCAGCAGCGGCAGGGTCCACGCCTCGGCGCCCACGGCCACCACCCGCATCATGGGCGGGATGCCGTCGGGCAGGTCGCCCCGGTAGAGGAACGGCCGGCCGTCGGGGTCGTCGTAGCCCACGTAAGGATTCCGCCCGTACGACCGCATGAAGCGGTTGTTGGGCACCAGCACCCGCCCCTCCGGCGCCCGGGCCCGGAAGTTGGCGAAGGACTCGAGCCGCGACGGCAGCATGGTCAGCCGCTTGCCAGTCATCTCGCCGACGATGGCCTCGCCCAGGAACTGCTGCCACCAGCTCTCGGTCTGGCGGTCGTACATGACCAGGTCCGAGTTGCGCAGCTTGCCGGTGGTGCCGAAGTCGAGCACCTGGCCGTCCAGCCGCCGGTCGAAGACGATGGACGAGTTGCACAGCGGGCAGTAGGTGACCGTCACCGGCACCCCGCCGACGGTGTCGTTGACGATCTCGTGCCAGGTGAGGATGCGCAAGGGATAGGCTCGGGCCTCGCCGTTGACCACCAGGCCCACCACCGGTTCGGTGTCGGCCAGGTCGTCGGCCTCGGAGACGGCCACGAACGCGGGCTCGTCGATGGACGGGATGCCGTCCTTGGGCGGCCCGCCCGACGTGATCTCGGCCCAGGCGATGGACCGCTTGCCGAAATCCGTGTCCGGCCATTCCGCCGCCCAGCGCAGGGGGTCGGCCCGGGCCGCGCTGGCGGCCACCACCAGGGTCAGGACGATCGCGGACAGCCTGGGCATGGGCGCAGTGTGGCCGTGGCGGCCGCGGCGGACAAGTCACGCGGGTTCACAGGGTGGTGAGCCCCGTCGCCGGTGCCGGGCCGCGATCACATTTTCGTGAGGACGTGTTATTCTAGTTGCAAAATGAACCCATATATACGCGTGCGCCCTTTCGGTTTCGTCAAGGGGTCGTAGAGGATCTGAGCAACATATGACAAAAAGAAAGTCGCCTTAAGACTTTCTGTTTCGGTATCACTGTCTGGGATGACATGACATGACCGCCTCTGCGATTGACGCTTCCGGGCATGAATTGATGCCCGAAAGACAAGAAGGACCGCCGCGACAGTCCTACGGCCGCCAGCAGGCGCCGGCCCGCGCCGGCCTCGGGATCGCCGTCGCCATGTGGGCCACCCTGTCCCTGTTGGGGTGGGCCGTCGTCGCCGGGTTCGTCTCCCTGATTCCGTAGCCCGGCACCGGTCCCCGCCATCGATAGGTCGGCGCCCCCGGACCGGCGGCGCCTTGACCCCCTGGCCGCCACTGCCCACACTGCGCCGCCGCGGCAGCCGGGGGACCCATGTCGGAGCATATCGACTGTGCCGTGATCGGGGCCGGGGCGGTCGGCTTGGCGACCGCCCGGGCGCTGGCCCTGGCCGGGCGCGAGGCGGTGGTCCTGGAGGCCGCCGACACCATCGGCACCGGCACCAGCTCGCGCAACAGCGAGGTCATCCACGCCGGAATCTACTACCCCACCGACAGCCTCAAGGCGCGGCTGTGCGTGCGCGGCCGCAACCTGCTCTACGCCTACCTGGCCGAGCGCGGCCTCGCCCACAGGCGCTGCGGCAAGCTGATCATCGCCACCGACGAGGCGGAGCTGGCCCCGCTGCGGGCGCTGCTGGACAAGGGCCGGGACAACGGCGTCGACGACCTGCAATGGCTTGACGGCGCCGAGGCCCGCCAACTGGAGCCCCGCCTCGAGTGCCTGGCCGCCGTGCTGTCGCCGTCCACCGGGATCATCGACAGCCACGCCTACATGCTGAGCCTGCAAGGGGAAGCCGAGGCCCATGGCGTCGCCTTCGCCTTCCTGAGCCCGGTGCTGGGCGGCCGCGTCGAGGACGCCGGCATCGTGCTGCGGGTGGGCGGCGACGACCCGGTGTCGGTGCGCTGCCGGGCGGTGGTCAACTGCGCCGGCCTCGGGGCCCAGGCGGTGGCCGCCGCCATCCAGGGGATGCCTGCCGCCGCCGTGCCGCCGCTGCACTACGCCAAGGGAAGCTATTTCACCCTGTCCGGCCGGGCGCCGTTCACCCGCCTCATCTATCCGGTGCCGGGGCCGGCCGGCCTGGGCATCCACTACACCCTGGACCTGGGCGGCCAGGGCCGGTTCGGACCCGACGTGGAATGGACCGACCATATCGACTACGCCGTCGATCCCGGCCACGCCGGGCAATTCTACGACGCCATCCGCCGCTACTGGCCGGACCTGGCCGACGGCGCCCTGCAGCCGGGCTATGCCGGCGTCCGCCCCAAGATCCAGGCCCCCGGCGAGCCGCCCGCCGACTTCGTGGTCCAGGGGCCGGACGACCACTGCGTGCCGGGCCTGGTCAACCTGTTCGGCATCGAATCGCCGGGCCTGACGTCGTCCCTGGCCCTGGCCGAGGAGGCGGTCTCGAAAGTGGCGTGACCCCGCCCGTTCATCATTCCGCAACCCCCTGCGGCTAAGGTAGCATGGAGCCAGTTGCGGAGTGACCAGCGTGATGCCTTCTTATACCCGGTTCGCGGCCGCGGTCCTTGCGGCCCTGCTTCTCCTGCCCGGGGCGGTGCCGCCGGCGGCGGCCCAGCAGCAGCCCGGCGACGAGGGCTACGTGCGCATCCAGGGGCGCGACTTCGACGACGACGAGCAGCGGGAGACGGTGCGCCCCCAGGCCTACATGGACCTGCGCGAGGAGATGCGCCGCTTCATCCAGAGCATCAGCGCCTACGCCCGCAAGCGCCGGCGCAACTTCGTGATCATCGTCGAGAACGGCCTCGACCTGCTGCACAAGGTGGACCCCATCGAGGGCACGGAGATCGGACCCGCCCGGGCCTACATGCAGGCCATCGACGCCGTCCTCCAGGAAGGCATCCTCTACGGCCACAAGGAGTCCTGCACGGCCACCGAGCCGGACCGCCGGGACCATCTGCTGTCGCTGACCAAGCTGGCCCAACGCAACCGCCTGAAGGTGCTGGCGCTGGACTACTGCGACCGCGGCAAGGCCATCGGCCAGGCCTATCGCGAGCATGCGGCCAAGGGCCACCTGGCCTACGTGGCCCCGGACCGCGGCCTCGACCTCAACCGTCTGGCCGCCAGCCCGCGGCGGCCGGTGAACGAAAACCCGGACAGCATCGTCTCCATGCGCCAGGTGCGGAACTTCGCGTACTTGCGCGACTCGTCGGCCTACGGCCGCCAGGACGAGTTCGCCCTGGCCATGCACGGCACCAACTACGACATGCTGGTGGTCGACGTCTTCCACCGCCCCGGCGAGCCCCTGAGCAAGCGCGCCGTGGAGACCCTGAAGTTCAAGAAGATCGGGGCCCGGCGCCTGGTGCTGGCCTACCTCAACATCGGCACCGCGGCGGCCTACCAGTACTTCTGGAAACCCCACTGGCGCCCCGGGTCGCCGCTGTGGGTGAGCGCGCCGGTGCGCGGCGACCCCGACAGCTACCACGTGGAGTACTGGCGCCCCGAGTGGCAGGCGCTGATCACCGGCGACACCCGGTCGTACGTCTACGGCATCATCGACCAGGGTTTCGACGGGATGGTGCTGGACGGCCTCGACGCCTACCACTTCTTCGAAAGCGGCGGCGAGGAGGACGAGATGGCGGGGCGGTAAAGGTCAGTTCCGGGCTGGACTCGGATCGGACCTTCCCCCGTCCCCGACGACCGAGAACGGCGCCCAGAAGATGGGGTGGGCGTAGGAGAACACCCTGCGCCCCGCCGCATCCGCGTGGCCGGGCCCGTCGACGAGGCCCATCATGGCCTGGCGCAGGGCCTGGGCCCGGGTGAGCGCCGGGTCGGCGGCCTGGCGTCGGAACATGTCGGTGGTCAACGCCGTCGTCGCCGCCGAGTGCACGGGCCAGCCGCTGACCAGCAGCGCCCGCGTCCCGGCGTAGAAGAAGGCGCGGCCCAGGCCCGACACGGCCTCGGCGCCGGCCTCCTCGGCGGCGCCCGTGTTGCAGGCCGAGAGCACGACCCAGTCGGCGTTCAGCTCCAGGCCGAGGATCTCGGCCAGGGTCAGGAGGCCGTCCCCGGGGACGCCCGCCACCTTCGGTGACGACAGCGCCAACGCCGGCTGGGTCAGTCCGTTGAGGTCGCCGGGCACCAGCCCATGGGTGGCGAAGGCCACGATCCGGTAATCCTGGAGCGGTGCGGTCTTGACCCGCTGTTCGTTGGCGGCGCGGCCGAGGAACAGGTCCCGGTCCGGGTCCGCCCCCAGGGCCTCGGCGATCGCGGCGATCTCGTCCCGCGTATCGGGAAGCCGCGGCAGCAGGGACAGATCGGCGTCGTCCACGTCCCGGGTGGCGGTGGCGTTGCGGAGGCGGAAGGGCCGGCCCCGGCTCGCCGCGTCGGCGACGGCGGTCGCCTCGGTCCCATCGCCCCGCTCCCCTTCGCGCGCCTGGTCCTCGCTGAAATAGGGGTCGCCGAAGCCGGCGAAAGGCAGCCGGCCCTCGGTGGAGCCGGGGCCGGAACGCAAGGCGCTCAGCGCCGCCACCGACGGCACCACCGTCACCGCGTGGGTACGGGCGAGCCACGGAACCCCGCGGTAGCCGTCGAACAGGAGATCCCGGTCCCGTGGCGGCCCGCCGGGGGCGGTGGGCAGGAGCGCCAACGGGATGGTCCCGAGCGGCCCGTCGGCGACGACGACCAGGTCCGTCCCCGGGCGCCAGGTGTCTGCCACCGGCGCCAGGAAGGCGGTGTAGAGCTGATGCGCACCGGCGACATCGAACGGGGGAATGTCGGCGAGGGTGGCGGCGTTCGGCTCCAGCGCCGCCCGCAGCGCCCGCACCCGGCGGGACACGTCGGCGCGCCCCATGGGCACGGCGGCGAATGCGACCGGACCGTCGGCCGGCACCGCCCACACGAACGCGCGCTCCTGGCCCACGAAGGTGGAGATCAGGGTCTCGCCGGCGCGCAGGCTGCGGCGGGCCACCGGGATGGTCGCCGGGCTGGGCCGGATGAGCTCGGTGTAGCGAGGAAACCGGCCCTCGATCTCGGTGAACAGGGCCCGCCGCGCCGCCTTCAGGGACGCCACCTTGGACCGCAGGCCGGCGAGGACCGCCTTGTCCCGATCCTCGCTGGGCTGGGCGAACAGCTCGGTCATCAGGGCGATGGCGGCACGGATCTGCAGTCCGGTGTCCTGATGCAGCCGGACCAGGCGCTCAAGCTCGGGGTCGCGCACGCTGGCCCGGGCGGCGCTCTCCGCGATGGCGGTCTGAACCGCGAGCGCGCGGCCGGCATCGGCGACCTCGAAGGCGACGTGGGCGGCGTCCGTCCCGGCCTGCCGTTCCAGCGCCGTCCCGGCGACGGCGGCGAGCACGCCGAGATAGGTCTCGATGAACACCCTGAGCCGCCGCTCCTCCAGCCCGCCCCCTTCGACCCCTTCGATCTGCATCTCCTGCCGGTGGGCCAGCAGGACCGGCATGGCCGCCGAGAAGGCGGCCAGGGCCTTGGCGGCGTCGCCGTCGATCAGGTCGGCCATCCCCGACAGGGCCCGGCACTCGGCCACCTGGAAATGGTCGTCCCCCAGCAGGTCGCGGCGGAAGCGCAGGGCCTTGTCGATGATCGGGCGGGCCTCGCCGGTCCGCTCGAGCTTGAGCAGGGCCAGCGCCCAGTTGAGGTTGCGCCCCAGGTAGCGGTCGAAGGACTCGGGGTCGTCGGCCATGGCACGGGCGATGGCGGCGTATTCGTCGACGGCCTCGGTCCAGCGGCCCTGTGCCGTCAGCACGTCGGCCCGGATGCTGCGGGCCAGCGCCAGGGCCAGCGAGGTCTCCTCCGTATCGATTTGGCGGTAGACGTGGATGGCCTTGCGGGCCACCGCGTCGGCATCGTCGAAGCGCCCCTGGGCGAACAGGATGCGGGCCAGGGGAGGAAGGGTCTCGGCGAACCGGGCCCAGTACTGCCCGTACTTGTCGAGGGCCAGGCGGACCACCTCGCGGGCCTTGAGCTCCGCCTCCGGCAGCCGTCCCTGCAGCATCAGGTTGAGGGCGTAGCGGGTGAGCGCGCGGCGCCGGCGCAGGCCCTCCTCGGCGGCGGCCTGGGGAGCGCCCCAGTAGCCCTCCTCCACCTGGCCCACGGCCCGAAGCAACTCGCCCTCGGCCTCGACGTGGCGGCCCTCGGCGTCCAGCAACACGGCCTCGGCGGTGGCCAGGGCCATGACGTAGGTGCGCCGCCAGATGCCATAGTCCCCGTGGCTGATGGCCTTGGCGTGCCAGCGCTTGGCCAGGTCCAGGGCCTCCCAAGCCTCCTCGGGACGGCCGGCCAGGGCCTTGAACTCGGCGAGCAGGGAATACCAGGAGATCAGACGGCCGGTGAGGCTCTTGTCCGCATAGCCGTCGAGCAGCTCCTGGAGCAGGGTCACGCCGCGGGTGTAGTGCCCCGTGGCCACCTCCTCCAGGGCGAGGCGGAGTTGAAAGCGGCTCCAATCGGTCTCGTAGAGGCTGCGCTTGCCGTAGCGCAGCGCGTCGCGCCAATCGTTGCGGGCCTGCCGCGACCGGCCGATGCGTTGCGCCGCCCGCGCGCGCTTGTCGAGGAACCACGCCAGGTCCGCCTCGCCGGCCGAGGCCGGGGCCGGCCGGTCCGCCTCGGCGCGGATGGCGCGGGACGCCTCGGGCGAGCTTTTCGGGTGGGTCTCGATGACGTGGATGAGGTCGGTGACCCGGCGCGGCGGCGGGGCGATCAGCCCCTGGCGGAAGGACTCGGCGATCTCCCTCGCCTCGTCCAGGGACACCCCCGGGCCGACCTCGCCGCACCCGGCGGCAAGCACCGCGATGGCGGCCGACACGGCCCAGGCCCGGCGACCGGTCATGGCCCATCCCCCCTTTACGACACCGTCTTGCGGCCCCCGGCAAGAGCCGGGTGCCACGGCGGCCGCTTTACACCGGCGCGCCTTCGAACCGACTCGCGAAGCGTCGTCTTGGCGCGTCGGAAAGCCGGCGCGGCGGCGTCAGGAGTCTACCACGGTTGGGGTCGGGATGGTGCCCCCGATCCGCCGGAACGGGTCAGGACTGGGGGCGCGTTTCGGGGCGGAAATCGTCGGGGCGCGGCCGACCCCACCAGCGGGACAGGCGCTGGGTGAGGATGCGCTCCGGAATGCCCTCGTAATGGGAGACGTCGTTGAGCAGCCGCAGCCGGGCCCGCGACTCGCTCATGAAGTCGAGGATGCTGAGGCCCGCCGGGCTCTGATCCAGGCGGTCGCGGTAGCCGCGCACCTCGAACCCCAAAAGGCTGCTGATGATCAGCCGGTTGGCGCCCTTGTGGGAGACCACGGCCACGGTGCGGTGGCGGTGCCGGTCGACGATGGCGCGCACGACCGGCAGGGCGCGGTTGAGCACGTTGACCCCGGACTCGCCGTGCAGGGGCGCGATGGTGAAGGGATCCTCCTGCCAGATGGCGTACTCGTCCTCGTAGCGGCTCTCCACCTCCGAGCGGTGCATGCCCTCCCAGTGCCCATAGTCGATCTCGCGCAGCCCCGGTTCGGGGATGGGCTCCAGCTCGTGCGGCAGGCCGAGGATCTGCGCCGTCTCCATGCTCCGCTTCAGCGGGCTGGTGTAGATGGCGTCCAGGGTCTCTTCCTTGAGGCGCTCGGCCAGGCTCGCCACCTGCCGCCGGCCGTCGCCGGACAGCGGCACGTCGGTGGTCCCGGCGAACCGGTCCTCGGCGGTCAGCGCGGTGGCGCCGTGGCGCACCAGAAAGACTCGTGTCGGCATGGCAGGCCTCCTTGAGCGAGCGCGGGCCGGGTCAGGCCACCAGGTCCGCGGTGTAGGCGGACGGGCGGTCGGCCACGGCCCGGACGGCGCCGGCGGCCGGGGGCCGGCTGAGCAGCACCGAGCAGCCGGCCTGGCGCAGCACGCTCAGGGAGCCGTTGCCCGTGAACGCGTTCATCAGCGGCCGACCGGCCCGGCCCTCCATGACCAGCATGTCGGCCTGCATGGCATTCAGGTAATCGGGGATCACCGACACCGGCGAGCCGCGCACCGCCACCGGCGTCCCGGGAATGGGCTCGCCGAGCACGTCGCGGACCAACTGGCTCACTACGTGCAGATGCCGCAATCGGTCGTGATTGCTCTTTTCGGCGCGCACGACGGCCGGCAGCTCCGAGGCCATGGTCTCCCGCTCCCGTCCGGCGTACTCCCATGCATACAGGATGTGCAGGGCGGCACCCTCCAGGCGGGCCATGGACGAGGCCAGTTCCAGCACCCGGCGGGTGGCCGGACAGCGGGCGGCATCGGCCTTGCCGGCGTCCACCGCGGCGACGATGGTGCGGTACGGGCGATCCTCGGTCTGGCGCACGATCCACACCGGGCAGCCGGCCCGCCGCATCAGCTCCGCGGCCATGTCGGTGCCGAGAAGCTGGGCGAAGCCGTCGCCGGGATCGTCGGGAACCACGATCAGGTCGGCGCCCCACCGCTCGGCGCAGGCCAGGATCTCGTCCGCCTTGTCCCCGTGGCGGACCACCGTCTGCACCTGGTCGGGCGGCAGGGCGATGCTGGCGGCGACCCGGGCCAGCATGCGGTGCCGCTCGTCGACCAGCCCCAGCGTCTCCCCGTGCCCGCTGACCACGTGGAGCAGGCACAGGTCGGCCAGGTTGCGCCGGGCCAGGGCGACGGCGCGCTCCAGGGTCGCGTCACCGCCGGCCGTGAGGTCGTAATGGACCAGAATGGTCTTGAAGCGTTTCATCGCACCGTCACCCGTCCAGACTAGGCGTGGTTGTCGATCTCACCTGACACATAAGACTGTGTCGACGATATTTCAAATTGAAAACATGGCACGATTTCAATAGAAAAAAGCTATCGAATAGGTGGCGGTTGCCGAGGAGCGGCACGTCGGCCGCGGGCCGGCCATGACCGCTTTGTCCCGATCCTCGCCGGGCGTAGCGAACAGCTCGGTCGTCAGGGCGATGGCGGCGCGGTGGGGCCGGGGCGCACCAGGGAGAACCGTGTCGGTATGTCAGGCTTCCGCGAGGAGGCGCCTTCCGGGTCAGGCCACCAGGTCCGCCGCCTCCGTGGACGGGACGTCGGCGATGTCCTGGCCCGCATCGGGGGCCGGGGGCCGGCTCAGCAGAACCGAACAGCCGGCCAGGCGCAGCACACTCAGGGAGCCGTTGCCCGTCAACGCGTTCATCAGCGGCCGACGGGCCCGGCCCTCCATGACCAGCATATCGGCGTGGACGGTGCCCAGGTACTCGGGGATCACCGACACCGGCGAGCCGCGCACCACCGCGGGCTTGTCGCGAGGGGATTCGCCCAGCACGTCGCGGACCACCTGGTTCACCCGGTCCAGGTGACGCCGCCGGGCGTTGCGGACCTTCTTGGCGCGCAAGGCACGGGGCAGCTCGGACGCCATGGTCTCCCGCTCCCGTCCGGCGAAATCCCACGCATAGAGGACGTGCAGGGACGCGCCCTCGAGGCGGGCCACGGACGACGCGAGCTCCAGCACCCGGCGGTTGGCGGGGCAATTGGAGGCGTCCTCCTTGCCCGCGTCGATGGCGGCGACGATGGTGCGATACGGCTTGTCGGCCGTCTGCCGCACGATCCAGACCGGGCAGTTGGCCCGCCGCATGAGCTCCGCCGCCATGTCGATGCCGAGAAACCGGGCGAAGCCGGCGCCGGGGTCGTCGGCGACGACGATCAGGTCGGCCCGCCGCTGGTCGGCACAACGGAGAATCTCGCCCGACTTGTCCCCCTGCACAACCACGGTCCGGATGTGGTCCGGCGGGAGGTCGATGCTGGCGGCGACGCGGGTGAGCATCCGATGCCGTTCGTCGACCTGGCCCGGCGTGTCCGCGCGTCCGGTGACCACATGGAGAAGGCACAGGTGGGCATCGTTGCGGCGGGCGAGGTCGGCGGCGCGTTCCACGGTGGCGTCGCCGCCGGGCGTGAGGTCGTAGTGGACCAGGATATTCTTGAAGCGTTTCATTGCGGGCCTCCTTCCGAGGCGGTGACAGGGACAGGCGCGGGGATCATCGTGGCGTCGCTCATGCTTCGGCCACCATGCCGCGCGGCCGCGGCTCCGCTCGGATCAGAACCATGCGCAGGACCGTCACCCCGATCACGGCCGACACGATGGAGCCCAGCAGGACCCCGATGCGCACCGCATTGAGCTGTGCGGCCGTGTCGAAGGCCAGGGTGCCGATGAACAGGCTCATGGTGAACCCGATGCCCGTGAGGATGGCGACCCCGTAGACCTGACTCCAGGTCACGCCTTCCGGCAGCCGGCACAGCCCCAGACGCACGCTCAACCACGAGAAGCCCATCACGCCGACCTGCTTGCCGATGAACAACCCGAACGCGATGCCCAGGGGCAGCGGCGCCAGCAGATCGCCGAAGGACAGCCCATGAAGGGAAACCCCGGCATTGGCGAAGGCGAAGACAGGCAGGATCAGATAGGCGACCCAGGGATGGAGGTCATGCTCCACGCGCGTCAGCACGGGCTTGTCCTCGGCCCCGCGCATGGGGATGGTCAAGGCGATCACGACGCCGGCCAGGGTCGCGTGGACGCCGGATTTCAGGACCGCGACCCAGACGACGGTGCCGATCAGGACGTAGGGCGTGATTCGGGTCACGCCGGCGCGATTGAGAAAGACCAGGGCGGCCAGGCCCACGGCGGCCACCGCCAGGGTCATGGGCGACAGATTCTCGGTGTAGAACAACGCGATGGCCAGGATGGCGCCCAGGTCGTCGATGATGGCGATTCCCAACAGGAAGACCTTGAGCGCCACCGGCACGGCAGGCCCGAGCAGCGCCAGGATGCCGAGGGCGAAGGCGATGTCCGTGGCCGCGGGGATGGCCCAGCCGCTGAGGTTTTCCGGGGTGCCGAAGTTGATGCCGGCGAAGATCAGGGCCGGAACCGCCATGCCGCCGACGGCGGCGATGAGAGGCAGCAAGGCGCGGTCGAGGGACGACAGCTCACCCTCCAGGACCTCCCTCTTGATCTCCAGGCCGACCAGGAAGAAGAAGATCACCATCAGGCCGTCGTTGACCCACAGCAGCAGCGGCTTGTCGAGGCTCAGGGGGCCCACCTGGACCACAACGGGCATCGAGAGCAGGGACGAGTAGACCGCACTCAAGGCCGAGTTGTTGACGATCATTGCGGCCGAGGCGGCCGCCAACAGGATCAGGCCGCCGGCCGTTTCCTTGTTCAGGAACTCATTGAGTGCTGTCGAGATGACTCGGGTCACGGGACCCCCCTTAAATCCGTCTATCCAAATGCGTTCATTGTGCAAGTGCACACAAGCATGCATTGGCTCGGATGATCTTTCAAATTGAAAATTGTTGGTATTTTCGATAGAGAATATCTATCGACCCTGTGTTCGGGCCGGCCTGCCGATGGCATGCCCCTTCGGGGCATGGCCTGGGACGGCCGGCACCCACACGCGGCGCACGGGCGTCCCGGCGCGCCGCCATGGAAGATTTCAAACCATGCCTACGCTGAGACAGCTGTCCTATCTGGTCGCGATCGCCGAGGAGCGGCATTTCGGCCGCGCAGCACGCCGCTCCCACGTCGCGCAACCGACCTTGAGCACCCAGCTCGCCGCGCTGGAAGGCAAGCTCGGCGCCCGCCTGGTGGAGCGGGCCGCCGGCCGCGTCGCGCTGACCCCCCTGGGGCGCGACGTGGTGGCCCGGGCCCGCCGGGTGCTGGACGAGGTGCAGGACATCGTCGACACGGCGGCGCGGGCGCAGCATGGGCTGGGCGGCACCCTGAACCTGGGCGCGCCGCCGACCCTGGGGCCGTACCTGCTGCCCCACATCGTGCCCCCCCTGCACCGGGACTACCCCGGTCTCAAGCTGTACGTGAAGGAGGGGACCCCGCGCGACATGCAGGAGGCGCTGGCCGCCGGCCGCCTCGACATGCTGTTGACGCCGCTGCCGGTGGTCCACCGCAACCTGGAGGTGGCCCGGCTGTTCCGCGAGCCGCTGCTGGCCGTGGCCGCGCCCGACCACCCGCTGGCCAACCGCGACCGCCCGCACAGCCGGGACCTGCGCGGGGAGCGGGTGCTGACCCTGGAGGCGGGCCATCACCTGCACGACCAGGTGCTCGACCTGTGCAACGACCTGGGCGCCACCCTGCTCGACGACTACGCCGGCACCAGCCTGGACACCCTGCGCCACATGGTGGGCATGGGGGTCGGCATCTCGTTCTTCCCGGCGCTGTACGTGCACTCGGAGATCCGCGACCGCTCCGAGGTGACGGTGCTCGACCTGGAGGACCTGGCGCTGGAGCGGGAGATCGGCGTCGCCTGGCGGGCCGCCAGCGGCCTGGCCGACGCCTACCGCGGCCTCGCCGACGCCTTCGCCGATTTCGTGGCCCCGGTCACCGACGCCGCCGGGCGCCCCTGACCCCCGGCGCGCCCTTTCCGCGACATCCGCGCATCCCGCCCCGGCGTCCCATGACCCAGTTCCTCGCCCTCGCCGCCGACAACCTGGCCTCGCCGCCGATCCTGTTCTTCGTCCTCGGCCTCGCCGCCGGCGGGCTCCGGTCCGGCCTCCGCATCCCGGACCCCATCTCGCACGCCCTGGCCCTCTACCTGATGCTGGCCATCGGCTTCAAGGGCGGCGCCGCCATCGCCGACAACGGCCTCGACGGCTCGCTGGCCGCCGCGCTGGTCCTCGGCGCGGGGCTCAGCTTCGCCATGCCGTTCGCCGGCTTCGCCCTGCTGCGGGCGACGACGCCGCTGGACCGGGCCACGGCGGCGGCCACGGCGGCCCACTACGGCTCGGTCAGCGTGGTCACCTTCATCGCCGCCGCCGGCTTCCTGGACCTCCACGGCATCGCCTACGAGGCCTACCTGATCGCGGTGGTGGCGGCCATGGAGACGCCGGCCATCGTCTCCGGGCTGCTGCTGGCCCGGGGCGGGACGGGCGCGGGCCGCGGCCCCGGCGCCGGGCCGACCGGCGGCCAGGTGGTCCGCGAGGTGCTGCTCAACGGCAGCGTGGTGCTGCTGCTCGGCGCCTTCGCCATCGGCTGGGCGACCGGCCCGGACGGACTGGCCATGGTGGCGCCGTTCGTGGTCGATCCGTTCTACGGCCTGCTGTGCCTGTTCCTGCTCGACATGGGGCTGGTGGCGGCGGCCCAGCTGCGCGGCGACGACCGGCCGGGCCCGGCGGCGCTGGCCTTCGCCGTCTACATGCCGCTGATCGGCGCCGGCCTCGGCCTCGCCGCGTCCTTCGCCGCCGGCCTGAGCCCGGGCGGCACCGTGCTGCTGACGGTGCTGGCGGCGAGCGCGTCCTACATCGCGGTGCCGGCGGCAGTGCGCGTGGCCCTGCCGGAGGCGCGGGCGGGGACGGCGGTGACCCTGTCGCTGGCGGTCACCTTCCCGTTCAACATCCTGCTCGGCATCCCCCTCTACGCCGCCATCGCCGCCTGGGCCCACGGCGGCTGAGCGCGCGACGGGCTCAGACCGGGAGCTCCGTGCCGATGCCCATGGCCCGGGCCCGCCGGTAGATCAGCGGCGCCACCGCCATGTCGTCCATGGCCAGGCCCAGGTTGGCGGCGAAGGTCCTTTGCTCCGGCGTCTCGCGGCCCGGCTTCCTGCCGGCGACCAGCTCGCCCAGGTCCGCGTCCACCGGCGGGCAGTCCCGGAAATAGCCGGCCACGTCCCGGTAGTAGGCGTACTGCCCCGCATGGTCGGTGGTCCACTTGTCCGCCTGCCGCAGGGCGTCCCGCGACCAGTAGCTGTCGAAATCCACCAGGGAGGCGAAGGCCCCGGGGTCCATCCAGCCCGCCCGGATGGTCTCGTGCGGGGCCTTGAGGATGGGACCCGAGGTGACGACGATGTCGCACCCGGCGACCGCGTCGCGGGGGTCGTCGACGACGGTCGCCTCCAGGCCCAGGTCCGCCTCGGCATGGCCGGCCAGGGCGCGCGCCTGCTCGGGCCTGGTGTCGAAGGCGAACACGGCCTTCAGCGGGAACAGCACGCTCATGGCGTCGAGGTTGCTGACGCCCTGCACGCCGCAGGCCAGGATGCCGATGGTCGCGGACTCGGGGCGCGCCAGGTGCCTGGCGGAGATGGCCGACGCGGCCGCGGTCCGCTTGGCGGTGATCCAGGTGCAGTCCATCACCGACAGGGGCAGCCCGGTCTCCGGGTCGTTGAGGATCAGCAGGCCGCCGATATAGGGCAGCCCCCTGGCCGGGTTGCCCGGGTATCCGCTGACCCACTTGACCCCCGCGGCCTCCATCGCCGGGATGTAGGCCGGCATGGCATGGATGAAGTTGTCGCCCCCCTGCCCCGGATGGATCCCCGGCTTCGGCGGCATCTCCACCCGCCCGTGCCCCAGCTCGAAAAAGCCCTTCTCGACCGCCTCGATGATCTCCGCCATGGCCGGTCCGGCCCGCTCCACGTCGTCTCGGCTGAGATAGAGAAGGCTCGCCTGCGCCATGACCGTCGTCCCTCCCGAGCGGGCATCTACGGCCGACCGACGGATCGGCGGACAGTCCCCCGATGGCTCCTGGACCCGGCCCCGATGGTAGACGAGTGGCCCCGGCCCCGGAACTCCGATCACCTTTTGGCGTGGACGTGTGCTTCTCGCCATGGCTCTTGACGGGGCGGACTTACAACATTATTGTTGTAAGCATGATTCCGAAGCTCGTCACTTTGGGAGGTTCGCCCTGGAAGGTTCTGCCTCCCGGCGTGCACCCGGCCGATCTTGATGAAGTCGAGGCCGCATTCGCTACCAACCCTTGGAGGCGTGACCTGTTCAACGGCTTAGTGAACGCTGCAGGACGACTCCGAGCCGCGGGGTGCCCGACGATCTACTTGGACGGAAGTTATGTGACGGGAAAACCCCGACCGAGGGACTTCGACGCCTGTTGGGACCCCACCGGCGTCGATCGCAGCAATCTCGATCCCGTTTTTCTTGATTTTAAGAACAACCGAGCGGCCCAGAAAGCGGTGTTCAAAGGAGAGTTCTTCCCATCCTCCATGATATGCACAGATGTAAGACAGACATTTATTGAATTTTTTCAATTGGATCGTTTCACAGGAAAAAAGAAAGGGATCATTTCTATATCGCTATCGGCCGATCCGGCTCTTTTGCGAAAGGTGCAGCCATGATCTACAGCGACAAACAGCACACCATATCGCGTGCGGAACTCGCAAAACTGATGACAGCACTTTCGGATGCGGAAAGTCGTGAGGCAGACCAGCCGTGGCTAAAGCAAGCTGAGATCGATGCGCTCAAGAGCCAGATCGCAGAGATCGAGGCGGAGCTTTCGGAGTATGAGTTGCTCAAGTCCGGGCAAATTTCATTTTCGAAAACTTTTGCCCTCGAAGAGCTGCCGCACGTGTTGGTTCAGGCTCGGATTGCGGCCGGCATGAGCCAGACGGATCTCGCTGAGAAACTCGATATGAAGCCGCAGCAGATCCAGCGATACGAGGCAACTAACTACATGAGCGCAAGCCTCGCTAGATTAGTCGAGGTCTCACGTGCGCTTGGCGTCAAGACATCCGGAATGTTCGAAGGAACTAAGCAGACCGGCGGCTCTGTATTCGTGTGGACCGATGCGGACGATATCCTCTGGGGCCAGCTCCCGTACAAGGAGATGATCAAGCGCAAATGGTTTGACGTGCCGAGAGGCGAAAGCCCGTTGGAAGAAGTCAAAGAGTATTTCCTCCGTGCCGCGGGGCCCGAGTTTGCAACTGCGTACCATAGAAAGAAGATGCGCAGTGGAAACGTACCGAACGAGTATGCTTTGCTGGCTTGGCAGGCGCGTATTCTAGAGCGTGCACGAAAACTCGAAGCGCAAGACGAGCTTGCCGAGTTTGAGTTGGATGATCGTTGGCTGCCGGAACTGGTGAGCCTGACAAGGCGCGAAGATGGTGCGAAGCGTGCAAGACGACTACTAGCGAAAAAGGGAATTGCCCTCATCATTGAGCGGCATCTTCCTGGATCATATCTCGATGGTGCGGCCATGCTCGGTGATGCAGAACGGCCGGTTATCGGCCTTACACTCCGCTATGACCGGTTGGACAACTTTTGGTTCGTGCTATTCCACGAACTTGGCCACGTGTTGCTGCATTTGTTCGACGAGCTGCGCTACGACTTTTTCGATGAAGAAGGCGCATCGAGCGACGACTCCATCGAGGCCGAAGCAGATCAGTTCGCGCTGAACACGCTGATCCCCGAAAGCCTTTGGGATCAATGCCTCTCGCGCTTCGCACGTTCCGAGGAAGCAGTACGGATCGATGCCGCCAACCTCGGCATCGATCCGAGCATCATCGCTGGCCGCATTCGCAAAGAATGTGGCAACTACACGATTCTAAACGATCTCATCGGCCAGGATCAGGTCCGCAAACAATTCGAGGATGTGGGTGATGATCTTAACTAGCGACATGTATGTGCCTGCCATTCGCTGGCGGCAGGGTGAATACCAAGCTCTTCTCCGCCTAACCAACCAAGTCAAGGATCGGATCGTACCGTTTGTCACAATTCCCGAGGTTGAATTTGATTTCGAGGCGTGGCTACCAAAGAAGTCCGTTCAAGAACATGTCCATCCTTTTGTGGCTCGCTACAAATCTAAGTGGGGAAAGCGACCGGCATGGGTCGGAGTTCACGAGAGCATCGTCCAAAAGCCCATGGACGATGGGCGAGACATTTTCACCTATGTATTCGAGGGATTGCGCGCGTTTGATTCCAGTGCCGTTCCCGCAATTCCCCTCAGGACGGATGCAAATACTGTCCGGGCGGTAGCGACCATCGTGAAGCGCGACGGCCTCGGGCTTGCAATATCGGTTGGGCTTGAGGACCTGATGAAGCCCACTCCGAATGCCCAGGTGCAAGACCTACTCTCTACGCTTGGCGTTGCGCTCTCGGATACCGATCTGGTTGTTGACCTAGGTGCTCCGAACTTCAAGCCATATGAGGCATTCGCGAGTGCCCTGATCTTAGCCTTGGGCAAATTAGGCGATCTTGACGCGTATCGGAACTTTGTCGTCATTGGAACTGCGATACCCGAGACTTTTAGGAATATCGCGAGGGGGACTGACGAGATTCCGCGCCATGACTGGCTATTCTATCAGACCCTGTTGGCGAAGTTGCCTGCCGGCATGAGGCGCCCCAATTTTGGTGACTACACGATCGTCCATCCTGAGTTCACACCGTCCGACATGCGCTTGATCAAACCTGCTGGCAAAATCGTCTACACCACACCGAGCAGCTGGTCGGTGCGCAAAGGCGGGGCGTTTCGGGACAACCCCGAGCAAATGCATGACCACTGTGCGGATTTGGTCAGCAAGGCCATTTTCAAGGGGCCAGCATATTCGAGCGGTGACAACTATATTGCGAAGTGCGCCGCCCGGCAGGAAGGCCCCAGCAATCAAACGCGATGGAAGGATGTAGCAATCAATCACCACATCACGCATGTGCTGGATGATCTCGCCACGCTTGGCGGCGCTCCATGAACTCGCGGATTGCGGCTGTGATTTGCCGAGGCGTCAGGACCTCGCACAGCATCTCGTAAAGCTGTTTGCGGGGGCGCCGCACTTGCTTCGGTGTATATCCAACCCTGGTAAGCAGTTCGATGACCTCTGGTCTCCAGAGAAGATGCGCCAACATCACGGGATCAACGTCCGGGTTAGACTTGGCGGCTCTGATCGAATGCAACTGTATTCCGCCCCGGGGTCCTTGTTCAGCTTCGATCAAACCGCACCAGTCCGGTGCTTCAGTCAGTACCTTCGGCAGATGCCGACAGGCCGCGACGATCGTCAGTCTCTGGAGTGTCGCTTTGTATACATCCAGTTGATTGCCTAGCCGGTCGAGATTGTCCCGGGCACTCTTGATCTCGTATCCATGAATGCATCCGTTGATCACAGCGACATCAACTCGGCCTCTGGCATGAGCTAGCCCTAGTTCGTCGATCACCAAGGTGCCAGGGCGCGACTTATGATGCTGGAGACGTTGTCTGTGAAGAGCCGAGCGAATGTCGGCATCAGTCGTGGCGGCCGAGCTGGTCATCGTTAGTCCGTAATGATAATTCGCACAGGACTTATTGCCCGATTTGATGGCGCTGACCAAGCAACAAAATTGCGCATCGTTAGTTTTCATTGCTAACCGTCCTTCGGGCTGCAACCCATGCCCGCCGGTCTTAGGAGGTTATCCTGCCGGGCGGGATGCCAACGGCGTCCGCTTTCGAGACGGCAAATCGATGCCGGATCGTCCACTCTACGTCAAATGAGACCCTGCGGCGAGATGCGCATCGAGCCCGCCTTCGGGCGACACGCAATCGAAGATCGGATGGCCCGTCGAGTGTCCTCACCCCTTCGTTCCGATATTCGAGGGCCAAGCCAACCGACCTACAGGGTTGATCATTCCTACATAATGTGATAAAAATCCTCTTTTCTCGCTTCCCGCAAGGAGCGACCAGGGTGGCCGACGTGTCGCAAACAGGAGGATCACACTGCATTGATATCAAAACGCTTTTCCGGATCATGCTGACAAATGCTGACATCTGCTGACAGATCCACGGCAGGTTGGCGTTCCTATCGGGAATTCCGGCCGAAAAAGGCTCGCTGAATCAAGTCCCAAGGACCGCCGGGCCGGCTGACGGAGGCCGAGAGGGTGTCGCAAAATCCGGTGCCGGTTTCGCAAGCTCGTGGTGGCCATGCTTCGACACGGCGCTCACGCGCCTGCTCAGCATGAGGTTGGTGGCTGTGGGCCCAACCGAATTCATCGTCCCGAGCGGCGGCGGAGGCGCGTGGCGAAGCCTCATCCTGAGCAGCGGCGAAGCCGCGTGTCGAAGCCTCATCCTGAGCAGGCGCGAAGCGCCGTGTCGAAGGACCCTACCGCTTCGCCATCTCGGCCCAGTCGTCCTCGGTCAGGGCGCTGGCCCAGTTGAACTGGCCGGCGCCGGCCAGCCATTCGCCGCCGTCGATGGTCACCACCTCGCCGTTGATGTAGCCGGCGGCGTCCGACAAGAGATACGCGATCAGGTTGGTGAGCTCCGCGTGCTCGCCGACCCTTCGCAGCGGGTTGCGGGTCTCCCACACCTGGGCCAGGTCCTCGCGCGGGGTCAGGCGGCGCCAGGCGCCCTCGGTGGGGAACGGCCCCGGCGCGATGGCGTTGAGGCGCACGCCGCGCGGGCCCCACTCCACGGCCAGCGACCGGGTCATGGCCAGCACCGCCGCCTTGCCCATCACCGACGGCACCACGTAGGCCGAGCCGGTCCAGGCATAGGTGGTGACGATGCTCAGCACGTGGCCGGGATGGCCGGCCCTCAGCCAGCGCTTGCCGCACGCCAGCGTCATGTAGGCGGTGCCGTGCAGCACGATGTTGACCACCGCGTCCACGGCGCGGTGGGACAGGTCCTCGAAGCGGGCCAGGAAGTTGCCGGCCGCGTTGTTGATCAGCACGTCCAGGGGGCCGTCGTCCCAGATCTTGCCCACGGTCTCGTCCACCGCGTCGGCGTCGCGGATGTCGAGGCCGGTCCAGGCGATGGTGCCGCCCGTCGCCGCCCGCAGCTCCTCGGCCGTCTTCTCCAGGACGTCCGTGCGGCGGCCGCAGATCACGACCTCCGCGCCCAGCGCCATCAGGCGTTCCGCCGCGTTGCGGCCGATGCCGGTGCCGCCGCCGGTGATGAGCACGCGCTTTCCTTGCAGCAGGTCGGGGACGAACATCGGCGGGCTCCTCTCGGTCCAGTTGGCGTCGGGCCGGCAAACATAGCCCGCATTTCTCCCCTCCACCACGGCCTGCGCGGTGTTGTCCCGCCGACAGGGCAGGAGAGCCGCGCCGCGCGATGCGGGGCCATCCTGCCTTCGCCGACCTCCCTTCGCCCGCCGAAGCGGGCTTCGCGAAGGCGGGAGCGAAGCCCCGGCTCCGCGCAGGCAGGCGGGCAAGCGGCCCGACGCACCCTGTCGGAGCGACAGCACCGCCCTCCGGGTCGCGTCCGGGCGACCGCCCGCGGCGCCGCGGGCCTCGACCGTAGCACAGGCTACGCTATTCGGCCCG
>JANQFP010000193.1 GCA_028277795.1 Rhodospirillales bacterium
GCGGCATGGACCTGGAGACCGACGCCAACTACGCCAACGACGCCACCGACGGGGCCGACGGGATCGGCTACACCGTCGTGGGTGCCGAGCGGCAGGGCAGGGTGGCCGGCGTGCTCATGGCCCCGCAGGGCACCGACGAGGACGAAGACAGCTACCGGCTGGGCGCGTTGACGGCGGGCGACCGCGTCACCCTGAGCGTGGCCCTGCCCGACGCGAGCACGCTGGTGCCCGAGCTGGTGGTGCTCGACAGCCAAGGCAGGCCGCTCGCCGACGACGACGGCGACCCGACCAATGGCAGCTTCACGGTGCGCATCCCCAGCGACAAGACCTACTACGCGCGGGTGCGCAGCGCCTACGACGTCTACGCCGGGCATGTTTATCAGCTGACCGAGACGACCCTCACCTGGCTCGATGCCGAAGCCGCGGCACAAGGGCAGGGCGGACACCTGGCGAGCATCGGCAGCGAGGCGGAAAACACCTGGATCACGGGCCGCTTCGGCGGCTGGTACCCCTGGCTCGGGCTCAACGACATCGCCGAGGAGGGCACCCATGTGTGGTCCGACGGCAGTGCGCTGAGCTACACCAACTGGGCCGACGGTGAGCCGAACAGCAGCAGCTACGATGCGGTGTACCTCCATCCCGACGGTGATTGGCGCGACGCCAGCGCGAGTTGGAATCAGTGGGGCCTGATGCAATGGGAAGACCCCGAGGGTCGCGCGCTGGTCGGCCCCGGCCCCCGGGCCTGGTACATCCTCGACCTGACCGTCGCCGACGAGGCCCCGCCGCTGGTGAGCGCCGTCAGCGGGCTGCCGGGCGAGGGCGGGCAGACCACCGCGGTGATCGGCGCGTTCGAGGTCAGGGTCAACGAGCCGCTGGCGGTGGCCAGCGTGACCGACAATGCGTTTGAGCTGCGCGAGGCCGGGGCCGACGGGGTCTTCGACAGCGCCGACGACCGGCTCTACGACCCGCGGGTGCAGCCGGCCTATGCGAACGGCCAGCGTACCATCAAGCTGCTGATCGCCGACGGCCCGTTGGCCGGCGGCAGCTACCGCTTCCGCATCGCGGCGAGCCTCACCGACCGCGCCGGCCTCGCGCTCGACGGCAACGGCGACGGCAGCGGCGGGGACGCCTTCGAGCGCCGCTTCGACGTCGTGCTCGAAGAGGACGTCGTCTTCGAGGGGCCGGACAACGGCACCTTGGCGACAGCGGTCCCGCTCACCCTGCTCGAAGACCCGGGCGTGGCGGGCTTTGCCCGGCTCGAGCGCGCCGGCTTCGGCTCCATCGACCCGTCGGACGATCAGGACTGGTGGTCGTTCGAGGCCGCGGCCGGGGACCGCATCGCGGTGTGGGTGGATGCCCTCGACGGGATGACACCCGATGCCGACCTGTACGACCCGTCGGGCAGCTGGCGTACCAATGACACCCGCAGTGGTCCCGGCGACAGCGCCTACATCAGCCACTATCAAGCCGAGGACAGCGGCACCCACTACGTGCGGGTGACCCGCTACTACTACAGCAGCAGCAGCAGCGAAGGCCGCTACCGCCTGCGCATCGAGCGCGTCAGCGGCATGGACCTGGAGACCGACGCCAACTACGCCAACGACGCCACCGACGGGGCCGACGGGATCGGCTACACCGTCGTGGGTGCCGAGCGGCAGGGCA
>JANQFP010000001.1 GCA_028277795.1 Rhodospirillales bacterium
TCGCAATGCCTCCGTTGCCGTCGGCGACCGTGTAGTCGAAGGTGGCCGGGCCGTTGAAGTCGGCGTCGGGCGTGAACACCACGTCGCCGTTGCCGTCCATCGCCACCGAGCCGCCCACCGCGTTGCCCACCGACTGCAGCGTCAGGGCGTCGCCGTCCACATCGGTGTCGTCGGCCAGCAGGTCGCCGGCGGCGATGGTGACCGAAGTGTCCTCGGTCGTGGCGGCCGTATCGGCGTTGGCGACCGGTGCGTCGTTGACGGGGGCCACGTCCACCGTCACCGACGCGGTCGCGGTGCCGCCGTTGCCGTCGGACACCGTGTAGTCGAAGGTGGCCGTCCCGTTGAAGTCGCCGTCCGGGGTGAACACCGCATCGCCGTTGCCGTCCAGCGCCACCGAGCCGCCGACGGCGTTGTCCACCGACTGGATGGTCAAAGCGTCGCCGTCCACGTCGGTGTCGTCGGCCAGCAGGTCACCGGCGGCGATGGTGACCGAAGT
This sequence comes from Rhodospirillales bacterium, assembly GCA_028277795.1. Taxonomy (GTDB): domain Bacteria; phylum Pseudomonadota; class Alphaproteobacteria; order Rhodospirillales; family JANQFP01; genus JANQFP01. The sequence continues at coordinate 497 of JANQFP010000001.1, forward strand.
GTCCTCGTTCGTGGCGGCCGTATCGGCGTTTGCGACCGGTGCGTCGTTGACCGACGCCACGTCGATGGTGATGGTGCCCGTGTCTAGGCCGCCGTGGCCGTCGTCGACGGTGAATTGGAAGCTGTCGGTCCCGTGGACGTCCGCCGCCGGCGTGTAGGTGAAGGCGCCATCGGGATCGATCGTCACGGCGCCGTTGGACGGCTGCGCGGCAAGCGTATAGGTCAACACATCGCCGTTCAGGTCCGCTGCCGAAAGCTGACCGGAAATGGCGGTGTCTTCATCGGTCGCCACCGTGGCGTCTTGCGCCTCAGGCGCGAAGCTCAGGTCGATGGGCACCGTCTGGCTGGTGCCCGCCTGGTCGCCGTTGGCGGTCTCCGTGGCCGTCGCCGTGACCGTCAGGTCGAACTGCTGATCGCCGCCCGCGGGTACTCTCAACGCCAGGCCCGCGAGCTGTGCCTCGGTCAGGGTCCAGGTGCCGTCGCCGTTGTCGATGCCAGCGGAGAGGGAGCCGCCATCGGGCACGCCGGAAACGGTGACCGAAAGGGTCTCGGATCCGTCGGTATCGGTGGCGGCGGCATCGACCTGCAGGGCGACTTCGAACCCCAGGAACCCCGACTCCCCGGATTCCGCTCCCTCGGCCCCGGCCCCCCCGGGACCCGAGAACGTGAGGTTGCGCGCCTGTAACCTGTTGTAATCCCACCAAACGACATTGATCGAACCGTCCGCGCCCTGCTCGATGGACGGCTCGGCAAACGGAAACCAGGGGTACCCGCCAGGGAAAGGCGGCTGGTAATACGACGCGGCGATCAAGATCTCGTCACCGCTCAGGGCGCCGTTCTGATCGACAAGCTGGACCCGCACGTCGGAGGTTTCGGATTGGTCTATCGGAGACGATTCCCAGGCGACGACGAAACCGCCGTTGTCCGCCGCACTCAAAGCGGGATTCATCTCGCTGAACGGATTAGGGGTGGTGTCGATCTGCGTGATCGTACCGGTCGGCGAGCCGTCGCTCGCGTACCGTTGAGCGTAGATGGCCGAAGTGTTCTGTTGCCACGCGACGACGAACCCGCCACCGGGCAAGCCCAAGACATCGGGTACGCGTCCTCCTGACGGCATTCCGTTGTCGACCTGGAACTCGGTCCCGACGGCGGCGCCGACCGCATTGAAGCGCTGGCCGAAGACATGAACCCCACCGGGGGTGGTGTCATCCGTCGACCAGGTGACGACGAATCCGCCGTCGGTCAACGACGCGACGGATGGACCGTGCTGCCCGCCGGCGGTGGTCGTGTTGATGAGGAACTCGGCGCCGACGGGCTGCAGCGCGGCGTCGAAGCGTCGCCCGTAAATGCCGGAGCTGTCGCCGTCCTGTCCTCCGCCCGAAATCCAGGTGACGACGAAGCCACCGTCGTCGAGCGCCGTAATGCTGGGGGTAAACCGATCGAGCTGCGGTCCGGTGTTGACGGTGAACTCCGGACCGGTGGGGGTTCCGGCGGGGTCGAAATGGCGGGCAACGATGTCATCGCCGTTCGGGGCATCGTACCGGTCCATCCAGGCGACCACGAAGCTGCCGTCGCCGAGCACCGTTACGGTGCTGCTGATTTGCGCGCCAGAGGTCCGCGCGTTGACCTGGAACGTTTCGCCAACGGGCTGGCCGACGGCATCGACGCGTTGGGCGAAGACACCCGCGAAATACTGATCGTCTGCCGTCCACGTGACGATGTGATCACCGCCCGGCAAGGCCGCGATGTCGGGCGGCACAACGAAAAAATCCGACTGGCCGAGCTCGACGTTGGCGAGATTGACGATTCCGCCCAACTCCACGCCTGGCTCCTCGACGTAGGTCGTCTCGCCCACGGACACCGAGAGGTTCGGGAGGTCGGCGACGGCGGCGACGTCGACGGTGATGGTGCCGGTCTGCGTGCCCCAGGTGCCGCCGCCGACGGTCTCGGTGACCTGGTAGGTGAACGAGTCCGGTCCGCTGTAGTCGGCATCCGGCGTGTACACGATCTCGCCGCCGACCAGCGTGACCGTCCCGTGCCCGGCGGTGCCGACGCCGGTGATGTCGAGGGCCCCGCCGGCGGCGGGCACGTCGTTGGCCAGCACGTCGGCGGCGTCGATGGTCAGCGTCGTGTCCTCGGTCCCGCCGAACAGGTCGTCGGTGACGCTCGGATCGGCGAGCGCAAGGGTCTGATCGGAAAACGCCAGGGACTCGAACCCCCACAGGGTATCGGTGCCGTCGCTTCCGGCGCTGCTGACGGTGACGCTTTCGTCGGCGTTGTGGGTCACCGTGTAGTCGGCAAAGGCGCCGCTGAACGCTGCCGTATCCGTTCCCCCGTCACCATGGAGGACGTCGTTGCCTTGGCCGCCGGTGAGGACGTCGTCGCCGGCCCCGCCCGCGAGCACGTCGTTGCCACGCATGCCGTTCAACGCATTGTCGGAATCGTTGCCGGTGATGGTGTCGCCGGCATCGCCGCCGAAGACGTTCTCGATCACCGCGTCGGCGGCGACGCTCAGGCTGTGCCCATACAGGGTGGTCGCGGACCCCGGGGTCAGGTCGAGGGTCAGCGACGTGGTCAGCGGCGCGAAGTTGAGGGTGTCGGTGCCGCCGTCGTCGTCGGCGATGATGCCGCGCCCGGCCTCGCCGCCGTGGCGCGCGAACTCGTCGGTGAAGATGTAGACGTCGTCGGCGGTGAGGGCGTCGCCGTAGATGCGCAGCGACCAGTCGACGAGGGTGCCGATGTTGCCGCTGGCCTGATCCTCGACGGTCAGCGTCCACGTCCCGGCGCCGGTCTCGCCCCAATGCTGGACGCTCGTGGTGGTGAAGTAGATGCCGCCGTAACTGCCCCCGTTCAGAGGCCGGTTGATGAGCGTGCTGGTCGACCCGTCGGGCGACGTCAGGGTGACGACCAGATCGCCCCGCTTGACGTGCGTGATGTTGAGATCGACCTCCACGTAGTCGATGCGCAGGCCCGACGGCAGGGTGATGGTATCGGAAACCGTGGACAGATCGCCGATCGCCAAGCCCGGCGCGGACGCCCCCGAGACGACCTGCTCGTTGTGGGCCGTCGCCTGCATCTGCCACGTCTCGGCCAGGCGCACGGCCGCGTGCGCGTCGACCAGGCCGAAACCGTAATCGTGGCTGATGGTCAGGCCGCCGCCGTTCCAGTCGGTGGCGCCGTTGGTCTGCCATCCGGTGCTGGTGGTCAGCGGATTGCGGCTGGAATAGGCCAGGATCTCCTGGATGTCCCGGTATCCCAGATCGGGGTTCGCCTCGAGCATGAGGGCCGCGACGCCGGCCACCGTCGGCGCGGAAAACGACGTCCCGCTGATATAGACGGCGTCTCCCGACACGTACCCGGCAGAGCCGAGCCGGTCGGTGGTCAGCACGCTGGACCCGGGCGCGGACACGAGGACCGAGGCGCCGGGGTTGCTGAAATACGAGATCACGCCGTTCTTGTCCGTCGAGCCGACGGCGATGGTGTATCGGGAGTTCTGATGGTTGTGGTAGTTGACGTCGACCCCGTCGGTCCGGTCGTTGCCGGCGGCGAAGGTGATGATGGTGCCCAGCCCGCCACGGCCGTTGGTTACGGCGTCGGTGAAATGGGACAGTTCGGTCGCGAAACCCGAGTTCCGGAAGTTGTCGTAGAAGGCCGAGGTGTAGGTCCAGCTGTTGTTGACGACATCGAAATCCGTCCAGTGGGACATGCCGTCCTGGAAGTCGAGCCGCGAGCCGTAATCGAAGTTGACCTGAATGCCGGCGATCTGCGCGTCCGGCGCGGCGCCGACCAGGTCGCCCCCGCCGATGGCGGCGGCCACCATGCCGGCGACGGCGGTTCCGTGCGTTTCATAGGAGAAGTTCGGGTAGGCGCTGCCGTCGTTCAGATAGGTGTCGTAGTCGAGGTCGTGGCGGTAGTTGGGCGCGAGGTCGGGGTGGTTGTAGTCGATCCCCTCGTCCATGATGCCGACGGTCACGCCGGCGCCGGTGTAATCGTCCCAGACGGAGGTGACGTTGATATCGGCGTCGACACCGCTGGTGTCGTTCCATTGCCACTGGAGACCGAAATACGGGTCGGCTGGAATCAATGCTGGACCGACGATCGCGGGCGAAACGACGGTCGTCTGAAAAGCCGCTGGCGCACGCTTCGGCGTTTGCCGGTCGGCTTCCTTCCGGGTTTGCGCGGGCGGCTTCTTCGCCATTGCGCGATTCCCATCGCCGATCTTCGCAGCGATTTCGGCGCGCGAGTGGAGGGCCGTGGACCCGTATGCCGTGTCGCCGCTGGTGCCCTCCATGGTACCGGCAAACCAGCCCCGGCGGCAAGGTTCAAAAATACGTCATGTTGGTGTGATATTGAGGGCAATTATTTGTCTTGGTTATGACTTCCTTTAGAAAAATGGCGACCAATCGCAATATTGGTCGTCAGGTATCCAGTCGCCGGGCCTACGCGCCCGCTCCATGACATGCGTCGGCCAGCGCGGGCGAGAAACAAAAAAGTTGTTCTTGCGTTCTTCTTTGGCTCTCCGCGAGGAGCGCCGCCGAAGGGCCCCACGAGGCGGCCAAGTCCCGGCCACCCATCCGTCGCCCGGGGCCATTGCCGGACCGCGGAACCTCGCAGCGGCGCGCCGTCGGGGTGCGTGTGGCACGCGGCGCACCGTCGATGTATAACCGTTGAGTGTATCGCATTGCCGACGGCACGCCGCCGGGGGGCGATAGCGGCGTCGATGCGGCCTGACGCGACAGCGGTGCCGCGCGGTCACGGGGCCGGGCCGACGGGTGTCGGAGCGCTCGTGGATTGGCGAAGGGCTCACGCGATTCCGAGCGGGAGACTTCGGTGACGGGAACGGACGGACACGAGGCGGAGCGGGGGCGGCCGTCACCGGCCGCGTCGGGCGATGCCGGGTCGACCGCCGGCGCGCCGGGTCCGGACGCCGCCGCCGGCAGCGCTTCGGATACCGACACCGGGCTCGCCTGCCTGGTGCTGATGGCGCATTTCCTGGAGCGCCCGGCGGACCCGGCCCAGATCCGCCACGCCCACGGCAGGTCCGGGGCGCCTTTCGACGAGACCGACATCCTGCTGGCGGCCAAGGACCTGGGCCTCAAGGCGCGGGCCGTCGATACCCGCTGGGAGCGCCTCGGCCGGACTCCCCTGCCGGCCATGGCGCGGCGCGGCGACGGAACCTTCGTCATCCTGGCCAAGGTGGCCGAGGACAAGGTGCTGATCCAGGACCCGGTCGCGGGACGGCCCCTCACCCTGTCGCGGGACGACTTCACTGGCACCTGGGACGGCCGCCTGATCCTGCTCACCAGCCGCAAGCTGCTGGCCGGCGAGGGGCGGCGCTTCGACGTCACGTGGTTCATCCCGGCGGTGGTCAAGTACCGGCGGCTGTTCGGCGAGGTCCTGGTGGCCTCGTTCTTCCTTCAGGTGTTCGCCCTCATCTCGCCCCTGTTCTTCATGGTCATCATCGACAAGGTGCTGGTGCACCGGGGGCTGACCACCCTGGACGTGCTGATCTTCGCCCTCATCGTGGTCTCGGTGTTCGAGGCGCTGCTGGGGGGCCTGCGCACCTACATCTTCGCCCACACCACCAACCGCATCGACGTGACCCTGGGCGCCAACCTGTTCAATCACCTGCTGCGGCTGCCCATCAGCTTCTTCGGGGTGCGCCGGGTCGGCGAGACGGTGGCGCGGGTGCGCGAGCTGGAGAACGTCCGCAACTTCCTCACCGGCTCGGCCCTGACCCTGGTGGTGGACCTCGCCTTCACCGTCATCTTCTTCGCCGTCATGTTCTATTTCGCGCCGCTGCTGACCTGGATCGTCCTCGGCTCGATCCCGTTCTATGTGGTCTTTTCCCTGGTCATCACCCCGGTGCTGCGGCGCCGGGTCGAGGAGAAGTTCCGGCGTGGTGCCGAGAACCAGGCGTTCCTGGTGGAATCGGTGACCGGCGTGGAGACCCTCAAGGCGGCGGCGGTGGAGCCGCAGATGCAGCGGCGCTGGGAGGAGCAGCTCGCGGCCTACGTGGGCATCTCGTTCAAGACCGCCAACCTGGGCAACATCGCGTCGCAGGGGGTGCAGCTCATCCAGAAGGTGACCCTGGCGCTGACCCTGTGGTTCGGGGCCAGGATGGTCATCGACGGCGACCTGACGGTGGGACAGCTCGTCGCCTTCAACATGCTGTCCCAGCGGGTGGCTCAGCCCATCCTGCGCCTGGCCCAGCTTTGGCAGGACTTCCAGCAGGTGCGCATTTCCATCGACCGCTTGGGCGACATCCTCAACGAGAAGACCGAGGACGTGGCCCGGTCCGGGCGCGCCGCCCTGCCGGACCTCAAGGGCGAGGTGGCGTTCGAGCGGGTGCGCTTCCGCTACCGCCCGGACCAGCCGGAGGTGCTCAAGGGCATCGACCTGCAGGTGCCGGCGGGGCAGGTGATCGGCGTCGTCGGGCCGTCGGGATCGGGCAAGAGCACCCTGGCCCGGCTGGTCCAGCGCCTCTACCTGCCGGAGGGCGGCCGCCTGCTGGTGGACGGCGTCGACCTGGTGATGGTCGATCCCGCCTGGCTGCGCCGCCAGATCGGCGTGGTGTTGCAGGAGAACTACCTGTTCCGCCGCTCGGTGCGGGACAACATCGCGCTCGCCGATCCCGCCATGTCCAACGACCGGGTGGTCGCCGCGGCCACCCTGGCCGGGGCGCACGAGTTCATCCTCGACCTGCCCGACGGCTACGACACCATCGTCGAGGAACGGGGTGGTAGCCTGTCGGGCGGGCAGCGCCAGCGCATCGCCATCGCCCGCGCCCTGGTCACCGACCCGCGGCTGCTCATCTTCGACGAGGCCACGTCGGCGCTCGACTACGAGTCCGAGCAGGTGGTCCAGGACAACATGCGGGCCATCTGCCAAGACCGCACCGTGTTCGTCATCGCCCACCGGCTGTCTACGGTGCGCCGGTGCGACCGCATCATCACCATCGAGGCCGGCGAGATCGTCGAGGACGGCACCCACGACGAGCTCCTGCGGTCGGGAGGCCGGTACGCCCGGCTGTGGCAGGTCCAGGCGGGCGGCGCGACCGCGCCCGGCCCCGCGGCGGAGGCGCCGCCCCGGGCCACCGTGACGCGGACACCGGACGGCAAGGTGGTGGTGCGCCGCCCGGTGGCGGTCAAGGGAGAGGGGGACAAGACCGCACCGGACCGGTCGGCGGGGTAGGGCGGTCATGGCCTTCCTCGCCGGCATCCGCAGTCATTGGCAGGTCTTGCGCGCGGCGCTGGCCGAGGAGCGGTCGGCCGGCGCGCCGCCCCACAAGGGCGCCAAGGGGCACGAGTTGGCATTCATGCCGGCCGTCCTCGAGGTCACGGAGACCCCGGCCTCGCCCCTGGGCCGCGCCTTGGCCGTGGCCATCGCCGCCTTTTTCGTCATCGCCGTGGCCTGGGCCGCATTCGGCCGCATCGACATCATCGCCACCGCCCAGGGCAAGATCATCCCCAGCGAACGGGTCAAGGTGATCCAGCCGCGGGACCCGGGGGTGGTGCGCGCCATCCACGTCAGCGACGGGCAGAAGGTGCGCGCGGGTGACGTTCTGATCGAGCTCGATCCCACCGACACCGAGGCCGACCGGGAACGCCTGGGCCAGGACCTGGCCACGGCGAGGGCCGAGATCGCGCGCCTGACGGCGCTGCTGACCGACGACCCGGAACGGGCTTACGCGCCGCCGCCGGATGTGCCGCAGGGGGTGGCGGAGCTGCACCGGTCGCTGCTGGCCGGCGAGGTCGGCGAGCACCGGTCGCGCCGCGCCGCGCTGGATGCGGACTTGGCCAAGCGGCGCGCCGAGATCGGCACCATCGAGGCCGAGACCGCGCGGCTCGAGCGCATCCTGCCCAAGGTCCGCGAGCGGGTCGAGGGGCGGCGCCGGCTGGTCGAGCAGAAGTACGTGGCGCGGCTGGCCTTCGCCGAGCTGGAGGAGGAGCTGTTCGACATCGAGGGCCAGTTGCAGGTGCAGCGCCAGCGGATGGTGGAGGCGCGCGCCGCCCTGGCGGCGGCCCAGAGCGAGCGCGACCACGTGGACGCGGAGTTCCGCCGCGACGTGCTGGCCCGACTGACCGAGGCGCGGCGGCAGGCCGCGGCCGTCGAGCAGGAGCTGATCAAGGCGCGCGAGCACAGCCGCCGGCAGACCCTGACGGCGCCGGTCGCCGGCACCGTGCAGCAGTTGGCCGTGCATACGGTCGGCGGCGTGGTCACCTCGGCCCAGGAGCTGATGGTGGTGGTGCCGGCCGACTCGCGCCTGGAGGTCGAGGCCATGATCCTCAACAAGGACATCGGCTTCGTCCACGACGACCAGGAGGCGGAGCTGAAGATCGAGAGCTTCCCGTTTACGCGCTACGGCACCATCGACGGGACGGTCCTGCACGTCTCCCCCGACGCCGTCCAGGACGAGGCCCTGGGTCTCGTCTACCCGGCGCGGGTGGCCATGGCGCGCACCACCATGCTGGTCGGCGACAAGTGGGTCAACCTGACCCCGGGCATGGCGGTGACGGTGGAGATCAAGACCGGCAAGCGCCGCGCCATCGAGTTCCTGCTGGCGCCCCTGCAACGCTACCAGGACGAAAGCCTGCGCGAGCGGTGATCGGGCGCTACCGGTCGCCGCGCCTCCAAAAGCGGCGTGGCGTGCGGGTCAGCGGGCGCCGACGGGGGGCGCCGGCGTCTCATTCCGCGCCGCCAATGAAAAAATCACCCTCCGCGGCCGCGCATGGCGCGCCAGGCGGCGAGCACCAGCCAGATGGGCACCACGACCGCAGCGCCGATCAGGATGTAGGGGACGGCCCAGGCGACCACGCCGACCACGGTCTCGAACACGCTCTGGGCGGTGTCGCCGAGGCCGGCCAGCAGGTCCTGCGGCGAGATCGGCAGCACCGAAAGCGCAAGCCCGATGACCAGGGACCACAGGACGATGCGGATGACCGTGCCGCCGATCGAGCGTTGGGTGCTCATGCGGGCCCCCTACTCCCCGGCCTTGGCGGCCTCGATCTTGCGGTCGGTGTTGAACTGGCTGAGGGCGTAGGCGGCCCAGATGGCGGCCGGCACCCAGCCGATCAGCGTAATCTGGAGGATCAGGCAGATGATGCCGGCCACCGGCCGGCCAATGGTGAAGAACAGCAGCCACGGCAGCAGCAGGGCGATCAGCAGGCGCATGAAAGGGACTCCTTGTTCACCGTTGTTCGTTCATCGCTGTTTCCTATCCCCTCCGCGCCGTGCGATCCTCCTCGACCCCCCCGGCGCCCGCGGCCCCATCATGCCCGCCCGGCCGCTCCGGTCAACCGGGATCGTGCGGCCACGGCGCCGCCCGCGGTCGGGCCGTTTGTCCGGTTCACATCCCCGGGGACGGACTTGAAGCGGGGCGTCGGGTTCCGTTAACGTCAGGTCGCGGCGGTTGAACGTCCCGCCCCGCAATGTACGCTATCGAGGCGCCCCACTCGCGGACCGGCGCTCGCCGCCGCCGCACCGATGCGAGGACAGCGCGTGACCGTCGAAGACCCGAGTTCCTCCTCCACGCCCGGCCCGCCGCGCCGACGGCGGGTGTTGTGGATCGGCGGCGTCACCGTGGCCGTGCTGGCACTCCTTGTCATCGGCCTGTTCGTGGTGCCCGGCCCGCTGGTGCGCCACCTGGCGGTGGACTACCTGGAAGCCCGCGGCCTGGACGCCCAGGGATTCGAGACCCTGGACATCGATCTGTGGAACCGCGAGGTGACCATCGGGCCGGTCGCCGTCGGCCTGACGGGTGCCCCGCCGGCCCGCCTGGAGAGGTTGCAGCTTCGCTTCCGGCTGTCCGACGTGCTCGACGGGCGCATCCGCTTCGAGGCCATCGTCATCCGCGGGATCGACGTCCGGGTGACTCGGGCCGCCGACAGCGCGCTGTCCGTCAACCAGGTGCCCTTGAGCACCTTTCTGCCGGCCGACGCACCGCCGCCGGAGCCGACGGACGACGCGGCGGACGAGCCATGGCACGCGGGCATCGACACCTTCGAGCTGCGGCAGAGCCGGGTGCTGTTCGAGGATGCCGAAGGGCGCTCGGTGGCCATGGAGATCGACGGCCTCGACCTTGCGGGCTTCCATAGCTGGGCCCCCGACCAGGCCGGGGACTTCGCCCTGACCGGCCGCGTCAACGCCATGGAGGTCCGCCTGCGCGGCCAGGCCCGGCCCTTCGCCGACCGCATCACCGTGACCATCGACGAGCAGGTCGCCGAAATCCGCCTGGACCGGATCGAGAAGGCCGCCGGGCCGCTCGGCCTGGGGGAGGGCGACGGCGTGCTCACCGCCCGCTTCCAACGCCACGTGGAGGTCTTTCCCGACGGCCGCATCACCATGTCGACCGACGGCAGCGTCGAAGCCGAGGACGTGCGGCTGGTCCACCCCGACGCCGGGTCTCTGCACCTGGACGCCGGTTTGATCGCCCTGAAGGTCATGCTCACCGTGGCCGCCGACGACACCGTCTCCGTCACCGGCGAACTACAGGCCGGAGTCCTCCGCACCCGGTTCGACGGCGGCGGCGTGGGCGTCCGCCTGCAGGACGCCAGCGTGAGGCTGAACGACGTCTCCCTGACCATTAGCGGCGACGGTGGGCTGCGCTTCGCGGGCGCCCCGTGGCTCGGGGTCAAGGGCCTGGCGTTGGAGAAGCCGGTCGCGGCGACCGTGGCCAGCCTGCGGGTCCATTCGCCGGCGGCCTCGGTGGCCGTGGGGCCGGACGGCCGCCTGGCGGTCGAGGCCGCACCGACCGTCTCCGTGCGCGAGGCCCGCGTCGATGGCCCTGCGGCGGCGTCCGTGGAGGAGGCCGCGGTCGCCCTGGAGTCCCTGAACGTGCAAGGCGGCGGGGACGGCCTGCGGATCGCGGCGGCGGGATCGGCCGACGGGACCGGATTCGCCGTCGAGGTGGCCGAGGCCGGGACCACGCCCGCCATCGCCGCCACCTTGGGCGCGCTCGCCGCCCGGCTGGAGGCGACGGCCCAGGTGGCCGACGGCGCCCCGCCGCAGTGGCGGACCAAAGGCGAGGCGCGGCTCGGCCAGGTCGGCGCCACGGTGGCGGCGGGCGAGGCCCTGTCCGTCACCGCCGAGGCAGTGCGCCTGGAGGAGATCGAGGCGGACCAGGACCTGGCCTTGGCGGCCCGCCAAGTGGTGATCGAGACCCTGGAGGCCGAAATCGGCGACCGACTGTGGGCGGCACCGGACGCCGGCGGCGAGCCACCCCAGGACACCGGGCCTGCGACCGGAGACGGGCCGACAGAACCGGCCGGCTTGCCCTTCGCCCTCGACCTGGGCCGCTTCGCCTTGGAGAAGGGGGCGGTGGTGCGCTTCGCCGACGCGTCCGTGTCGCCCCCCGTGTCGGCAACCGCCCGCATCGACGCCCTGGAGGTGGCCGACCTGGACACCGGCACCCCCGACGGCCGCACCACCGTCAATCTGGCGGCCACGGTCAACGAGTTCACAAAGGTGGCAACCGGCGGCTGGGTGCGGCCCTTCGCCGAAGCCCCGTCCTTCGACCTCACCGGCCGCATCGAGGGTTTGGAGCTGCATCCGGTGTCACCCTATGCCGCCCGCGCCGTCGGCATGTACCTGGACAGCGGGCGGCTGACCGCCGAGGCGGCGGCCAAGGCGGAGCAGGGCGCGCTGGCCGGCGAGCTGGACGTGGATGTCCTCGGACTCGAGTTCAAACCGCTGCCTCCGGAGGATGCGGCGCGCCTGTCCGACACCGTCGGCATGCCGGTGGAGACGGTGGTCGGCCTGTTGGAGGACGGCGAGGGGCGCATCGCCCTCACCATCCCCATCGCCGGCACGGTGGCGGAGCCCGAGTTCAACCTGGACGACGCCATCGGCCAGGCCGTGGGGGGTGCCCTGGCCATGCTGTTCCCGCCGGCCGCCCTGGTGTCCCTGGTCGGCGAGGTGGCGTCGGGCGGCGGCGTCACCTTCAAGCCCCTGACCTTCCGGGCCAATGGCACCGCGGTGACGGTGGAGGGGCGAAGCCTTGCCGACAACCTGGTCCACCTGCTCGAGGAGCGGCCGCGCCTGGTGGTCAAGATGTGCGGCCGGACCACCGCCGAGGACCACGCCATCCGGCTTTCCCGCCTGACCGCCCAGCGCCGGGCCGAGGTGATGGCGGCACGCCAGGCCGAGGCCGCCGCCGGGCCGCCGGGCCCAGAGACGGCCGGCCCCGCGGAGGGCGGCCGGGATGCCGGCATGGCCCCTCCGCCTGCTCCGTGGGAGCCCAACGCCGAGGAGCGCGCCGCGCTCGACGACCAGGCGCGCCGGGAGCTGGCCGAGCTGGCCGGCGCCCGGACCATCGCCGCCAAGCGCCTCCTGGTCGAGCGCCATGGCATCGACGCCGGCCGCCTGGCCGAATGCCGCCCCGTGTTCGACGCCGAGGACCAGGGCCCGCCGCGCGTCGAGGTCCGTCTCTAGCGCACATCCGCCGCGGCCTGCCCGGCGCGGATTCTTTTCCCGCAAGTGATTGCGATCACAGATGTTGCCGGCGTCTCGTCCTAGACTCGTAGGCATAACGCGCCGCCACGAGTGGGCGACGAACAAGACGAGGTAACGACAATGGAAATCCTTGGTCTGACCGTATTGGCTGGCCTGGTCATCATCGGCGGGGGCTGGCTCATGGACGTGATCGGCGACCGGATGGAACGCAAGAGCTGGGAGCGGGCCCGGCGCATCGCTGACAGCCGCCGCTGACGCGCGCCTCAGCGGACCGCCCCATCGAGCCGTCCGGCTTTCGACCGGCGGACAGGGCGTCCCCAACCTTCACTTGACCCGAGCCCCGTCGCCCGGCAAAAAAGACTCCCCGGCTGCGCTGCCGGAAGCGGCGGGCTCGTGCTCGGCCTGCCGGAGATGACGGCCCCATGTCGGGTCGGTCGGGAATCTGATATAACGAAAACAGGTCGGCAGCCAAAACGGTGCCGCGCCAGGGTATGGGATCGGGGATGGGCATTGCTCGCCGCGACGGCGGGGAAGTCAGGCGGACAAGAGCCGTGCCGGTGCGCCGGCTGGCCCTTGCGGCGGCCGTGACCGCGGCCGTCGCCGCGCTGGTGCCGGCGGTCCCGTCGCGGGCGATGCCGCTGACCGCCGACGTGACCAAGAGCGTGGGCCTGTTGATGCCGGCGGAGGCGTCGCCGGCCATGGACGGACCGCGCCACCGGTTTTCCATCGACCTGGATATCGCCGGCCTGATCGGCGGCCTCGCCGCCATGGTCATCCATCGCGGGGCGCCACGGCCGGTGGTGTTCGATGTCGCCGACGAAGACGTGCTCGACATGACCACGGCGGCCGGGGGGCCGGTCCCGGAGACGTGGGACGCCGACGACTCGCTGGCCTTGCTCACCGAAGCCCTGATCGTCTCGCTGGCCGGCAATCTGCCTGCCTTCGTCCGCGCCGGCTCCCTCCCCGGCATCGAGGTCAGCGGCTGAGCCGCGCGGCATGCCGCCGCACCAAAACCGCTTTCTTGATTTTTGACCCATGATAGGTATTATAGCCTATCATGCTCCGTGACACCCCGGCGCCCGTGCCGACATCTGCTGACATGCGCCGACAAATGCTGACAGTTCATGGGAGGAGAGAGGCCGGAAACCTTTATGTCCTCAAAGCCTTGACCCACGATTCGGGGGCTCGGCTTGTCGCAAACCGGGGAAAGGCGGTCAGAGCAGCCGGTCGGGGCGGTCGGAGAACACCGACGCGGCGCCCCAGGCGAACAGGGTCTCGGCCCGGGTCCGGGTGTTGACCGTGAAGCAGCGTAGGGTGATCCCGGCCGCCGTCACCGCGGCGGCCGTGGCGGCAGTGAGGTCGCGGTGGCCGCAATGCAGCGCCCCGCAGCCCAGGCGCTCCAGGCGCGCGGGCCAGTCGGCGGGCACGGCGCCGACGATCAGGGCGCGGTCGAGTTCGGGCGCCAGGTCTCGGGCCACCGCCAGGGCGGCCTCGTCGAAGCTGGACACCAGCGGCGGCGGCAGGCCGGCCGGCCACGCCGCCCGCAGTTGCCGGACCACGATCTCGGCGGTCTCGGCGGCACGGCCCGGGCACGGCTTGATCTCCACGTTGGCGCCGAGGCCGTGGGCGGCCAATGCCGCCAGGGCCTCGTCCAGGGTCGGGATGGGCTCGCCCCGGTAGGCGGCGCCGAACCAGGCCCCGGCGTCGAGCCGGCGGAGGTCGGCCAGATCCGTTGCGGCCACCGGCCCGCGGCCGTTGGTGGTGCGCTCCAGGTCCTGGTCGTGGAACAGGATGGGATGGCCGTCGCGGCTGAGCTTGACGTCGAACTCCACCCAGCGGACCCCGAGGGCGGCGGCGCGGCGCAGCCCGGCCAGGGTGTTCTCCGGCGCGTGCCCGGCGGCCCCGCGGTGCCCGATCACCCGCGGCGGCGGCACCGGGTCAGTCCAGCCGGACGGGATGCGGCAAAGGAAAGGGCGCCGCGTGCGGCGCCCGTCTCCCGGAGTCCCGGCCGGCCATCAGCCGCCGCCGCCGTTGTCGACGGTGACCACCACGTCGCCCGTTTCCGGGTCCTCGCTGACCGAGTAGCTGCGGCCGGACTGCTGGTTGTTCAGGGTCACCTTGTCGCCGCCCTCGCCGATGGTCAGCTCGACGCGGCCGTTGCCCTTGTCGTCCACCGTCACCTCCTCGGCGTCGATGCCGACGAACCGCAGGCTGTCGCCGATGTCGAAGTCGGTGACCGTGTCGATGCCGAAGCCCTGCTCGAAGATGAAGGCGTCGTCGCCCTCGCCGCCGGTCAGCCGGTCGGCACCCTCGCCGCCGACGAGCTCGTCGTCGCCGGCGCCGCCGTACAGGCGGTCGGCGCCCGCGCCGCCGGTCAGCATGTCGTCGCCGTCGTGGCCGTGGAGGCGGTCGTTGCCTGCGCCGCCGAAGAGCTCGTCGTCGCCGGTGCCGCCGTACAGCCGGTCGTCGCCCTCGCCGCCGATCAGCTCGTCGTCGCCGTCGCGGCCGTACATGTACGCGCGCTCGTCCATGCCGGAGGCATCGAAGATGTCGTCGCCGATGTTGCCCACCGCGGTCTCGATGCTGGACTCGGCCATGTCGAGCTCGACGCCCTCGGTGCCGCGCACGTCGACGCGGTCGTGTCCGGCGCCGCCGTCGATGACGGTGTCGTCGGCATCGACGAACAGGCGGTCGTTGCCCTCGCCGCCGCGCAGCTCGTCGGCACCCTCGCCGCCGTGCAGCCGGTCGTCGCCTTCGCCGCCGACCAGGACGTCGTTCCCTTCGTTGCCGTGCAGGCGGTCGTCGCCGCTGCCGCCGGTCAGCTCGTCGTCGCCGTCGCGGCCGTACATGCGGGCCCGCTCGGTCATGTCGGAGGC
>JANQFP010000120.1 GCA_028277795.1 Rhodospirillales bacterium
TCGAGCCCTGGCTGCTGATCGAGCCGGCGTTGGTCACGGTGACGTTATCGGGCACGCCCGGATAGGCGGAATTGACGTTCACCGTGTCGAACGGGCGCAGGTCGCCCATTGAGCCGGCGCTGGCCGCCAGCACGCCGATGGCCAGCGAGCCGTCGCCGGTGCTAATAGAACCGCCCTGATCGACCTCCACGGTGACCGTGCCGCCGCCACCGTTCCACCCATAATCGGCATCGCCGCCGGTGCTGAGCGCCATCACGCCGATGCCGACCTCGCCGGTCATGTTCACGGCGCCGCCGTCCTGGACGGTGACCGACACCGCACCGCCGTCGCCGGCACCGGAGGCATCGCTGCCGCCATGTCGGTTGTCGAAGTCCGAATCCCCGCCCTGCGAGACCGCCAGCACGCCGACGCCTTCCAGCGCGCTGTTCGTGATGGTACCGGCGACATCGACCGTGACCGCGCCGCCATGGCCGCCATCGCCGATCTCGTAGTTCTTCTGATTGGCGCCGACGCCGCCGCGCGAGTAGGCGAAGATACCATTGCTCTGACCCCCGTACGCGTTGCTGAGCGCAAGGGTACTGCCGGCCCCGAAGTCGGCGTATACGTCACCGCCGTCGCCACCATTGCCGGCCCAATCATCGTCGTGCGCCTTGATCGCCACGCCGTCGCCACCGATCGAAAAGGCGCCGAGGCCGTTCAGGTAGATCGGTTTCTGGGATGATTCGAGAATCTGGCCCGAGCCAGTGATCTCGAGGTCGGCATTGCCGTGGAACAGGTTGATCGAACCGCCCGCGCCGCCATCGAAGATGCCTGGAGGGGGGTTCTCGTTACCGTCCGCATAGCCATCGACGCCGAGCGACGCCGCCATGAATGCGCCGCCGCCGGTAACGGCGTAAAGCGGGTTGTACATAGTTGTCATGAGTCCGCTCGCGTCGAGGGCATCCATGGCCGCATCCGCCTCGACGGACAGCGTGACCTCCGCCGCGCCGTTGTAGCGCTGAGTTCCGTTGGCGTCGACATACTCGCCGCCCACCTCCCCCAGGGAGGCCACCGAGGCGGCATTCGTGGCCGGGTCATCACTGCCTTGCATGGTTCCCTGTATATCGACGCTGACGGGGTAGTCTTGCCCGTTGGGCGACGGATTGATAGCGGTCAGATTGGCGCCGACGGCCACCTGCGAGGGGGCCGAGAAGCTGCAACGGACCGAAAGATCACAACTCTCCGAATCATTGGCGAACCCCTGGTTGTAGACCCAGCCGGGTAT
>JANQFP010000027.1 GCA_028277795.1 Rhodospirillales bacterium
TCGGGCGGAGCGCGACGGACCCCGTCCCGCTCCGCCCGATACGCTTCAAGGACCGTGGCCGTGTCTGCGTGGTCCTTCACCACCACCCCAGTGCCCATCGCTCGAACCCCATATGTTGTGGTTCATCAAGCGAATCACACCAGATACCAATCGATTAAGCGGTTTCCGTATCAGCACGGTTCGCGCAAAGTAATTGCTCACGGGGTTGGCCCGGGGACCGGAGGAATGGGATGGTGATGAGCGCCTGGGCATAGGGGCTGGCGCTGATTAGCCAACAAAATGTTGATTCGCGGGCGGGAATGTGAGTCAACATATACATGACTCGGCCTGACCTGTCGCAGATGACCCCGGAAGAGAAGGATGCGCTGATCCTCGCGCTGCTGAAGCGCATTGAGGAGCTGGAGGCGCGTCTGGGCGGGCCACCGAAAACCCCGGACAATTCCAGCGTTCCGCCGTCGCGCGGGCAGAAGCGCAACCGCCCGCCGCGCCAGAAGAAGCCGCGCAACAAGCGGGACGGGCCGGGCACGACACGGGACTTGGCGGAAACCCCGGACCGGGTGGTGGACTGCCACGCCGAAACCTGTGCCCACTGCGGCACGGCGCTGCCGGCGGCGACGCAGAGCGTTCGCCACGCCTACGATCACATCGACCTGCCGCCGATGCGCCCCATCGTGACCCGGGTGCGCCTGTTCGGCTGCCGCTGCCCCCACTGCCGGCGCCGTGCCCGTGGAGCGCCGCCCGAGGCGATGCCGTCCGGCTCGCCCTTCGGGGACACCATCCTGGTCCTGCTGACGTATCTGCACCATCACCACGCCATCGCCTACGAGCGGCTGGCCCGGCTGATGGGCGAGTTGTTCGGCCTGTCGATCAGCGAAGGGGCCATCGCCAATGCCCTGAAGCGGGTCGGCGCGCGCCTGGAGCCGGCCGCCGAGGCCATCCGCGAGACCATCCGTACCGCCGACGTGGTCGGCTGCGACGAAACCGGGGCGCGCCTGACCACCGACGAGGCCGGCACCCGCATGGCCTGGGAGTGGGTCGC
>JANQFP010000041.1 GCA_028277795.1 Rhodospirillales bacterium
TGGCAGGACCTGAAGCCGAGCGACATTCTGACGGCCGACGCCTTCGAGAATGGCGTCACCGCGGCCATGGCCATGGGCTGCTCCACCAACGCCATCATCCATCTGATCGCCATGGCGCGCCGCGCCGGCGTCGACCTCGGTCTCGACGATTTCGACCGTCTGAGCCGCACCGTGCCGGTGATCGCCAATGTGCGGCCGAGCGGCGACACCTATCTCATGGAGGACTTCTACTATGCCGGCGGCCTGCGCGGCCTGCTCTCGCGCATCACCGACACGCTGCGTCTCGACTGCCTGACCGTGTCGGGCCGGACGCTCGGCGAGGCACTCGCGGGCGCCCGGGTGCATGACGATGACGTCATCCGCCCGCTCGGCCACCCGATCTACGCCGAGGGCGCGCTCGCCGTGCTCAAGGGCAACTTGGCGCCCGACGGCTGCGTCATCAAGCCTTCGGCCTGCGATCCGAGATTCCTGAAGCACGCCGGCCCGGCACTGGTGTTCGACAGCTACCCGGAGATGAAGGCGGCGGTCGACGACGAGGGCCTCGATGTCACCCCCGACCACGTGCTGGTGCTGCGCAACGCGGGACCCAAGGGCGGCCCCGGCATGCCGGAATGGGGCATGCTGCCGATCCCGAGAAAGCTCCTGAAGGCAGGCATACGCGACATGCTGCGGCTCTCGGATGCCCGCATGAGCGGCACCAGCTACGGCGCCTGCGTGCTGCACGTGGCGCCGGAAGCCTTCATCGGTGGGCCCCTCGCCCTGGTTCAGACCGGCGACACCATCGCGGTCGACGTCGCCGCCCGCGGCATCCACCTCGAGGTCTCCGAACAGGAGCTCGCAGCCCGCCGCACCCAGTGGACACCGCCGCCGGCCCGCTACGAGCGCGGCTATGGCTGGATGTTCTCCCGCCACATCCGCCAGGCCGACGCGGGCTGCGACTTCGACTTCCTGGAGACCGGCCACGGAGCGCCGGTGCCCGAGCCGGCGATCTTCTGAGCGGCAGCTGCCGGTCACGCCGGACGCCTATGCCCCCTCTCCGCTCGCCAGTCGCGGCACGGGCCGCTCGACGATGGGCATGTGTAGCAGGGCCGAGGCGAGACCGAGCGCGATGCTGAGCCACCACATGGCGTCGTAGGAGCCGAACGCGTCGTAGCTGACGCCGGCGAGCCAGGCGCCGAGGAAGCTGCCGCACTGGTGCGCCAGGAACACGATTCCGAACAGCATCGACATGTAACGGGTGCCGAAGATATGGCCCACCAGGCCGCTGGTCAGCGGCACCGTGCCGAGCCAGAGAAAGCCCATGAGGGCGCTGAAGACGAGCACGCCGGCCGGCGTCATCGGCAATGCGAGAAACACCAGGAACAGCAGCGCCCTCGCGAAATAGAGCAGGCTGAGCAGGGTCTTCTTCGGATAGCGTCCGCCGAACGCGCCCCAGGCATAGCTGCCGACCATGTTGCCGGCGCCGATCACCGTCAGCGCGGCCGCCCCGAGCCACGGCGCCAGGCCCTGGTCGGACAGGAAGGCCGGAAAGTGCACGGCGATGAAGGCGACGTGGAAGCCGCACACGAAGAAGCCCGCGTTCAGCAGCCAGAAGCTCGGCACGCGCCTTGCCTCGGCGAGTGCCTGCCGCACGGTCTGGCCGTCGCCCGCCGCGTCCGCATGGCGCGCCCATTCGAGCCCGGCGGTGAGGGGCACGATCGCGAGCGCGGTCAGCGCCAGCACCGTGAGGGCGCCGACCCAGCCCACGCCCTCGATCAGCACATGCGCGAACGGCAGCGCCAGGAACTGGCCGGCGGAACCGCACATGGCGACCAGCCCGAGCGCGTGGCTGCGCCGCTCGGGCGCGACCGACCGCCCGACCGCGCCGAGGATCACGGTGGCGCCCGTGGCGCTCAGGCCGAGCCCCAGCAGGGTGCCGCCCAGCAGCAGCTGGCTTCCGTCGCCCGACAGCGTCATGGCAGCCAGGCCGGCGGCATAGGCGAGGCCGCCGAGGGCCACCACGCGACCGGCCCCGTACCGGTCCGCGATCCCCCCGGCGAACGGCGAGCCGAGCCCATAGAGCAGGTTCATCAGCCCCAGCGCCAGTGCGAAGGTCTCGCGGCCGACGCCGAGGTCCAGGGAGATCGGCGTCAGGAACAGGCCGAGGCTCTGCCTGAGACCGACCGC
>JANQFP010000248.1 GCA_028277795.1 Rhodospirillales bacterium
CCGCCGCCGGATCGCGGATCGTCGCCGACGAGCTGGCCGCCGGCCCCGACGTCGCCGTCTTCGACTTCGCCCATGCCGCGGTGCTGGCGCCGCCCCGCATCCCCGTGCCGTCGGTCATGTTCACCCACAACATCGAATCCGAGATCTTCCGCCGCCATGCCGAGATCGCCACCAACCCGCTCAAGCAGGCCGTGTGGCGCAACCAGTTCGTCAAGATGGAGGCGTTCGAAGGCGCCACGCTGCGCCGGTTCGACACCGTGGTCGCCGTCGCCGAGCGGGACGCACTCTATTTCCACGACGCACACGGGATCGACGGGGTGGCGGTCATCCGCACCGGCGTGGACCTGGGTCACTTCACCTACGCCCCGCCAGGCAACGACGGACGGGTGGTGTTCACCGCGTCCATGGACTCGTTCGCCAACATCGACGCCATGGAGTTCCTGATGGACGACGTCTGGGCCGCCGTCGCCGCCGGGCATCCCGCCGCCACCATGACCGTGGTCGGGCGCAGCCCGCCCCCGTCGCTGGTGGAGCGGGCGCGGGCCAGGGGCCTGCCGTGGACCTTCACCGGGTTCGTCGACGACGTGCGACCGCACGTGCACGGGGCCTCGGTCTACGTAATGCCGCTGCGGGTGGGTGGCGGCACCCGCATCAAGACCTTCGAATCCATGGCCATGGGGCCGCCGGTGGTGTCCACCACCATCGGCGTCGAGGGCCTGCCGGTGGAGCCGGACACCCATTACGTGCGGGCCGACACCGCCGACGCGTTCGCCGCCGCGGTGGTGCGGCTGCTCGGCGACGGGCCGCTGCGCCAGCGGCTGTCCGAAACGGCCCGTGCATACGTGGAGGCCAACTTCTCGTCCGCCGTGGCGGCCCGGGAGTTCGAGGACATCTGTGCCGAAACCGCCGGCAAGGGTCGTTGAGGGACACCGCGCGAGGCGGTCGGCGACGGCGGCGGCCCGTCAGCCCCAATAGGTGGTCCCGACAACGTCCTGGAACAGCACGTTGAGGCCCCTCGCCGTTTCGTCCCAGTCGAAGCCTTCGGCATAGGCGCGGGTGGCGGCCCGATCGGGCGGCGCCTCCAGCAGGCGGCGGATGCCCGCGCCCACGGCGTCGACGGCCCGCTCGTCGAGCAGGATGCCGGCCTCGGGTGCGGTCACCACTTCCGGTGCGCCGCCCACCCGGCATGCGGCAACCGGCGTGCCGCAGGCCATGGATTCGAGCAGCACGTTGGGCCAGCCCTCGCGGCTCGAGGCCAGGACCAGCACGTCGGCGGCGCTGTAGATCTCGGCCAACTGATCGTGGGGCACGCGACCGAGAAGCCGCACCCGGTCGGCGAGTCCCCGGTCGCGGGCCAGGGCCTCGAGGGCCCCGCGTTCGGGCCCTTCGCCGACCACCAGCAGGGTGGCCGCGGGAATCCCGGCGAGGGCCTCGATCACCAGGTGGTGCCCCTTGAGGGGCAACAAGTTGCCGACCGACAGGACGACGGGACCTTCGACGCCGAGCCGCGTACGGACCGCGGCCCGGTCCGCGGGACGGAAGGTCGCCAGGTCCACGCCGTTGCGCAAGACGGTCACCCGGTCCGGGGCGACGCCCAGATCCACCAGCCGGTCCTTGAGACCCTGGCTTACCGTGATCAGCGCCGCGGCCTGCTCGGCCGCCCAGCGGATCAGGCGCCGCGGCACCGCGTAGCGGGGGATCAGGTTGAGATCGGTGCCGCGGGCGGTGATGGTGACCGGCTTGCCCAGCCGTCGTCCGAGCAGGGCGGCGGCGACGCCATCGGGATAGAAGTAGTGGGAATCAATGACGTCGAACTCATAGCCCTCGTTCAGGATGGCCCGGAGGACCGGCTGCACCGCCAGGGCCATGGTGAACGGCTGCAGGTTCATGCCCAGTTTCGGGATCATCAAGTAGCGCGGATGGTAGACCGGGATCCCGTGGCGTTCATCGAACCGCGGAACTTCGGCCAGCGCGCCGTAGTGGCCGAAACGCCGACCGCTCAGCGGGAACCACGGAACCGGTGCGACGACCCGCGCCGCGGCGCCGCTCACCCGCAGGAAGTTGCGCAGCCGGTTTTCCACGAAGACCCCGTGCACCTCCTGCACGGGATTGGGGTAGAGGCTGGACAGGGTGAGGATCTTCAGCATGGCAGCCCGGCCCGGGACGAAGAAGCCGGCGCGTCAATCCCCGGATCGACCCCCTGGCCCGCTACAGCGAGAACCCGGTGCCCATGCGCATACGCGCGGTCGAGCCGCCCTGGCGCCGGGGCATCAGCGCCGTGTAGTCGAAGTCGAGCACCACCGACGGGTCATACTTGCCGGCGCCGTCCTTGTCGGGATGGTCGTCGCAGGGCCGGTCCTTGGTGGCCACCGTGCGGATACGCAGGGCCCCCAGGTCGCCGCGGTCGGGCAGCTCCAGCTTGTCGAGGATCTCCGACCACGCGTAGATGGTGTCCCCGGCGAAGCTCGGGTTCACGTGCCGGCCGCCGTTGACGGCCACCAGCTTGAAGGCATTGGCCAGGCCGTTGAAGGATGCGGCCCGCGCCAGGCTGATGATGTGGCCGCCGTAGACGATGCGGCGGCCGAACCGGCCATCCTTCTCGGTATGTTGGTTGAAGTGGACCTTGGCCGTGTTCTGGTAGAGCCGGGTCGCCGACATGTGGTCGGACTCCTCGATGGTGTGGCCGTCCACGTGGTCGATCTTCTCGCCCACGTCGTAGTGCTCCCACAGGTGGCGGCTACCGGCGAGGATGCGGTCGTAGCCGGCGATGTTGAGGCGCGGCGGCACGAAGATCTCCTCGGCCGGGACCGAGGCCGGCAGGTTGGGCACCACCGGGTCCGGCGCCGGCACCTCCAGGTCCTGCTTGCGCACCATCACCCAGCGGATGTAGTCGAGCACCATCTCGTCGCGCTGGTTGACCCCCACCGAGCGCACGTAGACGGTGCCGGTCTTGCCGTTGGAATTCTCCTTCAGGCCGATGACCGTGGACGTGGTGTTGATGGTGTCGCCCGGATACACGGGCCAGCCGTACTTGCCGCTGGCATAGCCCAGGTTGGCAATGGCGTTGAGCGAGATGTCCGCCACCGTCTTGCCGAACACCATGTGGAAGGCCAGGAAGTCGTCGACCGGCGCCGCCTCGAAGCCGATGGAGCGGGCGAACATATCGGACGAGTTGACGGCGAAGCGCGCCCCGCAGAGCGAGGTGTAGACCGACACGTCGCCGGCGGTGACGGTGCGCGGCGTGGCGTGGACGATCTCCTGGCCCACGTAGAAGTCCTCGAAGAAGTTGCCCGGATTGGTCTTGATCTTCATGGGTGCCACGGCAAATCCCTCCTTTTGGTCTTCTTTGAGCCCGCGCCGGCGCCACCCCACCCGTTCGGGCGGGAAGGGCAGTCTAGCCATGACGCGCCGTTTTTCAAGCTTTGGCGTTC
>JANQFP010000145.1 GCA_028277795.1 Rhodospirillales bacterium
GTTGGAGATCTGCGACCCCGACGAGCTGGCGCCCGAGACCCTCGACGACTGGGCCGCCCGCGCCGAAGACGCGGCCCGCGCCGTACCCGGTGTGACCAACTCGGAAGGGGCCGAGGCGGAATGGGGCCGCAGCCGCCGGGCCATGGTGGCCAGCAACGGGTTCGCCCGGCTCTATCCGGCCTCCCGGTGCGGCTTCAGCGTCTCCGTTTTGGCCGGCGAGGGGACGGCCATGGAGCGCGACTACGACTACGCCTCGGCCGTGTTCGCCGCCGACCTGCCGGCCCCGGAGAACCTGGGGCGCTCGGCCGGCGACAAGGCGGTGAAGCGCCTGGGGCCCCGCAAGGCCGAATCGGCCCAGGTGCCGGTGATCTACGACCCGCGGGTGGCGCGCAGCCTGCTCGGCCATCTGTCGTCGGCCATCAACGGCTCCTCGGTTGCCCGCGGCACCACCTTTCTCAAGGACGACATGGGCAAAGCCCTGTTCCCCGACCCGGTGACCATCGTCGACGATCCGTTGCGCCGGCGTGGCCTGCGCTCGCGGCCCTTCGACGGCGAGGGGGTGGCGGCGGCGCGCCGCGCCGTGGTCGAGAACGGGGTGCTCACCACCTGGATCCTGGACCTGCGCTCGGCCCGGCAACTGGGCCTGACCACCACCGGCCACGCCTCCCGCGGCACCGGGGCGCCGCCGTCGCCGTCGGCCAGCAACCTCTACCTGGAGCCGGGCACGGCGAGCCCCGAGGACCTGATGGCCGACATCGCCAGCGGCTTCTACGTCACCGAGCTGATCGGCTTCGGCGTCAACGGGGTGACCGGCGACTACAGCCGCGGCGCCAGCGGCTTCTGGATCGAGAACGGGGCGCTGGCCTATCCGGTGAGCGAGGTCACCATCGCCGGCAACCTCAGGGACATGTTCGCCCACCTGACGGCGGCCGACGACCTGGAGTTCCGCTACGGCACCGATTCGCCCACCGTGCGCATCGACGGCATGACCGTGGCCGGGCGCTGAGGACGAACTCAGGGGGCGATCAGGTGCATGGTGCCGCCGGCCACGTGCACCGACAGCGGGGCGGCGCCGATGACGTCGCCGTCGCCCTGGACCGGCTCGCCGATGGCGCCTTCGGCGGTGACCCGCACGCCGGGGACCACCAGCACGTCGGGCAGGTGCGGCAGCCGGCCGAGCATCAGCCACAGGCCGTAGCGCAGCACCCGCCACCGTCCGCTGCCGGTGAACAGGCACACCTGGAGCAGCGGGTCGTCGAGGCGGGCCAGGGGGGCGCAGGTGAACCGGCCGCCGTAGAAATGGCCGTTGGCGATGACCGCCGACGCCGCCTCGTAGGGGCGCCCGTCCACCGTCACCCGGTAGGGTCGGAACGGGAACTGCGCCATCCTGGTGAACACCTCGGCGAAAAAGGCGAGCTTGCCGACGAACCGCTTGAGGCGCGGATCGACGTTGGCCACCACATGGGCGTCGAAGCCGATGCCGGCCATCATCAGGAAACACCGCCCGTTGGCGAGGCCGAAGTGGACCGGGCGCGCCGGGCCCTCGGCGATGGCGCGGGCGATGGCGGCCGGGCCCTTGGGCATGCCGATCTCGTTGGCGAGCACGTTGGCGGTGCCCAGCGGCAGGACGGCCAGCGGCAGGTCCGAGCCGATCAGGCCGTTGGCCGCTTCGTTGATGGTGCCGTCGCCGCCGGCCACCACCATGGCGTCGTAGTCGGCCTCGCGGGCCTCGCGCGCGAAGCGCTCGGCATCGCCGCGCCCGCCGGTCTCGCGCACCGCCACCTGGCACCCGAGAAGGCGCAGGTGACGCAGCACCTCCCGGTAGCGGTGGCGGTTGCATTGACCGGCGACGGGATTGTGGATGACCAGGAGGCGGCGCGGCCGGCTTTCGGCCGGCCGACCGGAATTGGAGTCTACAGCCGTCATAGCGGATTCGAGTACTCTGAAGTCATGTTACGGCAATGTAACAGGAAGATTATTGTTTTGTGACGGGCATCTTTGAGATTCACAATATCCATATCTTGTACTAAGTACAATATTGAAACGCATACATTGATGTTGCCCTCGGCATGCCCGACGATATCGGGACCTTTTCCGAATTACCGACACGGCGTTTCCGCGCCATCTTCATCTCGGACATTCACCTGGGGACCCGGGGATGTAACGCCGAGCTTCTGCTCGACTTCCTCAAGCATACGGACTCCGATTACCTGTACCTGATTGGCGACATCATTGACGGCTGGCGCATGAAGCGGGCCTGGTACTGGAGCCAGTCCCACAACGACGTGATCCAGAAGCTGCTGCGCAAGGCCCGCAAGGGCACCCGGGTGATCTACATCCCCGGCAACCACGACGAGATGTTCCGCGATTTCATCGGCCACCGGTTCGGCCGCGTGGCGGTGCTCGATCAGGCCATCCACGTCACCGCCGACCACCGCCGCATGCTGGTCCTCCACGGCGACCGCTTCGACGGCATCGTCAAGTACGCCAGGTGGCTGGCCTTCCTCGGCGACAGCGCCTACACGGCGGCCCTCGCGGTCAACCTGTACTTCAACCTCATTCGGCGCAAGCTGGGTCTCCAGTACTGGTCCCTGTCGGCCTACCTCAAGCACAAGGTCAAGAACGCGGTCGAGTACATCGGCAACTACGAGACCGCGGTGGTGGCCGAGGCCCGCAAGCACGACGCCGACGGGGTCATCTGCGGCCACGTGCATACCGCCGCGGTGCGCGAGATCGACGGCATCCTCTACTGCAACGACGGCGACTGGGTGGAGAGCTGCACCGCCCTGGTCGAGCACGCGGACGGCCGACTGGAGATCCTCAACTGGGCGCGGCAGCGCAGCGTCCCGGCGGCAGAGAACACGGAATGCGAATCGTCATCGTCTCCGATGCTTGGTTCCCTCAGGTCAATGGTGTCGTTCGCACGCTCGATACTCTGAGCCGGCGCCTGGGCGCGCTGGATCACGATATCGCGTTGATCACCCCCGACCGGTTCGCCACCGTCCCCTGCCCGACCTATCCCGAGATCCGGCTTTCCCTGTGCCGCCCCGGCCGCGTCGGGGCGATGATCGACGCCCACCAGCCGTCCGCCATCCACATCGCCACGGAGGGACCGCTGGGGGTGATGGCGCGCCGCCATTGCGTCCGGCAGGGCTACCCGTTCACCACCGCCTACCACACCCGGTTCCCCGAATACATCCACGCCCGCTGGCGCTTTCCCCTGGCCATCAGCTACGCCGCTCTGCGCTGGTTCCATCGACCGTCGAGCGCCGTCATGGTGGCCACCGACACCATCGCCGAAGCGATCAAGGCGCGCGGATTCGGCAACATCCGGCGCTGGACCCGCGGCGTCGACACCGACCTGTTCCGCCCCCGGCCCAAGGACTTCCTCCCCCATCCCCGGCCCATCAGCCTGTACGTGGGCCGTCTGGCGCCGGAGAAGAGCGTCGAGGACTTCCTGGCCCTCGACCTGCCGGGTACCAAGGTGGTGGTCGGCGACGGCCCGCAGCGGGCGGCGCTGGAAAGCGCCCATCCGGACGTGGTGTTCGCCGGCGCCAAGCAGGGCGAGGAGCTGGCCAGCCACTACGCGGCGGCCGACGTGTTCGTCTTCCCCAGCCGGACCGACACCTTCGGCCTGGTGCTGCTGGAGGCCCTGGCCTCGGGCGTGCCCGTGGCCGCCTACCCGGTGCCGGGCCCGCTGGATGTGATCGACGGCTCGGGCGTGGGCTTCCTGGACGAAGACCTCGGCAAGGCGGCGCGGCAGGCCCTGGCCATTCCCGCGGATCGCTGCCGGGACTACGCGCTGACGTTTTCGTGGGACACCAGCGTCCGCCAGTTCCTCGACAACCTCCGCTGCTTCCGCTGATCCGGCCGTTTCCGCCGCCGAGCCCGTTGGCCGCCGCCGCCGCCGCGTGGTAAGGTCCGCGCCACGTCCAACGGGGGGCCGGCCCTTGACCGAATCCAGCGAGCCTGTGCGGCCGCGCCACGAGTCCACCGTCGTCCTCATGCGCCGTCTGCTGCGCGAGATGGTGCGGCCCTATTTCCGCTATCTCGGTCTCGCCGTGCTGGCCATGGCGGTCATGGCCGGGGCGACGGCGCTCAGCGCCTGGCTCATGAAGCCGGTGGTCAACGACGTGTTCATCGGCCGCAACGAAGAGCTGCTGTGGCTGATCAGCGGCGCCGTGCTGGCCACCTTCGCGGTCAAGGGGCTCGCCAACTACGCCCAGGCGTCGCTGATGAGCTACGTCGGCCTGCACATCATCGCCGACAGCCAAAACCGGCTCTACGCCCATCTCTCGGGCATGGACTTGGCCTTCTTCCACGACAGCCCGACGGGTCGGCTGATCTCGCGCTTCACCATCGACATCAACAACATGCGCACCGCCGTGTCCAATGCGCTGACCGGCCTGGGCAAGGACCTGCTGACCCTGGTTGGCCTGGTGGTGGTGATGTTCGTCCAGGACTGGCTGCTGGCGGCCATCGCATTCTTCGTCTTTCCCATCGCCGTCATACCCATCGTGCGCCTGGGGCAGCGCATCCGCCGGGTGACCGCCAACACCCAGGAGGAGATGGGCCTGTTCACCACCCTGCTGGAGCAGACCTTCCAGGGCGTCCGCGTGGTCAAGGCCTACAACATGCAGGACTACGAGCGCGGCCGCATCGCCCGCATCGTCGAGCGCATCTTCCGGCTCAACTTCAAATCGGCGCGCACCCGGGCCCTTTCCAGCCCCATCATGGAGAGCCTGGGCGGCCTGGCGGTGGCCATCGTCATTGCCTACGGCGGCGCCCGGGTGATCGGCGGCCAGACCGACGCCGGATCCTTCTTCTCGTTCATCACCGCACTGCTGCTCGCCTACGAGCCCATGAAGCGGCTGGCCAACCTCAATGCCAGCCTGCAGGAGGGCCTGGCCGGGG
Organism: Rhodospirillales bacterium; assembly: GCA_028277795.1. Lineage (GTDB taxonomy): Bacteria > Pseudomonadota > Alphaproteobacteria > Rhodospirillales > JANQFP01 > JANQFP01. The sequence goes on from JANQFP010000145.1 coordinate 4,915, forward strand.
CGCAGCGCCTGTTCGACGTGCTCGACGTGGCGCCGCGCATCCAGGAGCGCCCGGGCGCCCGGCCCCTGGCCGTCGGCACCGGCGGCATCCGGCTGGACGACGTGCAATTCGCCTACGCACCCGACAAGCCGGCCCTGCGCGGCGTCACCCTGGACGTGCCGGCGGGACGCACCGTGGCCCTGGTCGGGCCGTCGGGGGCCGGGAAATCCACCATCCTCAACCTGATCCCGCGGTTCTACGACGTCACCGCCGGCCGGGTGCTGATCGACGGCACCGACGTGCGCGACGCCACCCTCGCCTCGCTGCATGCCAACATCGCCCTGGTCAGCCAGGAGGTGACCCTGTTCGACGACACCGTGCGGGCCAACATCGCCTATGGCCGCGCCGGCGCCGGCGACGACGACATCGAGGCCGCCGCCCGCCATGCCGGCGCCCACGACTTCGTCGCCGCGCTGCCCCAGGGTTACGACACCCTGGTCGGCGAGCAGGGGGTGAAGCTGTCGGGCGGCCAGCGCCAGCGGTTGGCCATCGCCCGGGCCATGCTCAAGGACGCGCCCATCCTGCTGCTGGACGAGGCGACCTCGGCCCTGGACACGGAATCGGAACGCCATGTGCAGGCGGCCCTGGCGGAGCTCATGCGCGGCCGCACCACGGTGGTCATCGCCCATCGATTGTCCACGGTGGTCGGCGCCGACCTCATCTACGTCATCGATTCCGGGCGGGTCGCGGAATCGGGAACCCACGGCGAGCTGCTGGCCCGCCGGGGTGCCTACGCCCGTCTCTATGCCTTGCAGTTCGGCGACGACGCGGCGCCGGTCACCGCCGTCCGAGCGTAGGCGTCCGGTGCGACCCCTGAAGGCGGTGCTCCGCAGCGAGACGTTTCGGCGCGTCCTGTGCTGGCTCGGCGCCCAGTATATCCGGCTGGTCCACGCCAGCGGCCGGTGGACGGTGGTCGGCGGCGACATCCCCCGGCGCCTGTGGGGCGAGGGCCGGCCGTTCATCCTGTGCTTCTGGCATGGGCGGCTCCTGATGATGCCGTGGTCCTGGGAGACGCGGGTGCCCATCCACATGCTCATCTCCCGCCACCGGGATGGGCGCCTGATCGCCGACACCGTCGGCCACTTCGGCATCCACACGGTGACCGGATCGACGCGGCGCGGCGGCGCCGAGGCGGTGCGGGCCATGGTGCGGCTGCTGAAGGATGGCGCCTGCGTCGGCATCACCCCCGACGGCCCCAGGGGACCGCGGATGCGCGCCGGTGACGGAGTGGTCGCCCTGGCCCGCCTGTCGGGCGTGCCAGTGGTGCCGGCCACCTACGCCGTGTCGCGGCGCCGGGTGCTCGACACCTGGGACCGTTTTGTCCTCGCCTGGCCTTTCGGCCGGGGCGTCATCGTGTGGGGCGATCCGGTGGAGATCCCCCGCGACGCCGACGCCGACGCCCTGGAGGCGGCGCGGCGGCGCATCGAGGACGGGCTCAACGCCATCAGTGCCGATGCGGATCGCCGCTGCGGACAATCCCCCATCGAGCCGGCACCCCTGCCGGGCGGCGAGGAGGCGCTGCGATGATGCTGCCCCTCTACCGCTCGGTGACCACCGTGGGCGGGCCGCTCATCCGGCTCTACCTGGCGCGCCGCATGGCCCGCGGCAAGGAGGATCCGGACCGCTTCGACGAACGCCTGGGTCGGCCCAGCCGGCCGCGGCCCGACGGGCCGCTGGTTTGGGTGCACGCGGCCAGCGTCGGCGAATCCATATCCATGCTGCCCCTGGTCGCGCGCCTGCGCCGCGACCGCCCGGCCATGGGCGTGCTGATGACCACCGGCACGGTGACCTCGGCCCGCATCCTCGAGGACCGCCTGCCCGACGGCGCGGTCCACCAGTACGTGCCGGTGGACCGCCGCTCCTACGTGCGCCGGTTCCTCGACCACTGGCGGCCGGACCTGGTGCTGTGGGCCGAATCCGAGTTCTGGCCCAACCTGGTGTGCGAGCCGGCGGGGCGCGGCATTCCGCTGGTTCTGGTCAACGGCCGCATCTCGCCCCGCTCCTTCGCCGGCTGGCGGCGGCTGCCCCGCTCCATCGCCCGCCTGCTGGCCGGCTTCGCCCTGTGCCTGGGCCAGACCGAGGCCGACGCCGAGCGGCTCACCGTGCTCGGGGCGCCCCGCGCCAAGTGCGTCGGCAACCTCAAGTTCGCGGCGGCGCCGCTGCCCGCCGACGGAGCCGAGCTCGAGGCCCTGGGCGCCGCCATGGACGGCCGGCCGCGGTGGCTGGCGGCCAGCACCCACGCCGGGGAGGAAGAGGCCGCCGGGCGCGTGCATGCCCGCCTCGCCGCCGACCGCCCGGACCTGCTGACCATCGTCGTGCCCCGCCACGCCGAACGGGGCGGCGCCGTGGCGGCGGCCCTGGCCCATTCGGGCCTCGCGGTGGCCCGCCGCGCCGCCGGCCAGCCGGTGGCCGCCGGGACCCAGGTGTACGTGGCCGACACCATGGGCGAGCTGGGCCTCTTCTACCGCCTGGCCGACGTGGTGTTCATCGGCAAGTCCCTGCTCGCCTCGGGCGGCCAGAACCCGCTGGAGCCGGCGCACCTGGACTGCGCCATCGTCCACGGACCGGACATGAGCAACTTCGAGGACATCGCCAGGCGCATGGCGGCGGCGGACGCCAGCGAGACGGTGGCCGACGAGGCGGCGCTGGCCGCCGCCGTCGGCCGGCTGCTCGACGACCCGGCGGCCTGCCGACGCCGTGCCCGGGCGGCCCGGGACTTCGCGGCAGCCGAATCGGGCGTGCTCGACGCCACCCTGGACGAGCTGGCGCCCTACCTGGACCAGGCGGCCGGCGGTGCGCGCCCCTGAATTCTGGCGCCACCGGGGCCTGGCGGCCGCCCTGCTGACCCCGGCATCGTGGGCTTACGGCGTGGCGGTGCGCACGCGCATGGCCGGCGCCCGGCCGCCGCCCACGCCCATCCCGGTGATCTGCGTCGGCAACCTGGTGGCCGGCGGCGCCGGCAAGACGCCGGTGGCCCTGAGCCTGGGCGAGCGATTGGCCGCATCCGGCATCGCGGCGGGGTTCGTCACCCGCGGATACGGCGGCACGGCATTGGGGCCGATGACCGTGGATCCGGACCGCCACACGGTGGCCGAGGTCGGCGACGAGGCCATGCTGCTGGCCCGCCGATGCCCCACTTGGGTGGCGCGCGACCGCGACGCCGGCGTGCGTGCCGCCGCCGACGCCGGCATGGAGGTGGCCATCCTCGACGACGGGTTTCAGAACCCCTACGTGGCCAAGGACGTGTCCCTTCTGGTGGTGGACGGGTCGTTCGGGTTCGGCAACCGGCTGCCGATGCCGGCGGGCCCCCTGCGCGAGCCCGTGGGATCCGGCTTGGCCCGCGCCGACGCCGCCGTGGTGATGGGGGCCGACGACGCCGGCGTCGTACCTTTGATCCGGCGCCTGCGGCCGCGGCTGCCCATCCTGCGTGCCCATGCGCGACCCGGCGACCCGGCGCACCGGCTGACCGGCCGGGCGGTGGCGGCCTTCGCCGGCATCGGCCTGCCGGAGAAGTTCTTCGGCACCCTGCGCGACATGGGGTGCGACCTGCGTATGGCCCGCGGCTTTCCCGACCACTACACGTACACGGCCGCCGAAGTGGCGCGGCTCAAGGACGAAGCCGACAAGCTGGGCGCCGTCCTGGTGACAACCGAGAAGGACGCCGCGCGCCTGCCCGCCGAGGCGGCCCAGGGAATCGAGGTCTTGACAATCACCGTCGATTGGGAGGACGAAGCGGCCTTGGACGCGGTCCTGCTCCGCGCCCGCCAACGCCCATGATCCTGCGCCCGTCCGGCCTGCCCCGCCTGCTCCGATCGTTGTTGCACCCCCTGGAGGCGGCGGCGGCGGTGCTGCTGTTCGGGGCCTTCGCCGCCCTGCCCCTGGACGCGGCCTCGGCCCTGGGCGGCTGGCTGGGGCGCACCATCGGGCCGCGCCTGGGCACCAGCCGCCGCGCCGTCATCAACCTGGGCCGCGCCTTTCCCGACAAACGAGCCGACGAGATCGCCGCCATGGTCCGCGGCATGTGGGACAACCTGGGGCGCACGGCGGCCGAGTACCCCCACCTGGATGAGTTCCAGGTCTACGACCCGTCCGGCCGCGTCCGGGTCGCCGGCGGCGAGAACGTGGACACGCTGCGCGAGGACGGCAAGCCGGGCATCTTCTTCTCCGGTCACATCGCCAACTGGGAGATCGTATCCCTGGGCGCCACCCAGCGCGGCCTGCCGCTCGACCGGGTCTACCGGGCCGCCAACAACCGGCTGGTGGAATGGCTGTACCGGCGCGGGCGGGCGGCCGTCGAGGGGGCGCTGATCCCCAAGGGCCCGAGCGGCGCCCGTCTGCTGCTCAAGTCCCTGCGCACCGGCAACCACCTGGGCATGCTGGTCGACCAGAAGATGAACGACGGCATCCCCGTGCCCTTCTTCGGCCGCGACGCCATGACCGCCCCGGCCCTGGCCGAGATGGCGCTCCGCTTCGACTGCCCGGTGGTGCCGGCCCGCATGATCCGCACCGGTGGCGCCCGCTTCCGCATGGAGATCGCGCCGCCGCTCGCTTTCGTGCGCACCGGCGACCACCACGCCGACGTCCGCGCCGCCATGGCGCAGGTCAACGCCCTACTGGAGACCTGGATCCGCGAGCACCCGGAGCAGTGGCTGTGGGTGCACAACCGCTGGCCCGATTAGGATGCGCCCGGGAACCGAAGGTCCGATCAGGCCTTCCCTCAAGACCGCAGCCGAACTTAAATACCGCTGTCATGGGTGGGGGCGGACCGACCGGCCGGGTTCGATCGGTTCACGGAGGTGGTGCAGGAGGTGGGCGATTTCTGGTTCACTGTGGTCCGGTTGACGGGGGACTGGCCGTGACGCGACAAGAACGCCCGCGGGTCCTGGTTGTCGAGGACGACCCGGAAGATGCCACCGATGTTCGGGAGGCCCTGCAGGGTGCCCGCGCCGATGGCTGGATCAGGGCCACCGAGACGACGCTGGCGAGCGCTCAGGCACGTCTGGACGCAGAGCCGTTCGACCTCGTCCTTCTCGATCTCGGCCTGCCGGATACGGATGGCGTATCCGGCGTCGAGGCGTTGTGCAGCCGGGCTTCCCCGATTCCCGTCATCGTGATGACGGGGCTCGACGACGAAACGGTCGGCCTGGAAGCCTTGAAGATCGGGGCCCAGGATTACCTGATCAAGGGCCGGGCCAACGGGGAGGTCGTGCGGCGGGCCATCCTGTACGGCATCGAGAGGCACCAACTGCTCCTCAACCTCAACGCCATGCGGGAGAGGGCGGAGCGCGAACGAGAGCTTCTTCGCGTGGCATCCGTTTCCGGCAGCGGCACGGAGGTGACGCAGGCGAGCCTCAGTGACGGGCCTCTCCGCAACGCGGCCCCCAACGAATTCGAACGCCTGACGGCCCGATATGCCGAAATCGTCAGGAAATCGATGGCGGAGCAGGCATTCAAGGTCTCCGGCCATGTCGCGGATGAGGTATTCGAACTGGTCGCCGATCTCGGAGCGATGTATTTGAGACCACGAGACCTCATCGACATACACGTATCCGCGGTGAAGGGCCGCTCCCAATCAAGGAACGCCCGTACGGATGACTATTTCGTTTCCGAGGGGCGCTTCGTGTTGATACGAGCACTCGCATACCTGGCATCGTACTACAGGAACAGGATCGTCAAATCGCGGAAAGCGGATGCCGTCGAGTGATTGCTTTCCTGCATCTTCTTTTTTCTGCCGCCAGTCCGGAAGAGGGCCAATGACAAAGCACCTGCTCAAGCTCTATATCGCGGGACGCACCGAGCGATCGGATCTTGCGATCGCGCGCATCAACGAAGTCTGCCAATCCAAAGGAATGGAGGAGTTCGAACTGGTCGTCATCGATGTCCTGGAAAGGCCGCAGCTTGCGGAGGACGAGAAGATCCTTGCAACACCGACGCTGGTCAAGGAGCTGCCTCCGCCCTTGAAGCGCATAGTCGGCGACCTTTCAGACAAAGAGAAGCTGCTCATCGGGCTCGACCTCGTGCCTCGAAGCCAGTAGTCCGACAGGGAGGAACGACGTGGATGATCTAATGCCTTCGACTCCGGAGAAGATGGAATCGGGAATCCCCGGGTTCGATTTCGTCAGCGACGGGGGCCTGCCCATCGCGCGGACGACTCTCGTTTCCGGCAGCGCCGGAAGCGGCAAGACGATTTTCGCCGCACAGTTCCTGGCCGAAGGGATCACGAAATACGGCCAGGCGGGCGTGTTCGTGACCTTCGAGGAGTGCCCCAAGGATCTGCGGCGGAACCTGCGCAGTTTCGGCTGGGCCATCGAGGACTGGGAAAGCGCCGGCAAATGGGCGTTCGTGGATGCGTCACCGGAGCTGGTTCCTGAAGAGGTCGTCGTCGGCGATTTCGATTTCGGCGGGCTGCTTGCGCGGGTCGAACATGCCGTCCGACGGCATTCGGCCTCGCGGGTCGTCATCGACTCCCTTGGTGCCGTTTTCGGACGTTACGAGCGGTCGTCCCGCATCAGAATGGAGCTGCTTCGCATCGCGGCAAGCTTGCGGGCCATAGGGGTGACCGCGCTCATAACCGCGGAGCGGACCGAGGAATACGGCACCATCGCGCGCTTCGGGATCGAGGAGTTCGTGGCCGACAACGTCATCATCCTGCGCAACGTCCTGGAGGAAGAGAAGCGCAGGCGCACGATCGAGATCCTCAAATTCCGTGGAACGAGCCACCGCAAAGGGGAATTCCCGTTCACGATACTTCCCCATGGCGGCGTGATCGTCATCCCGCTCTCGGCCATGGAACTGAAACAGCGTTCGTCGGATTCCCGGGTCACGTCAGGCAGTCCGGAACTCGATGCGATGTGCGGCGGCGGACTGCTCAACGACTCCATCGTCCTGGTCTCCGGAGCCACCGGGACGGGAAAGACCTTGATGGTGACGCACTTCATTCACGGAGGTGCCGCCCAGGGAGACCGGTGCCTCCTCTTCGCCTACGAGGAAAGCCGCGAACAGCTCGGGCGCAACGCCAGCGGATGGGGCATGGGTTTCGAGGAGCTCGAACGCCAGGGCAAGGTCAAGATCGTCTGCGCGTATCCGGAATCGGCGAGCCTCGAAGACCACCTGATCCGTATCAAGGAGCACATCGACGAATTCCGGCCCAACCGAATCGCGGTCGACAGCCTTTCGGCCATGGAGCGCATCGCCACGGTCCGCGGTTTCCGCGAGTTCGTGCTCGGTCTGACGTCCTTCGCCAAGGACGCGGAGATAACAGGCCTGTTCACGTCCACAACGCCGACGCTGACCGGAGGCACCTCGGTGACCGAGGCCCACATCTCATCGATCACGGATTCCATCATCCTTCTGCGCTATGTGGAGCTGTTCGGCGAAATGCGTCGCGGCATCGCGGTCCTCAAGATGCGGGGCTCCCGGCATGAGAAGGACATCAGGGAGCTTTCGATCGACGGTTCGGGCATGCACATCGGAACGCCCTTCCGCAACGTGACCGGCATTCTGGCCGGAAATCCCGTCCAGGTCGCCTTGACCGACGCTTTGCGGCTGCAGGACATCACCGACTCGGACGTCTTGCGATAGTGGTGTCGCAGCGGTCCATGCACCTGCACTTGATCCGCTGTGAGGAGAACGGTGAGCAAGGCTGAAGACCGCTTGCTCTAGAAATCAATGAATTAGAGCGCGGTTCGATGAGCCAAGCGTCGACCTCGTCACTGCCGCGCCTCCATCGGCGGCACCAGCAGGGCCGGGTCCAGGTGGGTGGCGAACAGGCTGACGCCCCAGTGCAGGTGCGGGCCCGTGGCGCGGCCGGTGCGGCCGACGCGGCCGATGGGGGTGCCGCGGGTCACCCGCTCCCCGTCCGCCACCAGGATGTCCCGCATGTGCACGTAGACGGACGTCAGGCCATGACCGTGGTCGATCATCACCGTCTTGCCGGTGAAGAACATGTCCTCGTGGACCAGGGCCACCACACCGTCGGCCGCCGCGGCCACGGTCGTCCCCTCCGGAGCGGCGATGTCGATGCCGGCGTGGGGACGGCGGGGCTCGCCATTCAGAATCCGCCGGCTGCCGAAGACGCCGGTGACGCGCCCCGTCAGCGGCCAGGCGAAGCCGCCGGCGAACCAGGGCCGTTCGGTGTCGCGGCGGCGGACGGCGGCAATCAGCGCCCCCTCGGCCCGGATGCGGGTCAGGGTCTCGGGATCGGGTGTCACCTGCCTGGGCGGCAGGCCGTCGATGCGCTGCTCCGGATAGGTGCGGGCGGCCACCGTCACGGTTCGGGTCTCGACGATGCCGCCCGGTCCGGTGACGCGGATCTCGCTTCTCGGCGCCGCGTCGCGGCCGAACCCCATGAGGAACCGGCCGTCGGCGGAGACCCGGACGGCGCGGCCGTCGACGGTCACGGAGGCGCCCGGCGCCACCCGGCCGACCACCAGGCCGCCCTGCACCAGCGGGCCGTCCAGCGCCAAAGCGTGGGCGAGGGTCGGCCACAGCAGCAGGAGCACCGCCGCGGCCAGCGGCAATCTCACAACAGCGACCCCTGTCCGTCGTCGCCGGCAGTCGGCTTGGCGCGGCGCGGCTTGCGGCCGGCGCCGGTCACCGTCGCCCCCGCCTCGCCGTCGTGGAACCGGAGACCGATGGCCATGCCGGGGCTGAGCGCCTTCGCGGACGTGACCGGGTGGCCGGTTGTGTCCTGGACGAGCGCGAAGCCGCGCTCCAGCACCCGTTGGTAGGACATGCTGTCCAGGAGCGCCGCCGCGTGCTGCAGGCGGGCCGCACGGTCCCGAAGGAGCGCCCCGGCTGCGGCCGCCAGGGCCCGCGCCTCGCCGGCCAGACGGCTGGCCGCGTGGTCGATGCGTTGGCGGGGATCGACCAGCTTGGCGGCGAGGCCGGCCAAGCGGGCGCCGCGGCCCTCCAGACCAACACGGAGGCCGTTGGCCAGGCGCTCCGACCAGTCGTCCAGGCGCTGGCTGCGCTCGTCCACCATGCGGGCCAGGTCGGGCAGCCGGTAGCTCAACGCCTCGAGCCGCGTGGCGCGCTCGGCCAGCAGCCGGCCGGCCGCGGCCACCAGCCGGCCGCCGTCGTCCAGCACCTGGGCCAGCAGCTCGGTGCGCACCGGCACCGCCATCTCGGCCGCCGCGGTGGGCGTCGGCGCCCGGCGGTCGGCGGCGAAATCGATCAGCGTGGTGTCGGTCTCGTGGCCCACCGCCGAGATCACCGGGATGGTGCACGCCGCCACCGCCCGCACCACCGCCTCCTCGTTGAAGGCCCACAGGTCTTCCAGGCTGCCGCCGCCGCGGGCGACGATCAGCACGTCGGGCCGCGGCACGTCCCCGCCGGCCGACAACGCGTCGAAGCCGGCCACCGCCGCGGCCACCTGCTCGGCCGCGCCGTCGCCCTGGACCAACACCGGCCACACCAGCACCCGCCGCGGGAAGCGGTCGGCCAGCCGGTGCAGGATGTCGCGGATCACGGCGCCGGTGGGCGAGGTGACGACGCCGATGACCTCGGGCAGGAAGGGGATGGGCCGTTTGCGGGCTTCGTCGAACAGGCCCTCGGCGGCCAGGGCCTTGCGGCGCTCCTCCAACAGCTTGAGCAGGGCCCCCTCGCCGGCCAGCTCCATGGCGTCGACCACGATCTGGTACTGGGACCGGCCGGGATAGGTGGTGAGCCGGCCGGTGGCCACCACCTCCATGCCGTCCTCGGGCTCGAGCCCCAGGCGCCCGGCGGACCCCCGCCAGCAGACGCCCGACAACACCGCGTCGGCGTCCTTGAGGGAGAAGTAGAGATGCCCGGAGGCGGCCCGCTTGAAGCCGGTGATCTCGCCCCGCACCCGCACCCGGGCGAAGGCCTCCTCGACCCGCCGTTTGAGGGCCTGGGAGACCTCGCCGACGGTCAGGACGGGCAGGTTATGGACGGCGTCGGCGTCATGGGGATGGCCATTCGACATCACCTGTCTGTATGATACATAAAACCGCAACAACACAAGCTCGGGGGGAGAACCCATGAAGGTTCTTGTGGTCGGATCGGGCGGCCGCGAGCATTCGCTGTGTTGGGCCATCGCCCAATCCCCATTGTGCGACGCCCTGGTCTGCGCGCCTGGCAATGCCGGGATCGCGCAGGTCGCCGAGTGCGTGGACGTGGCCGCCGAGGACGTGGACGGCCTGGTCGCCTACGCCACCGGCAACGGCGTCGATTTCGTCGTCGTCGGTCCCGAGTCGGCCCTGGTCGCCGGCGTGGTCGACCGCATGGAGGAGGCCGGCATCAAGGCCTTCGGCCCCAACGCCCGGGCCGCCGTCCTGGAAGGCTCCAAGGGGTTCATGAAGGACCTGTGCGGCAAATACGGCATCCCCACCGCCGAGTACGGCCGCTTCGACGAGCCCGACGCCGCCAAGGAGTTCATCCTGCGCCAGGGCGCCCCCATCGTGGTCAAGGCCGACGGCCTGGCCGGCGGCAAGGGCGTGATCGTCTGCCGCAACGAGAACGAGGCCTATGCGGCCATCGACCACATCATGATCGAAGGCGCCTTCGGCACCTCCGGCGACGAGGTGCTGATCGAGGAGTTCCTGGAGGGCGAGGAGGCCAGCTTCTTCGCCCTGGTCGACGGCAAGCGGGCCGTGCCCCTGATCTCGGCCCAGGACCACAAGCCGGTGTACGACGGCGACGAGGGCCCCAACACCGGGGGCATGGGAGCCTATTCGCCGGCGCCGGTGATCACGCCGGCCGTGGCCAAGACCATCATGGACCGGGTCATCACGCCGACCGTCAAGGCCATGGCGGCCGAGGGCCGGCCCTACAAGGGGGTGCTCTACGCCGGCCTGATGATCGGGCCCGAAGGCCCCAGGGTGCTGGAGTTCAATGCCCGCTTCGGCGACCCGGAATGCCAGCCCCTGATGATGCTGCTGGAGTCCGACCTGCTGGAAGCGCTGGTCGCCTGCGCCGAGGGGAGCCTCGACGAAGTGACCCTCAAGTGGCGCGACGAATCCGCGCTGCTGGTGGTCATGGCCACCGAAGGCTACCCCGGCTACTACCCCAAGGGCTCCGAGATCCGCGATCTGGACAAGGCCGATGCCCTGGACGGCGTCGTCGTCTTCCATGCCGGCACCAAGGGGGAGAACGGCCGCATCCTCGCCGACGGCGGCCGGGTGCTCGGGGTGACCGCCCGCGCCCCCACCGTGGCCGCGGCCCAGAAGCTGGCCTACCGGGCCGTGGACACCATCGACTGGCCGGAGGGCTTCTGCCGCCGCGACATCGGCTGGCGCGCCGTCGGTCGGTCTTAGGACCGGTCCCGCCGATGACATGCCCCTCCGGGTTATTTCATGCGACGGCTCCTGCGCCGCGCGGGTTTGCCGACGCGCCACGGACGCGCTCCCCTTGTCAATTCGTTGGCGCGTCCGCATAACGCGCTTGCCGGATGGTTGTTGTTCGGGCTCTCCTGGTCGCCTTAGCGCTGATGGTCGTCGGCGCCTGTACTCAGGTGCGCGAAAGCGAGCCGGAACGCACCGCCACCGAGCAGTTGCTGTTCTCGACGGCCGTCGAGCGGGTCTGCGATGCGTTGGCGATACAGGTTCCGCCGGACAGCAGGGTCTTCGTGGATGCCAGCTACGTGGACGGCGCGGAGGGCAAATACCTGGTGGCGACCTTGCGCGACCGCGTTCTGCGTGAAGGCGGCCAACTGGTCGCCGCCCGGACCGGGGCCGACCTGGTCTTCGAACCGCGCGTCGGCGCCTTGTCGGTCGATCGCAAGAAGTTCCTCATCGGGATTCCCAGTTTCCCCATTCCCATTCCGCTTGCCGGCACCATCGAGTTTCCGGAGCTGGCGCTGTTCAAGCGCGACCGCCAGCAGGGCGTCGTCAAGCTGGCGCTGACCGGCTACGACGCCAGTACCGGCACGCTTCAGCAGTCGAGCGAGGCGGCCTACGGCTTTTCGAATCGCACCGAGTGGGCGGCGCTGATCTTCTTCGAATGGCAAGACAACGATCTCGTGCCCGACCCCGAGAACGACCGTTGGGTGGGAGAGGGGGCTTTCGACTGACCGTCCTACGTGTTTCGCTGCTCCGCCCACGACGTGACCCTCCTGTTTACGGCGTGCGAGGGCGGCGACGCTCGCGCTCGCCGAGCCCGGCCAGTTCGGCGGCGAAGTTCTGCTGGACATCGCTGGCAAAGCCGGCGCCGGCCTCGGCGAAGGTGTCGACGGCCAGGTGGACCCCCGTCTGCTCCAGGATCTCGACCTCGTCGGCAAAGCGCGCCACGGCGGCGATCTTGCCGTCATAGGGGCTGTCGGCCAGCCGCTGCACCACATCGAGGTTGGCGTTCAGTTCGGGCAGGGTGAGCATGACCAGACGGATCTCGCCCGGCTGCACCCGCTCCCAGAAGTCGGAGTCGGTGGCGTCCCCGAAAACCACGTTGCGTCCCAATTCCCGGTGGGCCGCCGCCCTGTCCGAGTTGCTGTCCAGCCCGACGATCCTGTCGCCGTAGCGCGCGCGCATGGTGTCGTAGACGCCGGTGCCGATCCGGCCCATGCCGAGGACGGCGATCCGCGCGTCCCCCATGTCGATGGGCTGGTCCTCCGGGTGCCGGGCTTTCGTCTCCCAGGAGATCAGGCGATCATGGAAGCGGGCAAAGATCCCGTGGGCCATGGTGTTGAGCGGCGCGCCGATGACGAAGGTGACCGACAGGGCGACCGCGACCACCGTCAACCATTCCGGGGTGAGCCAGCCGTTGGAGACGCTGATGGCGCCGACGATGAGACCGAACTCGCTGTAGGTGGCGAGCCCGAACGCGGCCAGGGAGGAGCTGCGCGCCCGCAGGCGGAAGCGGGTCAGCAGGAAGAAGAACAGGGCCACCTTGAACGGCAGCACCAGGACCACCAACAGGGCCACCAGCAGCGCCTGAACGCTGAGGGACCCGGAAAAGCCGATGTTGAGGAAGAAGCCGACCAGCAGGACGTCCTTGAAGCTGAGCAGGGAATTGGCGATCTCGCGGGCGCGGCCATGCCCGGCCAACAGGATGCCGAGGACCAGCGCGCCCAAGTCCGCCTTCATCCCCACCAGATCGAAGGCCTCGGCGCCCAGCACCAAAGCCGCGAACAGCCCGAACAGGGGGATCAGCTCGCCGTGGCCGCAGCGGTCCATGATCAGGAACAGCAGCGGCCGCAGGAGGACCAGCCCGAACAGCGCCAGCGCCCACACCGACGGCAGCTTGCCGGTCGACAGGGTGATGAAGACCACCGCGATGATGTCCTGCATGATCAGGATGCCGATGGCGACCCGGCCGTGCAGGGACTGCATCTCGCCCTTCTCCTCCAGCGCCTTGACCGCGAACACGGTGCTCGAGAAGCTGAGCGCGAAGGCGATCAGGGCGCTGGTCGCCAGGTCGAGGCCGACGAACAGATGCACGCCGGCCGCACCGAGCGCGAAGATCAACAGGCCGAAGACGGCCACGGTGATCGCCATGTGCAGGCTCGCCCCGGCCCACACTTCCGGCCTCAACAGGGTCTCGATCTTCAGCTTGAGACCGATGGAGAACAGCAGCAGGGTGACGCCGAGGTCGGCGAGCTGGACCAGCAAGGGGCCGCTCTCGAAGCCCAGGCCGTTGAGGGTGAAGCCCGCCGCCAGAAACCCGACCAGCGGCGGCAGGCCGACCTGGCGGGCGGCGTACCCCAACACGAAGGCGATGGCCAGAAACGCTGGCTCCATGATGGCTGCTCCACTCCATTCGTTTTGGCCCAGGGTGCGGCGCCGATCCCCGCCGCCGCACCCCTCGGACAACGGGCCGCGTGTGCCGGAACCTAATATCAGTTGCGGCGCATGTATGGAATCGACTGGCTTCAGGCAATAGGGGCGCCCGCACCGACCGGCCGCGCCCCTTTGATTCCCGCCGCCGGCGCTTATATGTGAGGGCGGCGGAGGATCACGGACACAGGAGGCAGCCATGGACGAGCGCACCCGCACCGAGTTGGAGGCCGCCGCGTTCCGCGGTCTGGTCGAGCACCTGCGCCGGCGCACCGACGTGCAGAACATCGACCTCATGAACCTGGCCGGCTTCTGCCGCAACTGCCTGTCCAAGTGGTACCGGGCCGCCGCCGAGGAACGCGGCATCGACATGAGCTACGACCGGGCGCGGGAGATCGTCTACGGCATGCCCTACCCCGCGTGGCGGGACAAGTACCAGCACGAGGCGACCGAGGAACAGCAGCGGCGGTTCGAGGAAACCAAGCCGCTGCACGCCTTCATCAGCGGCCACTGACGACCGCGGCCGGGTTTCGGGGGGACCAGCGCCGTGCTCGAACCGGTCGACATCCCCATCGACGACATCTACGTGCCGCTGCAGCGGCGCAAGACCCTGGAGCCCGACAAGGTCGAGACCCTGGCCGAGGACATCCTGGAGAACGGGCTGACCATTCCCATCCAGGTGCGCCAGGACAAGGACCGGTTCGTCCTGGTGACCGGTCTGCACCGGCTGGAGGCGGTGAGGGCCCTCGGCGAGGAGACCATCCCCGCCCTGATCGTCCGCGCCCGGCAGGTTTGACCGCCGACCGTCAGCGCCGGTCGCGGAAGAACGCCTGCAGCAACGCCGCCGCCTCGGTCTCGGCGAGGCCGCCGTAGACCTCGGGCCGGTGATGGCAGGTGGGTTGCGAAAAGATCCGGGGCCCGTGCTCGACGCCGCCGCCCTTGGGGTCGCCGGCGCCGAAATAGAGCCGCCGGATGCGGGCGAACGAAGCCACCGTGGCGCACATGGGGCACGGCTCCAGGGTGACATAGAGGTCGCAGTGTTCCAGCCGCGGCGCCCCGGCCTGCCGCGCCCCCTCGCGGATGACCAGCACCTCGGCGTGGGCGGTGGGGTCGCTCAACTCCACCGTCCGGTTGCCGTCGGCAGCGAGCACCGCCCCGGTGCGGCCGTCCACCAGGACGGCGCCCACCGGCACCTCGCCGCGCTCGGCGGCGGCCCGGGCCTCGGCCAGGGCCCGGGTCATGGGGGACTCGTCGGCCATGGCGGCACCATGCGGACGGCGGCCCATGCCGTCAAGCGGACCGCTTGCCGGCCCCCGACCCAGAGCCTACAGTCCGGCCATGACCACTCCGGTAATCGGCATCACGGCGGACAGCGAGCAGCCGGGCGGCTACTCCAAGTTCCCCTGGTTCGCCCTGCGCCGCAACTACTGCGGGGCGGTGAGCCACGCCGGCGGCCTGCCGGTGATCCTGCCCCACGAGCCGGACCGGGTGCCCGAGTACTTGGCCCTGATGGACGGGGTGGTGGTCTCGGGCGGCGCCTTCGACGTGGACCCGGCCCATTTCGGCGACGCCTCCCGCCACCCGTCGGTGGTGACCAAGGACAGCCGCACCGTCTTCGAGATCGCTGTCGTCCGCGCCGCCCTGGAGCGGGACCTGCCCCTGCTGGCCATCTGCGGCGGCCAGCAGCTCCTGCACGTGGTCCTCGGCGGCACCCTGATCCAGCACATCCCCGATGCCGTGCCCAACGCCCTGGCCCACGAGCAGCCCAACCCGCGCGACCAGCCGGGCCACGGGGTGGAGGTGCGCCCGGGCACGGCGCTCCACGACATCGTCGGCGTCGACCGCCTGGAGGTGAACAGCGCCCACCACCAGGCCGCGGCCGACGTGCCCGAGGGGGTGGTGGTCAACGCGGTGGCGCCGGACGGGGTCATCGAAGGCATCGAGGTGCCCGACAAGCGGTTCTGCATCGGCGTCCAGTGGCACCCGGAGTTCCTGATCGGCGACGGCGACGTGCGCCTGTTCGCCGCCTTCGTCCTCGCCGCCCGCCACTACCGGGCGGAGTCGTGATGCCCGAGGCGGGCGGCGAACGGATCGCCAAGGTGATGGCCCGCGCCGGCCTGTGCTCGCGCCGCGAGGCCGAGGCCTGGATCGCCGCCGGGCGGGTGGCGGTGGATGGCGCGGTGCTGACGTCGCCAGCGGTCACGGTGACCCCGGCCAACGTGATCGCCGTCGACGGCCGGCCCCTGCCGGCCCCGGACCGGCCGCGGCTGTGGCGCTACCACAAGCCGGTCGGGCTGGTAACCACCCACCGGGACCCCGAGGGCCGCCCCACCGTGTTCGAGCGCCTGCCGGCCAAGCTGCCGAGGGTGGTCTCGGTGGGCCGTCTCGACATCGCGTCGGAGGGCTTGCTGCTGCTCACCAACGACGGCGGCCTGGCCCGGCGCCTGGAGCTGCCGGCCACCGGCTGGGCCCGACGCTACCGGGTGCGGGTGTTCGGCCGCCCCGAAGAGGGCCGGCTGGCGGCGCTCGCCGACGGCGTCACCGTGGACGGCGTGCGCTACGGGTCCATCCGCGCCCGCCTCGATTCGGCACGCGGCGACAACGCATGGGTCACCCTGTCCCTGACCGAAGGCAAGAACCGGGAGGTGCGCAAGGTGATGGAGCACCTGGGCCTCAAGGTGAACCGGCTGATCCGACTCGCCTACGGCCCCTTCCAACTGGGCCGGCTGCCCCGCGGCCAGGTGACCGAGGTCCCGCCCAAGGCCCTGCGCGAGCAACTGGGCAGGCCGACGGCGCCATGAGGATCGTCGGCGGCAGGCACCGGGGCCGCAAGCTGGCGGCGCCGCGGGGCACGGACGTCCGGCCCACATCCGACCGGGCCCGTGAATCCCTGTTCAACGTCCTCGCCCACGGCCTCGACGTGGAGTGGGACGGCCTGTCGGTGCTCGACGTGTTCGCCGGCACCGGCGCCCTCGGGCTGGAAGCCCTGTCGCGCGGGGCGGCGCACGCCACCTTCATCGACCGCGACCGCGGCGTGCTGCACGGCATCCGCCGCAACGGCGCCGCCCTCGGCGAGTGGCGCAACATCGCCCTGCTGGCCATCGACGCGACGCGCCTGCCGCCGCCGCCCCGCGCCGCCGCGACCCCCTGTGGCTTGGCCTTCCTCGACCCGCCCTACGAATCCGGGTTGGGAGTCCCCGCCCTGCAGGGCTTGGTCTCCAAGGGCTGGCTGGCCGACGGTGCGGTGTGCACGGTCGAGGTGGCGGCGCGGGAGGTGCTCGATCCCCCCAAGGGCTTTTCGCCGATCGACGCCCGCACCTACGGCGCCGCCCGCATCGTGTTCCTGCGTTTCGGTGGCGCTCAGGACCCGACGAACGAGACGGGGCCGCGCGAACGGAAACCGGCCACCCGATAGCGGACATCGTAGGCGCTGTCGGCCTCCGGGCGCGGCGCCAGGTCCCACGGCCATTCCCGGTCCGGGGCTCGCAAATGAACTCCCGCCAGCGGGTCCTCCCGTGCCCGGACCCCGCCCTCCTCCATGATCAAACGCTCGATTTCGGTGACCAGGCAGACCACCCCGGTCGATCGCGCCAGGACGGCCAAATGGTGTTCGATCACCGCACGCGCCAGATCGCCGACACCGGGAATCCCGTGCCGCTCCAGGTACTCGCACGGCAGCAGGGGCAACTGGCTGAGCAGATTGACCGAGACCACCAGATCGGCGTCGGACTCGGGCAGGTCTCCGACCGGCACCGGCGCCGGGCCGACCCCCCTGGCGTGGTCATGGGCGGCCCGGGCCACGCCGCTCAGGTCCGCGGTCGCGTATCGGACGTTGCGGCGTCGCCGGGTGCGGAGGCGCGTGCTCGGCAGATGGAGGATGTCCACCAGCACGACCTCGCCGAAGCGGTCGGCCAGCCCCGCCACCGGCACGTCGACCAGCACGCCCGAGCCCAGAACCACGGCCTTGCGGCGGCGCTCGCAGGCGTCGGCGGCCTCCAGGATGAACGCCTTGCAAGCATCCAGATGGGACGCCCAGGCACGGCGGCAGCGCCGGTAGCGGGCCTTGATCCCGATCAGCTCGGTGGCGTACCCCATGGCCCGCAGGTGCCGCGGGCACGGGGTGGCCAGGTACTCGATCCATTCGGCGAGCATGCGCCTGCGGGGTTTTCAAGGGACCAAGAGGATCGGGGGCTCTCCGGGGATCGGCTCACCGCCGTCCGAACAGCTTCTCGATGTCGGCCAGCTTGAGCTCCACGTAGGTGGGGCGGCCGTGGCTGCACTGGCCGGAGTGGGGGGTGGCCTCCATGTCGCGCAGCAGCGCGTTCATCTCCGCCGGATTGAGGCGCCGTCCGGCGCGCACGCTGCCGTGGCAGGCCATGGTGGCGCAGACCTCGGCCAGGCGGTCCTTCAAGGACAGGGCCTCGTCGTAGGCGGCCAGGTCGTCGGCCAGGTCGCGGACCAGGCCGGGCACGTCCACCTCGCCCAGCAGCGCCGGCACCTCGCGCACCACCACGGCGCCCGTGCCGAAGGGCTCCAGGGCCAGGCCCAGCTCGGCGAACTCGGCGGCCCGCTCGGCGAGTCGGCCGGCGGCGGCCTCGTCCAGCTCCACCACTTCGGGGATGAGCAGCCCCTGGCGGGCGACGCCGCCGTCCGCCAGCGCCGCCTTGAGCCGCTCCTGCACCAGCCGTTCGTGGGCCGCATGCTGGTCGACGATGACGATCCCGTCGGCGCTCTGGGCGACGATGTAGGTCTCGTGCACCTGGGCCCGCGCCGTGCCCAGGGGATAGTGGGACGGGTCGTCCGCCTCCGGCTCGGCGGCCGGCGGCGCCCCGGGCGGCGCCTCCAGGTCGGGCAGGGGTGCGTGGTAGGCCGCCGCCGCCTCGGCCAGGCCGCGCGGCACGGTCGATGATCCCGTCCCGCCGTGTCCCCACGGGGCCGCCGGTACCGTCCGGGCCGCGCCCAGGGCCAGGTGGGCCACCGTGGTGGCCGCCCGGTGCCCGGCCTCGGCCAGGGCGTGCCGCAGCGCGCCGACGATAAGCCCGCGCACCAGGCCGGGCTCGCGGAACCGGACCTCGGTCTTGGCCGGGTGGACGTTCACGTCCACCGCCTCCGCGGGCACCTCCAGGAACAGGGCCACCATGGGATGGCGGTCGGCGGCCAGGAACTCGGCGTAGGCCCCGCGCACCGCCCCGAACAGCAGGCGGTCGCGCACCGGCCGGCCGTTGACGAACAGGAACTGCATGGCCGCGGTGCCCCGGTTGAGGGTGGGCAGCCCGGCGTGGCCGGACAGGCGCAGGCCTTCCCGTTCGGCGGCGATGGTGAGCGCGTTGTCGGCGAAGTCGCGGCCCATGACGGCGCCCAGGCGGTCCAGGCGCGCGGTCAGCAGATGGCCCTGGGCGGCCGGCAGGGTGACCAGCGACCGCGTCCCGTCACCCAGGGTGAAGCCGATGGCCGGATGGGCCATGGCCAGGCGGTTGACCACGTCCACCGCGTGCCCCTGCTCGGTGCGCGGCGCCTTGAGGAACTTGAGCCGGGCCGGGGTGGCGAAGAACAGGTCCCGCACCTCGACCCGGGTGCCGGCGGGATGGGCGGCCGGGCGCACCGGGTCCTTGCGGCCCCCCTCGACGGCGATGGTCCACGCCGAGTCGGTGCCGGCGGCGCGGCTGGTGATGGCGAGCCGGCTGACGGCGCCGATGGACGGCAGGGCCTCGCCGCGGAACCCCAGGGACGCGATGCGCCACAGGTCGTCGCCCGGGAGCTTGGAGGTGGCGTGGCGCTCCACCGCCAGGTCCAGCTCGTCGGCCGTCATGCCGCGACCGTCGTCGGCCACCGCGATCAGGGTGCGCCCGCCGTCGCGCACGGTGACGTCGATGCGCCGGGCCCCGGCGTCGATGGCGTTCTCCACCAGCTCCTTGACCGCCGAGGCCGGCCGCTCCACCACCTCGCCGGCGGCGATGCGGTTGACGACGGTCTCGGGCAGGCGCCGGATGGTCATCGGTTTCGAGTCCGGGAAGGCAGGGAAACGTACTCTATCCGTTCGGGGGGAGTCCGGAAAGCGCCTCGACGATGGCGTCTGCCAGGCGGTCGACGGCCGGCCCCGGTGCCGGCACGGCGATCAGGTCGTAGGACACGTCGGGAAGGGTCGGCAGACCGGCCCGCCGATCCAGAAGACGCAGACCGTCGCCGAGCAGCAAAGGCGTGCGGACCGTGACACCGAGCCCCGCCCGGACGGCGGCCCGCAGACCGGAAAGGCTGGGACTGGTGACGACGACCCGCCACGCCTGTCCAGCCCGGTCCAGGGCCGCGAGGGCGGCCTTGCGGAACGGGCACGGCGCATCGACCAGGACCAACGGCACCGGGGCGTCGGTCGCCGGGTTCGGCCCGGTGGCGCCGATCCACACCATGGGAAGACGGAGCATGAGGGACGCAGAGGCCGATTCGTCGGACCGGGCAACGACGGCCAGATCCAGATGCCCCCGCTCGACCTCCTGGCGCAGCGCCATACTGGATTCCACACGCAGCTCCAGGCGGACCGACGGATGGCGGCGGGCGAAACCGGTGAGGATGTCCGGCAACACGGTGTCGGCCAGATCCTGCACGGCACCGCAACGTACCGGCCCACCGAGCGTCCCCGGCGCCAGCGCCGACACCGCCTCGTCGTTCAAGGCCAGGATGCGCCGGGCATAGACCAACAGGCGTTCGCCGTCCTCGGTGAAGGCCAACCGTCGGCCATCCTTGCGAAATAGCGGCACGCCGAGTTGGGCCCGCAAACGGTCCATTTGCAGGCTGACGGCCGAAGCTGTGCGCCCCACCCGCGCGGCGGCACCGACCTGGGTGCCGGTGTCGGCAACGGCCAGCAGGGTGCGCAAGCCGTCCATGTCCAGGTTGATGGCCATACCAATAAATATTCCTCATGCAATAGTCGAAAACAATCAAATTTTCTTGAATACCAAGCCGTGCTACGCGAACGGCATCCCCAATCGAGGAGAGACGCCATGCCGTTCATCCACATCGCCGTCGCCGGGCCGCCGCTGGGCGGCGACCGGAAAAGCCGCCTTCACGCCGAGACCACCCGCCTCATGGCGGAGGTCATGGGCAAGCGGCCGGACCTCACGTCGGTGCGCATCGTCGAGGGACCGGCCGACGCCTGGGCCGTCGCCGGCACCGCCGACGGCGGGGTCCGGGCACACATGGACATCACCATCACCGCCGGCACCAACACCGCGCAGGAAAAGGCGTCCATGGTGCGGGCCGGGCACGACCTGCTGGGCGCGGTGGTCGGCGCCTTGCCCGAGGCCACCTACGTGGTCATCCACGAACTGCCGGCCGACGCCTGGGGGTATGGCGGCCTCACCCAAGGGGCGAGACAGGCCGCCCGCACCGGCTGAGGGTCAGGTCCTCATCGCCTTGTAGGCCGTAATCAGGCCGTTGGTGGAGGCGTCGTGGCCGGTCACCGGGCCGTCGCCGGTGAGCTCGGGCAGGATGGCCTTGGCCAGCTGCTTGCCCAGCTCGACGCCCCACTGGTCGTAGGAATCGATGCGCCAAATGACCCCCTGGACGTGGATCTTGTGCTCGTAGAATGCGATCAGCATGCCCAGGGTGCGGGGATCGACCTGGCGCACCAGGATGGAGTTGGTGGGCCGGTTGCCGTCGAACACCTTGTGGGGCACCAGCGCCTCCAGAGCGTCGCCGGTCAGGCCCTGGGCCTCCAGCTCGGCCCGTGCCTCGGCCTCGCTCTTGCCCTTCATCAGGGCCTCGGTCTGGGCGAAGAAGTTGCTGAGCAGGATGGGGTGATGCTCGCCGAGGGGGTTGTGGCTCCGGGCCGGGGCGATGAAGTCGCACGGCACCAGACGGGTGCTCTGGTGGACGAGCTGGTAGAAGGAGTGCTGGCCGTTGGTGCCCGATTCGCCGAACAGCACCGGGCCGGTCTCGTAATCGACCCGCTCGCCGTCGCGGGTCACGTACTTGCCGTTGCTCTCCATGTCGGCCTGCTGCAGGTAGGCCGGCAGGCGGTGCAGGTACTGGTCGTAGGGCAGCACGGCGTAGGATTCGGCACCCAGGAAGTCGCTGTTCCAGATGCCGAGGAGGGCGGCGATCACCGGCATGTTGGCGTCCAGGGGCGCGGTCCGGAAGTGCTGGTCCATGGCGAAGCCGCCGTCCAGCAGCTCCTCGAAGCGGTCCATGCCGATGGCCACGGCGATGGGCAGGCCGATGGCCGACCACAGGGAGTAGCGGCCGCCCACCCAGTCCCAGAACTCGAACATGTTGGCGGCGTCGATGCCGAAGGCGGTCACCGCCTCGGTGTTGGTGCTCAGCGCCACGAAGTGGCGGGCCACCGCGGCGTCACCCAGGGCCGACGTGAGCCAGCCGCGGGCCGAGCCGGCGTTGGTCAGGGTCTCCTGGGTGGTGAAGGTCTTGGAGGCGACGATGAACAGGGTGGTCTCGGGATCCAGTCCCTTGACCGTCTCGGCCACGTGGGTGCCGTCCACGTTGGACACGAAGTGGACGCCGAGCCCGTCCTGGACGTAGGGCTTCAGCGCCTCGCACACCATCACCGGCCCCAGGTCCGAACCGCCGATGCCGATGTTGACCACGTCGGTGATGGCCTTGCCGGTGTGCCCCTTCCACGACCCGCTGCGGATCGCCTCGGCGAAGGTGCGCATCTGGCCGAGTACCCGGTTGACCCCCGGCATCACGTCCTCGCCGTCCACCAGGACGGGCCGGTTGGCCCGGTTGCGCAGCGCCGTATGCAGCACGGCGCGGCCCTCGGTGTTGTTGATCCTCTCGCCGGAGAACATGCGCTCGCGCCAGCCCTCGACGTCGGCCTGGCGGGTCAGGCCGATCAACAGCTCCATGGTCTCCGCGGTGATGCGGTTCTTGGAGTAGTCGAACAGCACGTCGTCGAGGCGGAGGGAAAACCGCTCGAAACGCTCCGGGTCGGCGGCGAACAGGTCGCGCATGTGGAGGTCGCGGCAGGCGTCCCGATGGGCGTCCAGGGCCTTCCAGGCGGGCGTGTCCTTCAACGACGGCATGCGAACCTCCTTTTCCTGGCGTGCCCGAGACGGGGCGACATTACCAGCCCGCCGGGGCCGCCGTCACCCCGAGTCCGTCGCGTCGCAGCAGGCGGACGTTTGTCCGTGCCTCCACCGGCGGCGCTTTGCTATTCTGGGCTCTTGCGGCGGTGCAACAAGGGGGGGACACCATGAGGGATCTCGGCGACGACCCTCTCTACCAGCGGCTTGAGCTGACCGAGGACGACATCACCGAGCGCAAGAAGCTGGTCGACTTCACCGACGAGGACGCGCAGCAGCTCGTGCTGTGCGAGGCCGTCATCGCCGAGGCGCTGGAGGATATCGTCGGCGAGTTCTTCGCCGCCCTCGGCGGCAACTTCGAGGTCCAGGCCATCATCGGCGACCTGCAGACCCTGGACGGACTGCGCTGCTCCCTGAGCGAGTACGTGGTCGAGCTGTTCACCGGCACCTACGGCGAGGCCTACGTGCGCAAGCGCATGCGCATCGGCGAGGTCCATCAGCGCATGGGCGTCACGCCCAAGCACTTCATCTCCGCCGTGCGGACCCTTCAGTCGTCCGTCGTCCACCGGCTGTGGGCGGTGGCGGACGCGGACGCGGACCTGACCGAGAAGAGGACGGAGGCCCTGAGCAAGATCATGGCCTTCGACACCGTGGTGGTCCTGGAGACCTACGTGGAGTGCCTGACCGAGCAGGCCCGCGCGCCGGCGGCCTGACCGCGGTCCGGGTCAGGCCCCCTCGTACTTGATGGCCGTGCCCAGCTCATCCAGTTTGAACAGCCGGAACGCCCGCTCGCCGTTGTAGTCGAGCACCCGCAGGTCGTCCGATTCGTGGAGGTCCTGGACCACCACGTTGAAATGGCCGCCGTAGCGGTCCTTGGCCAGGTCGATGGGGATCTCGTAGGCGATGAACTTCTCGATTCCCTTGGCCCGGAGCTTGTCCACCATGGGGGCGTCGGTGGCCGACCCCATGGTGGTGAGGATCACGAGGGGACCGCTGCCGGTGAACAGCATCAAGCACTTCATGACGGCACGCTCCTGTTTGGTGTTATGGTTTAAAATTACTCAATAATTTTAAACCCAACGGCGTGCTCGCGCAACGAACGGCCCGCCCGGCGGGCTCGCCCGCCGCTCCCGGGGCCTCATTCAGCGGCGCGGTTTCAGGAAGCGGCCGTCGACCCAACCGGCCTTGACCGGGCCGGACGAGATGCCGGCCGTGGTGACCTGCAGCCAGCCCAGGTGCTCGCTCATCAGGCGCACCTCCTCGGCGCCCCGCAAGACTCCCACCCGCGGGGCGCCGCGGGCCGGGTGCGCCCGCAGGTTGACGTCGCGGGCAGCGATCAGGCGCGTGCCGTCGTGCCGGGCCAGCCGTTCGGGGACCGCCGGCTTGGACTGCGGGGGCGCGGGCCGGACGGTGGGCTGCGGGACCGGTTTCGGGACCGGCTTGATGACCGGCGTCGCCACCGCCGCGGCCACCACCGCCGCGACCGATTCCTCCGCCGGCGCGGGTGCGGGGTTTGCGGGCGCGGCGGGCGCGGCCTTGTCGACGGCGCGGGTGGCCGCCGGCTTGGGCGGCGCCGGCACGGCCGCCAGCGCCTGGCCGGGCAAGGCCTCGTCCGTCGGCGTCCACTGCCCGCGGATGCTCATGTCGAGGGCCTGGCGCAGTTGCCGGGCCGACAACACGCGGGCCGTGGTGTCGCGCAGCCGCATGGCGCGGTCGCGCTCAGGTCCCGCCGGCGAGCCCAGGAACGCCTGGTCGAACCAGACATAGGCCTGCACCGGATCGCGCAGCACGCCCGATCCCTCCAGGAACAACAGCCCGAGATGGAGCTGCGCCGCGGCCACGCCCTGCGTTGCGGCCATGCGGTACCATTGGGCCGCCTCGGCGTAGTCCACCGGCACGCCCGGTTGCCCGCGGCCGGGCGGCATGCCGAGGGCCTTGCCGCTGTACAGGTGGCCGAGGGCCAGTTGCGCCGTCGCGTTGCCGCCCTCCGCCGCGCCGTGGAAGGCGCGCAGGGCGGTGATCACGTCGCCGCGCCCGTAGGCGGCCATGCCGTCGAGGAAATCGGCCGCATCGGCGACCGGGGCGGGGGCCATGAGGGCGATGCCGACAACGGCAGCGGCGAGCGTCCTAGCCCGCATTTCTCACATCCACCATGGTCTGCGCGGCGTTGTCCCGCCGCCAGGGCAGGAGAACCGCGCCGCGCGATGCGGGGCCATCGGGCAAGC
>JANQFP010000100.1 GCA_028277795.1 Rhodospirillales bacterium
GCCGGCCCCCGATGCGCGTATCAACCTCGTGCGTACTGTCTGTCGCGTCATCGCCGAGCGGGACGAAGGCATCCCGACGCTGGCGGCTTTGGGGCGGGAGACGGGCGTCAGCCCGCACCACCTGCAGCGGACCTTCCGCGCCGTGACGGGGATCTCGCCCCGCCGCTACGCCGAGGCCCTGCGGGTGGGGCGGCTCAAGGAGGCCCTGCGTGACGGCGAGCCGGTGGCCCAGGCCCTGTATGGGGCCGGGTACGGCTCGTCGAGCCGGCTCTACGAGGCGGCGGACGGCCACCTGGGCATGACCCCCGCCTCCTATGCCAAGGGCGGCAAGGGCGCGCACATCCGGTTCGCCATTGCGGACTGCTCGCTGGGGCGGCTGCTGGTGGCGGCCACCGACCGGGGCATCTGCGCCGTCAGCCTGGGAGACACGGACGGCGAGCTGGAGGCCGCCTTGCGCGGCGACTTCCCGGCCGCCCACATCGCCCGTGACGACGACGGGCTGGCCGCCCGCATCGCGGCGGTGGCGGCGCTGGCCGACGGGCAGGCGCCCCATGCCGACCTGCCCCTGGACGTCCGCGCCACCGCCTTCCAGTGGCAGGTGTGGCAGCGGCTGCGCGCCATTCCGCCGGGCGAGACCCGAACCTACGGCCAGATCGCCGCTGACCTGGGGCGCCCTGCCGCGGCCCGCGCCGTCGGCCGCGCCTGCGCCACCAACCCGGTCTCCCTGGTGGTGCCCTGCCACCGGGCGGTGGGCAGCGACGGTGCCGTCGCCGGCTACCGCTGGGGCGTTGCCCGCAAGACGGCCCTGCTGCGTCGGGAAAGCGAAGGCGCATAGCGCCCATGCCGCGGCGACGGTGGCGCCGGCCCGCGCCCGGTGTCATAAAGACCGATGCCTCCGGCGCGTCCCAAGCCGCACCCCGAGTCCCTCGCCGTCGGCGCCCTGCTCACCGCCCTGGTGGCCCTGGGCCAGATCTCGACCTCCATCTACATCCCGTCCATGCCGTCCCTGGTGGCGGCCCTGAACACCGGGCCGGAGCCCGTCAACCTGACCCTGAGCGGGTTCCTCATGGGTTTCGCCGTCGCCCAGCTGGTGTACGGGCCCCTGTCGGACCGCTTCGGGCGCCGGCCGGTGCTGCTCGCCGGCGTCGCGCTCTACCTGCTGGCCAGCCTGGCCTGCGCCGTGGTCGCCAGCATCGAGGCCCTGATCGCCGCGCGAATCCTGCAGGGGGTGGCCGCCTGTTCGGGGCCGGTGCTCGGGCGGGCCGTGGTGCGCGACGTCTACGGCCATGAGAAGTCGGCGGAGGTGCTGGCCTATATCGGGGTGGCGCTGGCCGTGTCGCCGGCCGTGGCCCCCATCATCGGCGGCTATCTGCAGGTGTGGTTCGGCTGGCAGGCCAACTTCGTCTTCCTGGGCGCGGTTGGGGCGGTCATCCTGCTGGCGGTGTGGCGGCTGCTGGAGGAGACCGGCCCGGAGCCCGACCACGGCGCCCTCGACATCGGGGGCATGGCGCGGTCCTACGGCGTCCTGCTGGGCAGCCGCGCCTACCTCGGCTACATCCTGAGCGCCACCTTCGTGTTCGCCGGGCTGATGGCGTTCACCGCCGGCTCGCCGTTCGTGTTCATCGATCTGATGGGGCTGTCGCCCGACCGCTTCGGCATGCTGTCGGTGTTCAACGTGGCCGGCTTTCTGGCCGGCAGCCTGGCGGCCGGGCGCCTGACGGCGCGGGTCGGCATCGACCGCATGCTGCTGGTCGGCGTCGGCCTGTCGGTGGTCGGTGGGGCCGCCATGGCGGCCTTCGCCCTGGCCGGAGTGCTCACCATCACCGCCATCATCGGGCCGATGACCGTTTTCCTGGCCGGCATGGGCGTGGTGCTGCCGACCGGGATCGCCGGCGCCATGGGGCCGTTTCCGCGCATCGCCGGTGCCGCGTCCGCCTTGTTCGGGTTCGTGCAGATGACCGTGGCCGGATTGGCCAGCCTGGCCGTCGGGCTGTCTGCCGTCGACTCCCAGCTCCCCATGGCCGTGGTGGTGGCGGCCATGGGTGCGGCGGCGTTCGTCGCCGTGGTGACCCTGGTGCGTCCGCCCCGGCGGGGGTTGACGGCGCGCCCCCGAGGCCCCAGGAAAGGGACCCCATGAGGCAGGCGCAGACCACGCTGACCGTCGCCACCCGCGGACAGGGCCTTTACGAGGTGACCGGCGACATCGCCCGCTGGGTCGCCGGCGAGGCCATGGCCGGCGGCCTGCTGACCGTGTTCTGCCGCCACACGTCGGCGTCGCTCACCATCCAGGAGAACGCCGACCCCGACGTGCAGCGGGACCTGGAGACGTTCCTCAAACGCCTGGTGCGCGAGGACCCGTCCCTCTACAGCCACACCATGGAAGGACCCGACGACATGCCGGCCCACATCCGCAGCGCCCTGACCGACGTGGCCCTCACCATTCCGGTGTCCGGGGGGCGCATGGCCCTCGGCACCTGGCAGGGGGTCTACCTGATCGAGCATCGGGTGCAGGCGCGCACCCGCAACCTCGTGCTTCATCTCCTCGGCGAGTGAGGGACCCGATCTCATGGACCTGCGCGCCCTGATCTTCGACGTGGACGGAACCCTGGCCGATACCGAGGAGGCCCACCGGCAGGCCTTCAACGCGGCATTCCGGGACGCCGGTCTCGACTGGTCGTGGGACCAGGCGCTGTACCGGGAGCTGCTGGCAGTCACCGGCGGCCGCCCGCGCCTGCGCCAATACATCGAGCGCACCCTGGGCCTGTCCGAAGCCGACGCCGACGCCATGGCCGGCCCCATCCACGCCCGCAAGAGCGAGATCTTCCAGTCCGACCTGACCGGGGGGCGGGTGCCCCTGCGGCCCGGGGTCGAGCGCCTGCTGCGGGAGGCCCGCGGCCACGGCCTGCGTCTGGCCGTCGCCACCGGCTCCAGCCGCGGCAACCTGGCCGCCCTTCTGACCGGCACCATCGGGGCCGAGGCGGTGGACTGGTTCGAGGTGGTCGGGGCCGCCGATTCCGTTGCCGCCCTCAAGCCGGCCCCGGATATCTATCACTGGGTGCTGGGCCGCCTGGACCTCCCGGCCGCGGCCTGCCTGGCGGTCGAGGACTCGACGGCCGGCGTGCGTGCCGCCGGCGCCGCCGGCGTCCCGGTCATCGTCACCGAATGCGCCTACACCAGCGGCGACGACTTCACCGGCGCCGTGGCCGTGCTCGCCGACCTGGGCGAGCCGGACCGGCCCTTCGCCGTGCACCACGGTGATGCCGCCGGGCGGACCTGCGTCGACGTGGCGCTGCTCCGGCTGTGGCACGCGGGGTCAGGTCAATGACCCAAAGGCGAAGGGGCGGCTTC
The DNA here is from genome assembly GCA_028277795.1 of Rhodospirillales bacterium. Classification (GTDB taxonomy): domain Bacteria; phylum Pseudomonadota; class Alphaproteobacteria; order Rhodospirillales; family JANQFP01; genus JANQFP01. Next base: position 3,349 of record JANQFP010000100.1, read on the forward strand.
GTGAACAAGCGGTGATGATTGCGAACCGCGGTCGCCGGACTCCGCAGTGGACAAAGCGACCGGAATGGCCACAGTAGGGCCATGGATCCGTTCCTCCTCAGCGAAAAGCGGGCGCTGCAGTTCCACCGCGTCATCCTCGACGAGGCGCGGCGGACGCCCAACCTGATCGTGCGGGCGCGCTCCCGGCTCGCCCTGATGCGCGAGGCGACGCCCAATGCGGGCGGGGTGTTCGACCGCTGGGAGACGCTGCTGGACCAGCCCCTGGACGCCATGGCCGCCGAGGTGCTGGCGGACGACCCGGCGGGCGGCCTTCTGCGCGCCAACTCGCCGTTCAGCGAGGCCCTGGCGCCGTCCGAGCGCAACGCCCTGTGGCAGCGCATCGGCCTGCAGCAGTTCATCGGCTATTTCAGGGCCGCCGCCGCCGACCTGTCCCTCACCACCGACGAGCAGGCGGCGCTGACCGGCCTGCCGGCCGAGACCGTGACCGGGTGGGCCGACGAGGCGCCGCGGGAGATGACCCGGGGCACCCTCGACTGCCTGCGGGCGGTGGTGTCCATCGACCGGGCCCTGTGCGGCCTGTTCGACGACGGCGACACCCGGCGCGCCTGGCTCCGCGAACACGACGAGGACCTGGGCGGCCGTCCCATCGACCTGCTCCTCGGTGGCGACATGACCCGGCTGCGCGACCATCTGGCGGATCGGGTCCGTCCCCTGCTCTCGGCGCGGGATCTGCCCCGCTGACCGCCGGCCCCTTGGCCGCGCTCCGGCCGACCCCATATGTCCAGAAAACGTTCGCACGAAATCATAAACCGTGGACACGGGAGGCATGGATCATGAACAGGTTTCTTGGCTTGGCGACGCTCGCATTTCTGGTCTCGGCGGCCGGTGGGGCATGGGCGCAGACCATGGCGCCGGCCGGCGCCAATCTCTATTTCATCACGCCGTCCGACGGCGAGACGGTGACCAGCCCGGTCACCGTGCGGTTCGGACTTTCGGGCATGGGGGTGGCCCCGGCCGGGGTCGAGAAGGAAAACACCGGCCACCACCACCTGATCATCGACGCCCCCCTGCCGGCCATGAACGAGCCGGTGCCCAAGGACGAGAACTACCGGCATTTCGGCGGCGGGCAGACCCAGGCGACCATCACCCTGGCGCCCGGCCGGCACACTTTGCGGCTGCTGCTCGGCGACCACAACCACTACCCTCACAAGCCGCCGGTGATGTCCCAGGAGATCACGGTCACGGTGAAGTGAGGCGGCCAGGGTTCGCCCCCTTGGGCGCCGCCTTCGTCCTTTGATCTGACCGGTGGATGGGGCATCATCGGGCCCGGGCGGCGGGCGCCCGCGGCCATTGTCGAGAGGGGGGAACCATGGGCCTGTCGATCACGTCTCCGGACTTCGCCCACATGGGCGAGATCCCGGCGCGCTTCACCTGCGACGGTGACGACGTCTCGCCGGCCCTGTCGTGGAGCGGCCTGCCCGACGGGACCGGCAGCCTGGTCCTGATCGTCGACGACCCGGACGCGCCCGATCCGGCGGCGCCCCGCATGACCTGGGTCCATTGGGTGCTGTACGACATCCCGCCGACGGCGGCGGGGCTGGCCGCGGGCGTTGCGCCGGCCGCCCTGCCCGCCGGCACCCGCGAGGGCTTGAACGACTGGAAGCGGACCGGTTACGGCGGCCCGTGCCCGCCCATCGGCCGCCACCGCTACTTCTTCAAGCTCTATGCGCTGGATGCGCCCCTGGGGGATCTGGGCCAGCCGTCCAAGGCCGCCTTGGATCGCGCCATGGAGCCCCATGTCGTCGGTCACGGGGAGCTGATCGGCACCTATCAACGGTGAGCCGCATCCGCACCCTCTTGGGCCGACCCTGAGCCATGGCCTGGTTCCGTCGGGCGATCCCGCAGGCCGCCGCGGTGCCGTACCGGTCGGGTGCGGACGGACTCGAGGTGCTGCTCATCACGTCCCGGCGCACGCGGCGGTGGATCGTGCCCAAGGGCATGGTCGAGCTCAACCAGACGCCGCGCGAGGCCGCCGCGCAGGAGGCTTTCGAGGAGGCCGGGGTGCGCGGCGACGTGGCGGGCAAGCGCCTCGGCGTCTACACCTATCGCAAGGTGGACCACCCTTCGGGCGCCGTCTTTGCGGTACAGGTGTTCCCGTTGCGGGTGACCAGCGAGGCCGATGACTGGCCGGAACGGGGCCAGCGGCGCAAGCAGTGGCTGCCGGTGAACGCCGCCGCCCGCCTGGTGCGCGAGAGCCGGCTCAAGAAGATGCTCCTGACCCTGCCCAATGCCCTGCGCTTGGAAAGGGAGTGAGAAGGCGCCGTTTGGCCGCTTCGGAATGCGGGTGGCCTGCCACCCGAAGCTCAAAGAGCGAAGGGTGGCGCACCCGACAGGATTCGAACCTGTGACCTCTGCCTTCGGAGGGCAGCGCTCTATCCAGCTGAGCTACGGGTGCTCCTTGAATTTCAATGGCTTAGCGCCATTCTAGGCGGCCTCGCGGCCGCCGATTGTGCCCATTTTGTGCCCAAACGCGTTGAGCGCCTGGATCGCCCGGTCCTGATAGTCCGGAGCGAGATGGGCATAGCGTTGCACCATGTCCAGGGACTTGTGCCCCATGAGGTGCATCACGTCATACAATGGCACGCCTCCCTGAACAAGGCGGGAGGCGAAGGTATGACGCAGGTCGTGAAAGCGCACGTCCTCCAGCCCCGCGATTCTGCGGGCCTTGTTGAAACCCACCCGCACGCTGTCGATGGAGCGTCCGCGAAAGGTGAAGACGGAACCGCTGTCCTTGGGTCCGAGCCCGGCCAGCGTGGCCGTGGCCCGGTCGCAAAGCCGGACGGTCCGGTCCTCTCCGTTCTTGGTATCGCGGAAGCGCGCACGCCGGTTCGTCAAATCCACGTCCCGCCAGTCCAGGGACAGGATTTCCGATACCCGGCCGCCGGTATCGACTGCGAAGCGGATGATGGGGACGAGATGCCGGGGCGCTGCCGCGACGAGGCGTTCTTCCTCTTGCGGCGTGAGCCAGCGGTCCCGGGACTTGATGGCCTTGAACTTGGGAACCCGGGGCGCGCGGTCCAGGGTGCCCTCCCGATAGGCCTTGTTCAGGATGGCCCTGAGGACCGTCACTTCCCTTTGGGCGGTTGCCAGGCTCACGGTTTCAAGCCTCTCGTCCATGTAGTCCTGAACCACGCTCAGGGTGATCTCGGAGATGGTGTAGGTTCCGAACCATTCCTGGAGGCGTTTCAGGCGATGACGTGTGCTCCGCTTGAAGGTGCGCGCATGGTCCCGCTTCTGGACCTTGGCGTACCTGAGGAGGGCTTCTCCGAACGGCACTTCCCGCGTCTTGCCGAAGTGCCTCTCCATGAAGCCGTCCTTGAGCCACTTCGCCGCCAGAGCTTCTGCTAGCTTGCGGTCTCGAGTTCCAGAACTTCGGCGATGGCGCTTTCCGTCCTGGCCGTTCCACGTGACCCACCAGTAGGGCGAGCCTTTCCTCTTGTAGATACGCATGTTGGCCGTCTCCTCTCGTCAAGGGGTTGAGAGGTTCGGGCGCTGTCGCAAGTCTTTTTATCGTTGGCGTAGGCAATGATGTCAACGAGGTCCCAGCGCCGAAGCCGGGGGCCGAAATCGCAATAGGGGATGGCGAAGCCGGTGAAGGTCTCCACCGACACCCCAAGCCACGCCGCCGCTTCCTCGCGGCTCAGATACCGTTTCGTCGGGAGGGGCACGTCGGGGGACATCGTCCGCGCCTCGTTCAGCCAAAGCCCGAATCCAGTGTCCGCGCTTAGCCGAGGCGGAATCCCCGATCAAACCCGTTAACAGGCTGTTAACGGGTCGGGCTGGGAATTTCGGCGATGTCGAAAAAATCTCGGATTTGGCGTTTCTGCAACGGAACCAGTCCCGTTAACGTTAACGGGATTTCCGTGCACGACTCCGTCACAAACGCGCGCGAAGCTTGTGCATCGGCCCTCGGCATTGCACGCAGTAGTGAACGGTCCGATACTGCTCTTGCATCAGGGAGGGGGCCGTGGCGGCGCGAAGGGACAAGGGGTCGAGGCTCGTTTCCATCATCCATGCAGTGGCTCATGAGCGGGGCATCCAGCTACACGCGCAGGCGGAGCCCGAGGCCCTGCTCAGCCGCTTGGACGACGAGGCCCTGCGGGAAGTTGATCGGCGTCTGAACGGACCACGCCGGGGGCGCAAGCCTACCCGTGACAAGCTTGTTCGGCGGTTGTTGGCAGATGCCGATCAGGCCGTGGCCGCTGCCGATCCATCCGCGGAGCGCGACAAACCGCCGGCCGGCAAACGGGCTTCACCGAAAAAGCAGGCCAAGAAGCGCAGCACGAAACAGGCACCGAACGGCGCCACGTTGGGGTTCGAGGACAAGATGTGGGCTGCCGCCGACAAGCTGCGGGGCAGCATGGACGCGGCCGACTACAAGCACGTGGTCCTGGGGCTGATCTTCCTCAAGTACATCTCCGATGCCTTCGAAGCCAAGCACGCCGCCCTGGAAGGCGAGAAGCACGCCGACCCCGAGGAGCCCGACGAATACCTGGCCGACAACATCTTCTGGGTGCCGCGGGACGCCCGCTGGTCCCACATCCGCCGGCAGGCCAAGCTCCCCACCATCGGCAAGACCATCGACGAGGCCATGGCCGCCATCGAGGCCGACAACCCGGGGCTCAAGGGCGTCTTGCTAAAGGAGTACGCCCGCCCGGCGCTGAGCAAGACCATGCTGGGCGAACTCATCGACCTGATCGGCACCATCGGCTTCGGTGACGACCGAGCCCGCTCCAAAGACATCCTGGGTCGGGTCTACGAGTATTTCCTGGGCAAGTTCGCCAACGCCGAAGGCAAGGGGGGCGGCGAGTTCTACACCCCGCACTCGGTGGTCAACGTGCTGGTGGAGATGCTGGAGCCCTTCAGGGGGAGGGTCTACGACCCCTGCTGTGGTTCGGGTGGCATGTTCGTGCAGTCGGAACGGTTCGTGTTGGCCCATGGCGGGCGCATCGGTGACATCGCCATTTACGGCCAGGAGATGAACCACACCACGTGGCGTCTGGCCAAGATGAACATGGCTGTGCGTGGCATCGACGCCGATATCCGCTGGAACGCAGAGGGCAGCTTCCACGCCAACGAACTCAAGGACCTCCGCGCCGACTACATCCTCGCCAATCCGCCCTTCAACGTCAGCGACTGGGGCGGTGAACGGTTGCGCGACGACGTGCGCTGGCGAGGCTTCAAGGCGCCGCCGGTGGGCAATGCCAACTACGCCTGGCTCCTGCACATTCTGCACCACCTGTCGCCAACAGGAACGGCGGGGGTGGTTCTTGCCAACGGCTCCATGTCGTCCACCCAGTCGGGCGAGGGCGATATCCGGCAAAAGATGCTGGAGAAGGACGTGGTGGACTGCATGGTGGCCCTGCCGGGCCAACTGTTCTACTCGACCCAAATTCCGGCCTGCCTGTGGTTCCTCGCCCGCTCCAAGGCACCCAACGGCTTCCGCGACCGGCGGGGCGAGGTGCTGTTCATCGACGCCCGCAAGCTCGGATACATGGTGGACCGCACGCGGCGGGAGTTCTCAGACGCAGACATCGCCCGCATCGCCGACACCTACCACGCGTGGCGGGGCGAGCCGGAGGCCGATCCCTACGCCGACGTGGCGGGGTTCTGTAAATCGGCAATGTTGGACGAGATCGGGCAACATGGCTTCGTGCTCACACCGGGCCGCTACGTGGACTCGGAGGCGTTGGAAGACGACGGCGTGCCCTTTGAGGAGAGGTTCGCGGAGTTGAAAGCGAAACTGGAGAAGCAGTTCGAGGAAGGGGCGGAGTTGGAGGCGGTGATCAAATCGAGATTGGCCGGGATAGGCGTCGATGGATAGCGCTGTTGGGCCGATGCCGTCGCTGAAGCTTGATGTCGCGATTTGCGACATCAAGAGGAGGCGGGCGTGAAGGCCCAAAAACAGCCAACTCGCATTGAGAAGTCCGATGCCCCGCAGGTCTTCGAGGCGCGCGGCGTGCCGGTTCTCATGGACGAAGATGTCGCCCGATTGTTCGGTGTGGAGACCAGGCGTCTCAATGAGCAGGTCAAGCGTAACCGAAGCCGTTTCGGCGACGATTTCGCGTTCCAGCTCTCCACCGGGGAATACGCCGACTTGATGCAGCAAACTGCGACATCAAGCGCCAAAAGCGGAAGCAGTCATGGCGGACGCCGCAAACCGCCCACGATGTTCACCGAGCATGGCGTAGTGATGGCCGCGACCTTGTTGCGCACCGAGCAGGCGGCAGAGGCATCGCGTTACATCGTGGAGGTCTTCGTCGACGCCCGACGAAATCAGTTGGCAAATCAGAACCAACTGACTCTCCCCGCGGTGACGGACCAGCGCGCCCCGTCGCCGATGACGGCGGACCAGCAACAAGGCTTGATGGTGAAGCTGAACAGCGCCCTCGGTCGGGTTCTGGACGCCATCGCCGATCCGCAAGCGCAGACGACGGTCCGGGACGAGGCTCGCGCCGTTGCCGCGGAAGGGCTCAACAGCATCAAGGAATACATGAAGAAACCCGGCGCCCAGAACGAGAAGACACTGGCCGAAGTGCGAAAGCTGCTGGCCGAGGCCGAGTCGCTGGATGCCGAGACGGCCAAAAAGCACACTGAAAACCAGCACGGTCAACTGGCACTCCTGGCCAAGCAGTTGCGCCTGACCATAGTCGCCAAGCAATTCCTGGAGACTGGCAACGTCGATGGCCTTCTCGCGGTCCTGAAGGACTTGGAGAAGACGGGATGAACCGCCCGGCCCGGCCCGGCCTGCAAGAGAGAGTCGCGGCATTGAGGGAATGGTCGGAGCCGCAGATAGGGGCGGGGGATTGAAGCAGTTGGAACGGTCAATCCGGGCGAGATCGGGCGGGGCTGGTGTCGATGGCTAGTTGGGAGGTCATGGCGTTGGAGGATGCCGGCGTTGAACTGCTGGATTGCGTTCACAAGACACCACCCGCCGCCGACCACGGTCTTCCTTACATTGCTATTCCACAGATGCAGAACGGTGAGATCGATTTCTCGGCTGCCCGGGTTATTAGCCCCGAACACTTCGATGAGTGGACGAGAAAGGCAGATCCTCAACCATTCGACGTGGTGCTTTCGAGACGTTGCAATCCAGGCGAAACGGCACTCGTTCGTCCAGAAATGAAGTTTGCACTGGGTCAAAATCTCGTATTGCTGCGCGCCGACGGCGAGAGAGTGAGGCCCTCCTTTTTGCGCTGGCTTGTTCGAACCCGACACTGGTGGAACGAAGTAGAAAGGTTCCTCAATGTAGGTGCTGTCTTCGATAGTTTGCGGTGTGCGGACGTTCCGAAGTTCCGGCTCCCGATCCCACCTTTGGATGTCCAGGACGCTATCGCCAACATCCTCGGAGCCCTCGACGACAAGATTGATCTAAATCGGCGGATGAACGAGACGCTGGAGGCGATGGCACGGGCGCTGTTCAAGTCCTGGTTTGTCAATTTCGATCCCGTCCGCGCCAAGATGGAAGGCGACCAGCCGGCCCACATGGACGCTGAAACGGCGGCCCTATTCCCTGACGCCTTCGACGATGAAGGATTGCCGGTGGGGTGGGTGCGGTCTCCTCTTGGCGGGCTTCTTTCCACGCTGGAGACAGGGAAACGCCCTCGTGGCGGAGTTGCAAACATATCAAAGGGCGTCCCTAGCGTGGGCGCGGAGAGCATCGTGGGCGTCGGAGTGTTTGATTTCAGAAAGACAAAATACGTGCCGAGGAGTTATTTTGACCACATGGCGAAGGGTGTTGTTAGAAGTGGTGATGTATTGATTTACAAAGATGGAGGCAAACCAGGAGAGCTTCGTCCGGCTGTTAGCTACACGTCGAAAAAGTTTCCGTTTGAGAATTTTTGTATAAATGAACATGTATTCAGAGCCAGGTCAGACCACTTTTCTCAACAGTTCTTGTACTGCTCCCTTACTACTGAAGATGCTTTTTGGCAAATGCGCGAGTTCGCGACAGGAGTTGCCCAGCCTGGTTTAAATCAATATGCGTTAAAATCTATAAAAATAACCTTGCCAAATGACACAAGAATATTACAAGCCTGCGAGGAATTAATAGGTCCTGCAATTGATGGCTGCAACATAATTGCGCTCCAGTCAAAGACACTTGGGGAACTCCGCGACCTACTCCTACCAAAGCTCATGTCCGGTGAAATCCGCGTGCGCGAGGCGGAGGAACTTGTGGAGGCGGTGACATGACAAATTCGGTCTTAGGCCGCCTCGAACGGGTCGAACTCCGCGACATCTGGGCGACGGAGGCACAGGACTTCACGCCGTGGCTGGCGCGGGAAGAAAACCTCATGGTCCTTGCCGACACCCTCGCCATGGACCTGGAACTGGAGGCCCAGGAGAAGGACGTAGGGCCGTTCCGGGCCGACATCCTGTGCCAGAACACCGACGACGGGTCCTGGGTGCTGATCGAGAACCAGTTGGAGCGCACCGATCACAACCACCTGGGTCAGTTGCTGACCTACGCTGCGGGCCTGCATGCTGTCACCATCGTCTGGGTCTCGGCGCAGTTCACCGATGAACACCGCGCCACTCTCGATTGGCTCAACGACATCACCGACGAGAACTTCCGTTTCTTCGGCCTGGAGGTGGAGCTTTGGCGCATCGGCACGTCACCGGCGGCGCCCAAGTTCAACATCGTCTCCAAGCCCAACGACTGGACCCGCTCGATCAGCCAGGCGGCGCGCCGGATCAGCGACGAGGCGCTGACAGATACCAAGGCGAGCCATCTCCGTTTCTGGACGGCGTTGCGAAAACACATATTGGAGCGAGGAGGCCCGATCCGGCCTAAAAAGCCGGCACCGCGACACTGGAGCACGTACAGCGTCGGGCGCACGGGCTTTTCGTTGGCAGCGACAATCAACACACGCGGGCGCCGTTTGGGCGCCGAGCTATTCATCGCCGGCGATGACGCCAAGGCTTTCTTCCATTTGCTCAGGGAGCAAAGGGAGGAGATCGAGGGCGCGCTCGGCGAGACGCTCGATTGGCAGGAACTGCCGGAACGCAAGAGCTCCCGTATCGCCGTGTACAAGGAACACTGCGACTCTACCGACGAGGCCGACTGGCCGAACCAGCACGCCTGGATCGCCGAAAACCTGGAACGCCTAAACACCGTCTTTCGCGAGCGCGTGAAGGTGCTCGATGCCGACGACTGGCATCCCGCAGGTGCCGAGGAGGAGGCCGTCGAGTGAGCCGGGGCTTCTCCGAAGCCACGGTCGAGGAAGCCGGGCTCGGCTGGTTCGGGGGCCTGGACTACGAGACGAAATTCGGAACCGAGATCGCTCCGGATGGCCCCGCAGCGGAGCGGCGCAATTTCGCCGACGTGCTTCTCATTGGGCGTTTGAAGGGTGCCCTCGCCCGCATCAACCCCCACCTGCCGGCCGACGTGTTGGAGGATGTGGTCCGCAAGCTTGAACGGTCGGAAATGCCGTCGCTGGTCGAGGAGAACCGACGTATTCACCGCATGATCGTGGACGGCGTGGACGTGGAGGTGGCACGGGACGACGGAACCATCGCCGGGGACAAGGCGTGGTTGATCGACTTCGAGAACCCGGACGCCAACGACTGGTTGGCCGTCAACCAGTTCACCGTCATCGAGAACGGGAACAACCGCCGTCCTGACGTGGTGGTGTTCGTCAACGGGCTGCCGCTGGGCGTCGTCGAACTCAAGAACCCCGGCGACGAGGACGCGACCCTGGAAGGCGCGTTCAACCAGTTGCAGACCTACAAGGCCGAAACCCCGTCGCTGTTCCGGACCAACGCGGTCCTGGTGACCTCGGACGGGGTGCTGGCGCGGATCGGCTCGCTCACCGCCGATATTGAGCGCTTCATGCCGTGGCGCACGGTGGACGGCCGGGACATCGCTCCCAAGGGGTGGCCGGAAATGGCGACCCTGATCGAGGGCGTGTTCGAGAAATCCCGTTTCCTGGACTACCTGCTGGGGTTCGTGGTGTTCGACACCGACGGCGGCAGGCTGGTCAAGAAGATTGCCGGATATCACCAGTACCACGCGGTGCGGCATGCGGTGACGTGCACCGTCAACGCGACCCGGCCCGGTGGCGACCGGCGCGTGGGCGTCATCTGGCATACCCAGGGCTCGGGCAAGAGCCTGCTCATGGTCTATTACGCCGGCCGGATCATCGTGCACCCGGACATGGAGAACCCGACGCTGGTGCTGATCACCGACCGCAACGACTTGGACGACCAGCTTTTCAGCACCTTCGCCGGCTGCAAGGAGCTGATCCGCCAAACGCCGGTGCAGGCGGAAAGCCGCGATCACCTGATGGAGTTGTTGTCGGTGCAGTCGGGTGGGGTCGTGTTCACCACCATCCAGAAGTTCCTGCCGGACAAAGGGACCATCGCCCATCCGGTGCTGACCGACCGGCGCAACGTCGTGATCATCGCCGACGAGGCCCACCGCAGCCAGTACGGGTTCAAAGCCAAGGTGGCGCGGGAGAGCGGGGAGGTCTCCTATGGCTTCGCCAAGTACCTGCGGGACGCTCTGCCGAACGCCTCGTTCATCGGCTTCACGGGCACGCCCATCGAGGCGGGGGACGTGAACACTCCGGCAGTGTTCGGCGACTACATCGACATCTACGACATTCAGCGGGGCGTCGAGGACGGCGCGACGGTGCCCATCTACTACGAGAGCCGGCTGGCCAGGATCGAATTGGACGAAAACGAGCAGCCAAGGATCGACGCTGAGGTGGAGGCCATCGTCGAACAAGCGGGGGAGACTGAGGCCGAACGGCTCAAGGGCAAGTGGGCGCGGGTCGAGGCTCTGGTGGGGTCCGAAAAACGCCTCGAGCAGGTGGCCGCGGACATCGTGGATCACTTCGAGAGCCGAGTCGCGGGCATGCAGGGAAAGGCGATGATCGTCTGCATGAGCCGCCGTATTTGCGTCGCCCTCTATGACGAGATCGCAGCGCTGCGGCCCCAATGGCATTCCGACGACGACAAGGCCGGCGAGATCAAGGTGGTGATGACCGGCTCCGCCTCGGACCCCCCGGAATGGCAACGGCACATCCGCAACAAAGCGGGACGCCAGGACCTGGCTGATCGCATCAAGGACCCGAGCGACCCGCTCAAGATCGTTCTGGTGCGGGATATGTGGTTGACCGGTTTCGACGTGCCCTGCCTGCACACCATGTACGTGGACAAGCCCATGCGGGGCCATGGGCTGATGCAGGCCATCGCCAGGGTCAATCGGGTATTCCGGGACAAAGGCGGCGGGCTGATCGTGGACTACATCGGCCTCGCCCAGAACCTGAAGAACGCCCTCGCCCAGTATTCCGACCGCGACCGCGAGCAGACCGGCATCGACGAGGCGGAAGCGGTGGCCGTGTTGCTGGAGAAGTATGAGATCGTCCGCGACATGTTCCACGGTTTCGACTACGCGAACGCCATCTCGGGCACGCCCCAAGAGCGGTTGATCGCCGTCGCCGGGGCCATGGAGTGGGTTCAGGAGATGCTGCGGAAAGGCGCCGAACGAGAGACCTCGGAGGACCGGAAGAAGAGGGCTTGGCGGCGCTACTCGGACGCCGTGCTGGCGCTCTCCAAGGCGTTCGCCCTGGCTGCGGCGAGTGACGAGGCGAAGGACATCCGGGACGAGGTGGGCTTCTTCCAGACCGTGCGCGCAGCCCTCGTCAAGACGGCCGACACCGGCAATGGCGGATCGGGCAAGGCCGAGCGGGACCTGGCCGTGCAGCAGATCGTCAGCCGGGCCGTGGTCTCGACGGAGATCGTGGACATCCTTGAAGCGGCCGGGATCGAGGCCGCCGACATTTCCATCCTGTCCGACGACTTCCTGGAAGAGGTGCGGGGCATGGAGAAGAAGAACCTCGCCCTGGAAGCCCTGAAGAAGTTGATCAATGGCGAGATCAGGTCACAGACCCGGACCAACGTCGTGCAGTTCCGCTCGTTCTCCCAGCGTCTCCAACTGGCCATCAACCGCTACCACACCAACGCCATCACCACCGTCCAGGTGATCGAGGAACTGATCAAGCTGGCGAAGGACATCGAAGAGGCGCGTCGGCGGGGTGAGGAAGAGGGCCTGAGCACGGACGAGATCGCCTTCTACGACGCGCTGGCCGACAACAAGAGCGCGCGGGAGGTGATGGGCGACGAACGCCTACGGGTTATCGCCCATGAGCTCTTGGTGAAGGTCAAGGCCAATACCGGCGTGGACTGGCAGCATAGCGAGAACGCCCGCGCCCGCATCCGCGTTATGGTCAAACGCATCCTGAGGGAATACGGCTATCCCCCCGACATTGAGGATGCCGCGGTGCGGCTGGTGCTGGAACAGGCGGAAGCCCTGTCAGCCCAATGGGCAGCGTAGTGGCGGCGGTTCTGGAGCATTCGGTGCGCGCAACTTGGAGGCGGCGCATTAATGCAGTGCCTACCCCTCTCCCCGATCCGGGCACAGAACTGTGCCCGAAATCACTCGCTCACCCGAAGCATGAAAGCGCTTTTTCCAAAGGCAGCGCATTGGCATTTTCGGCGACCGAATCCTGGTTGGATACAATGTGCCCAAACCGTGCCCGCCTTATTCGACACTATCCCGGATTATCCCGTTTTGTTCCGGTTTTTGGGTGCGACAGCGCCCGAACAACATACTGATTTTCAAGGAGATTTTATCGCTCTGGCGCTTTCGGAGGGCAGCGCTCTATCCAGCTGAGCTACGGGTGCCTTCCCATTGCGGGGGATGCACGCTACCGGAATCGTTGTTGCGACGCAAAGGAGATGTCGCGGGGCCGCGCGTGCGAATTCCAAACGGGTCAGGCGATCACCCGAGAGCCTGCTCGACCGCCGCTCTGGCGCGCTCGATGAGTTCGATCCAGTCGTCCGCTTCGTTTGGCGAAGGATCCGGAGGACTGGCCAGCACGTCCCCGATGGGATAGCGATAGGCGACCGCATAGACCGTGAACGGTTCGAGCTCGGCGAGAACGTCACGAAGCGGGTGGCCGGGCGCAAGGAGGTCGACCAGAGCGCCGATGTTATCGCTGCGCGGCGGGTGGACGCCCTCATCGACGAGAACCGCCTTGACCAGCTTTTCCGCGGCCTGTTGGCAATGATAGGCGGCGGCGGGAGTGGTCGGATCGGGACCTTAGAGCCCGTCCGAGAGGTTCATGTTGTTTTTCAACGAACTGGAAACGCGGCCATGCCAGGAGCGGCCGCGACGGCGATGCGGGAACATCGTCAAGCGGTCGCGACGCCGCAGGGCCGCCTTTCCAGTTCGCCCTTCGGGTGCCTTGAGTTTGCGCGCCGGGGCGTCGGGTCGCGCTGGCGATGCTCCAGCAT
>JANQFP010000102.1 GCA_028277795.1 Rhodospirillales bacterium
CGCTTGCCCGATGGCCCCGCATCGCGCGGCGCGGCTCTCCTGCCCTGTCGGCGGGACGGCACCGCGCAGACCATGGCGGATGTGAGAAATGCGGGCTAGGCGGGATTCGGGACCGGCGCGGCGGAACGACCCTCGTGTTTGATGCGGTAGAAGACGGCGTAGAGCACGGGCAGCAGCACCATGGTCAGGAACGAACCCACCGTCAGCCCGGCCATGATGGTCACCGCCATGCCGACCCAGAACAGGTCCTGCAGCAGCGGGATGACCCCCAGCACCGTGGTGCCGGACGCCATCATCACCGGGCGCAGGCGGGAGACGGCCGACGCCATGACGGCATCGTAGGGCGACCTGCCATCCGCCAGCTCGATGTCGATCTGGTCCAACAGCACGATGGCATTCTTGATCATCATGCCCGACAGGCTCATGGCGCCGAGCAGGGCCATGAACCCGAACGGCACGTCGAACGCGAGAAGGCCCACCGTGATCCCGATTAGCGCGAAGGGGATGGTGCACAGAATGATCATGGGCGGCCGGAAGGCGTTGAACAGGGCGACGATGATGAAGGCCATGACCGCCACCGCCGGGACAATGCCCGGAACCAGGGACTGATTGGCGTCCCGGGAGTCCTCGAAATCCCCGCCCCATTCCAGCGTATAGCCGGGCGGCAGGTCGACGGCCTCCACGTCCTTGACGATGGCGGCGTGCAGCGACGGCGCGGTCACCCCGGGAACCGGGTTGGCCTGGATGGTGATGGTCCGCCGCCGGTCGCGCCGCCAGATGAGCGGATCCTCCCACGCCGTCGCGACGCCGTCGACCACCTGGGCCACGGGCACGGTCTCGGTCGACAAGGCGGGCTGGATCTGCAGCACGTCGATGGCGCCCACGACACGGCGCTCTTCTTCGACATGGCGCAGAACGATGGGTACGAGGTCGTCGCCTTGCCGAAAGAGCCCGATGGTCCGCCCGTCGAAGGCCCGTTTGCTGGTCCGCGCCAAATCCTCCCGGGTCACCGAGGCCCAGCGGGCGCGCTCCTGGTTGTATTGCGGCACGATCTTCTGCACCCGCTGGCGCCAATCGGTGCGTGAATAGGCGGCTCTGGGGTTGGCATCGATGGTGGTCCGGATGTCGCCCGCCACCTTGCGCAGCAACCCGGGGTCGGCTTCGGCGGGGCCACTGACCCGGACCTCCACCTTCCAAGAGTTGCTTGGCCCCACACCGTATTTGCGGAGCACGGGCAACGCGTCGGGGAAAGCCTCCCGGAACCACGGTGTGAGGTCGGCGATCAGACCGTCGATCTCATGCACATCGTCGACATTGACGACCAGTTGGCCGAAGGACTGGTAAGGCAGCTCCGGCTCCACGGGCAGGTAGAAACGCGGCGGGCCCGATCCGATGAAGGTGGCCACACCCTGCACCCGGTCATCGTCCGTCAGCTCTTGTTCGGCGGTGCGCAAGGCCGCCGAGACCTTCTGGATGCGGGTGCCCTCGGGCATCCAGACGTCGATCATGAACTTGGTCATGGAGCTTTCCGGGAAGAACAGCTGGCGCACTTGGCCGAACCCGAAAACCGCCGCAGCCAGCAGGGCCAGCATGACGCCGACGGTCAGCCACCGGGCCTTGATGGCGCCGCCGAGGAGGCCACGGTAGGTCTTGTAGAACCTGGAGCCGTAAGGGTCCGCGCCCGACTCGGGCACCTTGACTTTCAACATGTCGATGCATTGGAGCGGTGTGAGGGTCATGGACACGACCCAGCTCACCAGCAACGAGATGGCGATCACGGTGAACAGGGTGCGGCAATACTCCCCGACACCCTCGGGCGAGGCGAAGATCGGATAGAACGCCATCACGGCGACGACGGTCGCGCCCAACAGCGGCCACGCCGGGACCCGCGCGGCCTCGATGGCCGCCCGCTCGCGGTCTTCTCCCCGTCGCACCCTGACCAGGTACCCGTCGGCCACCACGATGGCGTTGTCGACCATCATGCCCAGCGCGACGACCAGCGCACCCAGCGACATCCGCTGCAGGTCGATCCCGAACACCGCCATCAGGATGAAGGTGCCGAGGATGGTGAAAACCAACGCGAAACCGATGACCAGGCTGCTCCGCCACCCCATGAACACGGTCAGGACGATCAGCACGATGCCGACCGCTTCCGCGAAGCTGATCAGGAAACCGTCGACGGACTCGCTGACCACATCCGATTGCCAATGGACCTTGTGAGCCTCGATGCCGATGGGGATGTGGGCCATCAACTCCGTCAAGCGCGCGTCCACCGCGCGGCCCATGTCGACGATGTTGATTCCCGGCTCATTGGCGATGGAGATGCCGATGGCCGGCACGCCGTTGAACCGCAGGATCTGGAGCGGTGGCTCGGCATAGCCCTCGCGCACGGTGCCGATGTCGCGGACGCGGATGATCTCGCCCGAGGGAGCGGCTCCGCTCTGCGCGGTCTCCATGGCGCTCGGCCGGATGGTCAGGTCGCCGATGTCCGCCGGGGTCAGGAACGTCCCCGAGGGCGCGATGCGCAGGCGCTTGCTGGGCAGGTCCACGCTGCCGGCATCGACGACGGCGTTCTGGACCTGAAGGGTCGCCACGAAGCTTGCCTCGTTGAGACCGACCTCGGTGAGCTGGGTCTGCGAGACGTCCAGATAGATGACCTTCTGCTGGGCGCCCCACAAGTCGATCCGCGCGACGCCGTCGACCAGGCTGAGCTCCTTCTTCAGTTGCTTGGCGTAGTCCTCCAACTCGGCGTAGGTGAACCCGTCGCCGGTGACCGCCAGCTGGAAGCCGAAGACGTCGCCGAAATCGTCACCCACGTCGGGCCTGCCGACGCCCGGGGGCAGGCTGCCCTCGATGTCACTGATCTTGCGGCGCAGCTTGTCCCACACCTGGGGCAGCCGGTCCGACCAGTAGTCGGGCTTGATCGTCACCTTGACCAGGGAGAAGCCGGCGCGGGAGAACGACTCAATGAAGTCGACCTCGGCCATTTCCTGGATCGCCAGCTCGATGCGGTCGGTGACCTCCAGCTCCACCTCGGCCGGACTGGCGCCGGGATAGGTGGTTGCGATGGAGGCCGTCTTGACGGTGTAGGTCGGGTCCTCGAGCTGGCCCAGTTGGAAGAAGCTGGCGATGCCGCCGATGACCAGTAGGGCGGCGGAGAAATAGGTGACGGCGCGGTTCTTGATGGCGACGGCGGCGAGGTTCATGAGTCCGTTTCCTGCTCAGCCCACCCGCGTCATTGGTCGAGGATGCGGACTTCCTGCCCTTCCCTCAGGTAGTGCACGCCGGCGGTGACGACCCATTCGCCCGGCTGCAGGCCGTCCGACACCACGATGCCCTGGTCGACCACGTCGCCGGTCTTCACTTCCCGGGTCGAGACGGTCTTGGCCGCCTCGTCGATGATCCAGATGAACGTCTTCGCCGGGTCGTCCCTGGTCAGGATCGCGGTTTCCGGCACCACGATCTGGGCCCCCTCCAGTTCGTCGGGTCCGACGTCTCCCCGGGTGGCCTTGCCGGCCATGCCGGGGAGGATATTCGCGCCCGGCGGCTGCTCCATGATGATGGTCACCGGGTAGGTGCGGGTGGCCTCCGACGCTTCGGTGCCGATCTCCTTTATCCTGGCCGCCACCAGGATGTCGGGAAAGGCGTCGAATTCGACCACCACACGGCTCACCGTGTGGGCCTGGGAAATCAGGCTTTCAGGGATATCGACCACCATCTCGATGCGCGAGTGATCGACCAGGCGCAGGATGGGCTGCCGGGACCGCACGTCCTGGAAGTTCTCCACGTAGGTCTTGACCACCACGCCATCGAACGGCGCCCGCAGGACCGTGTAGCCCAGGTCCAGCTTCATGCGCTTCAACGCGGCCTTGGCGGCGGCCACGGCAGCCCGCGCTTCCTTCTCGTTGGCCAGGAACTCGTCCAGGACCGCCTTCGATTCGTGGCCCCTCTCGACCAGGAACTGCTTGCGCTTCAATTGCTCGGCGGCGTTGGCCAGCGCCGCCTCGGCCCGCGCCAGGTCGGCCTCGGCGCGGTCCACGTCGGCCTTGAAGGTGGCCGGATCGATGCGCGCGACCACGTCGCCCTTCTCCACCTCGGCGCCGACATCGACCCGGCGTTCGATCAATGGACCGGAGACGCGGAAGGACAGATCGATCTCCTGGGTGCCCTTGGCCCGCCCGGAGAACCACCGACGCTGGAAGTTGGACGCGTCGGCCACCTTCAACGCCCGGACGGGGCGGACCACGTCCTTCTGCTCGACGACGCTTTCCTCGCAGGCTCCAAGCGTCCCCGCGGCGACCAGAGCCAGCAGCAGCACGCCGGCGCGCCGTATCATGGTCTGTGCCGAAGGGCTCACGGTGACCTCCTCAAGAAACGGGCCGTGACGCCTTCATACACCGGGCCACCCCGACCGGCGCAACTGCAATTCGCGTCCGCCGGCGCTCAACGCGATGGTGCCGCGCGGCGCCGCCGTCGGGCGACCCAGGCGGCGATCGCCCGCGCGGGCCGTCCGTCGACGGCGGCCAGACCGGCGCCGATCGCCGCCATGCCCATCAAGTGCCTGGAAAGAAGCGTTTCATCGAGGAAGAGGATCCCGAGGACGCTGGCGCTGACCGGGATGAGGAACGTCACCAGCAGCAGGTTGGTGGCGCCGGCGGTGGCGAGGATGCGGAAATAGAGCACGTAGGCCAGCGCCGTCGACAGCGCGGCCAGGCCCATCAGCGCTCCCAACGTCGTCATCCCCGGCACCGGCAGGGTCCAGGGCTGGTCGACCACGAGCATGACGGGGAGCAGGATGACGCTCGATGCCGTCACCTGTCCCGTGGCCATGGGGGCGACGCCCAGGGCCCGGAACCGCCGGCCGAACACGCCGGCGAACGCATAGGACAGGCCTGCCGCCACGCACGCCACCTGGGCCAGGGTGTCGGCCCCCAGATCGCCCACCGCGTCGATGCCGATCATGACCGCCACGCCGATCAGTCCGACGAGGACGCCCAGCAGGCGCCCGCCGGTCATCTTCTCGTCGGTGGTCAGCCCGTGGGCGACGATCACCGTGAACAGCGGCGTAGTGGCGTTGAGGATCGCCGCCAGGCCCGAGGCGATGTGGGTCTGGCCCCACACGATGAGGGTGAAGGGCACCACGTTGTTGAGCACACCCATGGCCAGGAACGCCTGCCACACGCGCCGGCCGGTGGGCATGCGGACACCCATGAACACCATGGCCATCCAAAGGATGACGGCGGCCAGGGCGACGCGCCCGACCACCACCGTGACCGTCGGCAACTCCTGCACGGCCACGCCGTTGAAGAAGAACGACCCGCCCCACAGCACCGACAGGGCCAGGAGCAGGCCCCATTCCAGGGGCGTCATGGACTTGTGGATCGCCGCTTGGCGCATGGTCTCCTCGCCGGTCCCAGGCAGTGGCCGGCACCGTAACGAAGGCCAGTCCGGCCGTCTTCCCGCTTCTTGCGATCCAATGCGTGACGGGCCTACACACGGGCGGCCCGCGGCACCAGATGGTGGGGCGGGGGCTTCACCACACCGGACCCGCATCATGATCTTCCGCCAGCTTTTCGAGCCCGACTCCAGCACCTATACGTATCTGATCGGATGTCCCGACAGCCGCGACGCGTTGCTGGTCGATCCGGTGCTGGAGACCTTCGAGCGCGACCTGGACGCGGTGCGGTCGCTGGGGCTGCGCCTGGCGTGGACCCTGGAGACCCACATCCACGCGGACCACCTGACCTCGGCGCTGAAGCTCAAGAGCCTGGTGGACTGCCGCATCGCCGCCCCGGCCCTCGACGGCCTGGGCTGCGCCGACCTGGGGGTGGCCGAGGATTCCCCGCTGACCGTCGGATCCGTCACCCTGCAGCCGTTGTTCACGCCCGGCCACACGGATGCCCATCACGCCTACCTGATCGAGAGCCGCGACGGCGGCCGGGTGCTGACCGGCGACGCGTTGCTCATCGACGGCTGCGGCCGCACCGACTTCCAGGGCGGCGACGCGCGGACCCTCTACCGCTCGGTGCACGACCGGCTGTTCGCCCTGCCCGACGACACGCTCGTCTTCCCAGGCCACGACTACCAGGGGCGCCGGATCTCTACGGTGGCCCAGGAGCGCCAGCGCAACCCGCGCCTGGGCGGCGGCCGGTCGCTCGAGGACTTCGTCGCCCTCATGGACGACCTGGGCCTGCCGTATCCGAAGAAGATGGACCTGGCCGTCCCCGCCAACCAGGCGTGCGGCCGCTGCCCCGACACCGTTCCCGCCGACATGCAGAAGCTCTGCGAAGTGTCGATCCAGGGGTGACGGCTCCGCATCGACGGATCAGAAATAGCGTTCCGGGCGATCGACGGCGCACACCGCGCTTTCGACGGCGCCGTCAAAGGTCGCGTACACCACGGAGTCCCCGGCCCGCAACAAGGGCCCGGCGGCGCTAGGGTCCGTCTCCAGGGTGCGCAGCCGGTCCGTGTGCCCGGGCCCGAACACCGGGGAGGCATAGCGGCTCGGGCAGGGGGATTTGCCTCGCGTCCGGCGCGTCCGCGGGACAAACTGCGCCAATGGGTCGGCTGTTCACCATATCCATCCGCACCATCCTGATTGTCGGTTTCGGCGGCGTGACCGCCGTGGGCATCGCGCTGGCGCTCTACCTGGGGCTTGCGACCGCGTTCCAGAATACGCGCGACCTCCTGACCAAGAGGGTGGAGAGCTTGGTCGACCACATGGTCGACACGATCGACGGGCGCCTACGCCCCGTGGAGGCGCAGGCACGCCGGATCGCCGCACGGGTCGCCGACGGCCGGCTGCCTCTCCGCAAACCGGATGCGGAGCGGGTGTCGTTCTTCTTCGACGCCGCGCTGGCGGCGACGCCGCAGATCGGTCTGGTGGCGCTGCTCGACCGCCGCGGCTTCATCCACCAGTGGATCCGCGGCGCTGGCCGAGTTCCGACGGTCGATGCGTCGGACCACCCCTTGGTCAGGCGCCTGGTCGATGCGCCGGCCGCGGACCGCAAATCCTGGTGGGGGCCGCCGTTCTGGCTCGACACCCTGGAGGCCGGCGTGATCGTCTACCATACGCCCCTCGTCGATCGGGACGGGTACCTCGGGTACCTCACCTTCGCCGTGCCCATGGCGGACCTGTCTCTTGGCCTGGCGCGCATAACGGACAACGCGTTCGTGCTGGCCGGACGCTCGGAGGTGCTCGCCCATCCGCTCATGATCGACTGGCGTCCCCTCGACGAACAGGCCATCGCCGATGTCGATTCCATCTACCGGGGACGCTCCGCCCTCGTGCCGCTGACCGAGCTGGGAGACCCGGTGCTCGAACGGATCTGGTCCGCGGACTACCAGGACCTGGTCATGATCGAACAGAGGGGCGGCACGCGAGCCGTCGCGGCCGACATCGGCGAGCGGCAATACGTGTTCCTTTATCGGACCGTGGAGGGGTACGGGCCCGTCCCGTGGAATGTGGGCGCCTACATCAACGTTACGCACGCCAGTGACGTGGTGCGTCGTCTCGACCTGGCGATCGAGGTCGGTTTCGGAGTGTTCGTCGTCGCCGTCATCCTGAGCGCCCTTCTGGCACATGCCCTGGTCCCGCCGATCCGCTCCCTGGCGCGGGCCGCCGAGGCGGTGCGCGATGACCGCCTCGACGACGTGCCGCCCTTCCCGCGCAGCCGCATTGCCGAACTCAGCGGTGCCATGTCGTCGTTCGACCGCATGATCGCAGGGCTCGCGGAGCGGGAGGTGATTCGGCGGACGCTGGGCCGCTACGTGCCCGAGCCGATCGCCGAGACGCTGCTCGCCGAAGGCGGTGGACTGACGCCCACGCAGGCCGAGGCGACCATCCTGTTCTCCGATATCGCCGGTTTCACGGCCTTGACCGAGGCGCTGGGGCCGACCCGTATCGTCGAGGTTCTGAACGCGTACTTCTCGCGCATGGCCGACATCATCGAGGACCATGGCGGCGTGATCACCCAGTTCCAGGGCGACGCGATCATGGCAACCTTCAACGTACCCTTGACGGCGTCGGATCACGCGGTGCGGGCGTGCCGCGCGGCCATGGCCATGGATGCGGCCGTCGCCAGCGAGACCTTCGGCGGCGAGACCCTGCGCGCCCGCATCGGGATCAACACCGGCTCCGTGGTCGCCGGCGCCGTGGGCGCCGAGGGCCGGCTGACCTACACGGTGCACGGCGACGCCGTCAACCGGGCCGCCCGGGTGGAGGGGTTGAACAAGGAGATGGGTACGACCATCCTGATCACCGAGACGACGGCCCGCCTGGCCGACGGCATTCCCCTGAGTCCGGTCGGCGCGACCCAGTTGCGCGGTCAGACGGAGGGCGTGTCGCTCTATACCATCGAAGCGCGGGCCGTGCCCGGCGATCAGGTTTCTCCGTAACCCCCGCGCCGCAACCCTCATCGAACGTGCATCGGCGGCGGCTCTTTCGGGGGGCGCCCCCGGTATCGATACCGGGCGTGGACGCGCCCATATGCGAGAGGCGGTGGGCCGCATCGAGGAACGGGAGCAGGGCCATGGCGGAGAGGTTCGACGCTATCATCATCGGCACCGGTCAGGCCGGGCCGTCGCTGGCGCAGCGCATGACCCAGGAGGGCATGAAGACCGCCATCATCGAGCGCAAGCTGTTCGGCGGCACCTGCGTCAACGTGGGCTGCATCCCCACCAAGACCCTGGTGGCCAGCGCCCGGGCCGCCTACATGGCCCGGCGCGGCGCCGACTTCGGCGTCACCATCGACGGGCCCATCGGCGTCGACATGAAACGGGTCAAGGCGCGCAAGGACGAGGTGGTGCGCCAGTCCAACCAGGGCGTCACCAACTGGCTCAAGGGCATGGAGAACCTGACCGTGTACGAGGGCCATGGCCGCCTGGAGGAACCCAACACGGTCCGTGTCAACGGCGACCTGCTGGAGGCGGAGCGCATCGTGCTCAACGTGGGCGGCCGCGCTTTCGTGCCGCCCATGCCGGGCGTCGACGAGGTGGACTACCTGACCAACTCGTCGATGATGGAGGTCGACACCCTGCCCGAGCACCTGGTGGTCATCGGCGGCAGCTACATCGGTCTAGAGTTCGCCCAGATGTACCGCCGCTTCGGCAGCCGGGTCACCGTCATGGAGCGGGGGCCGCGGTTGATCGCCCGCGACGACGAGGACGTCTCCGACGCGGTCCGGGAGATCGTCGAGACCGAAGGCGTCGAGGTCCGTCTCGGCGCCGACTGCATGGGGCTGGCGAAACGGGGCGGCCGGGTGGCGGTCACGGCGAGCTGTGCGGACGGCCCCGAGGAGGTGGTCGGCTCCCACGTGCTGCTGGCCGTGGGCCGGGTCCCCAACACCGACGATCTGGGCCTCGATGCGGCCGGCGTCGAGACCGACAAGCGCGGCTTCATCGTGGTCGACGACCAGCTGCGCACCAACGTGCCGGGCATCTGGGCCATCGGCGACGTCAACGGCCGCGGGGCCTTCACCCACACGTCATACAACGACTACGAGATCCTGGCCGCCAACCTGTTCGACAACGATCCCCGGCGGGTCACCGACCGCATCACGTGTTACGGGCTGTTCATCGACCCGCCGCTGGGCCGGGTCGGCATGACGGAGCGGGAGGTCCGCGAATCGGGACGCCCGGCGCTGGTCGGCAAGATGCCGATGGCGCGGGTCGGCCGGGCGCGGGAACGCAGCGAGACCCAGGGGTTCATGAAGATCCTGGTGGACGCCGAGACCGAGCGCATCCTCGGCGCCGCCATCCTGGGCATCGGCGGCGACGAGATCATCCATTCCCTGCTCGACGTCATGTATGCCGACGCGCCCTACACGGTGATCCAGCGGGCCGTCCACATCCACCCCACGGTCACCGAGCTGATCCCGACCCTGCTCGCCGGCCTCGAGCCCCTGGAGTAGGCCCGCGGCGCCGGCAGGGGGCTCAGAGCCTGTCCGAGAGGTTTATGGTGTTTTTCAACGAACTGGAAAGGCGGCCATGCCAGGAGTGGCCGCGACGGCGATGCAGGGACATCGTCGAGCGGTCGCGACGCCGCAGGGCCGCCTTTCCAGTTCGCCCTTCGGGTGCCTTGAGTTTGCGCGCCGGGGCGTCGGGTCGCGCTGGCGATGCTCCAGCAT